>NZ_FJVE01000006.1:331047-659594 GCF_900078195.1 Clostridium sp. Marseille-P299 | reverse complement strand
ATGAAAAATTGAAAAATATAAATATAGAAATACCATTAGATTCATTATATCTTAGATTTGATTTTGGTAATAATGAAGGTATTAAAAATATTAGTGATATTAGGTTAAGCTATAAAACATACAATACAATTTTAGATAAGAATATATTTATTGATAAGAATAATCAACAAAATATCAAAAGTTTAGAATATTTTAATGGGAATTTTCAATTAATAGCAGAGAATAGTGACCCATTTATTGTATTTAAATTAAGTGATACAATATATAGTAGTATTTATAATCAATATAGAATATTAAATTTAACTGTGCAAATTATTTTATGTTGTATTATTGATATCATTATAATGCTTTGTATAAAACACATTTATCCATTATATGAACTATTTCATAATTTATTTAAAGATAAAACTTTAATGTGGAGATTATCAAAAAATGATTTTAAAACAAAATATGCTGGGTCTTATTTGGGAATAATATGGGCATTTATTCAACCGATTGTAACGATATTAGTCTATTGGTTTGTATTTGAATATGGTTTGAAAAACGGATCACCAATTGAAGGTGTGCCATATATTCTATGGTTTATAGCTGGGTTAGTACCTTGGTTTTTTATCCAGGAAGCAATAAATAGTGGAACAAGTAGCTTAGTAGATTATAGCTATTTAGTTAAAAAGATTGTTTTTAATATTGATATATTGCCAATAGTTAAGATTATTTCATCTTTTTATGTTCACTTAGTGTTTATTGGTTTTGCGATTATAATGTTTATATTAAAAGGGAATCTACTAAATGTTTATTCTTTGCAGCTATTTTATTATATCTTTTGCACTATATTTTTATTGATTGGAGTATCTTATATAACTTGTTCAATTTACGCATTTTTTAAAGACTTATCACAAATAATCGGAATAATTTTACAGATACTTATGTGGATGACCCCTATATTATGGAGTAATACCATACTTACTGGTAATTTGAGATTGTTAGCCGTACTTAATCCTATTTTCTACATAACAGAAGGTTATAGAGATTCATTAATAAATAAGGTATGGTTTTGGGATAAGCCAATACAATCATTATACTTTTGGTGTTTCACCATCGTAATGCTAGTTGTAGGTAGCACTGTATACAAAAAGTTAAAACAACATTTCGCTGATGTATTATAGAAAGGATATAACATGGGGAAATTAATGATTGAGATTGAAGAATTATTTAAGGTATATAAGCTATATGATCGACCTTTAGATAGAATGAAGGAATCTCTGAGCTTTAAAAATAAAGAGTATCATAATAAACACTATGCATTAAACAATATATCCTTTAAAGTTGAAAAGGGTGAGAATATTGGTATAGTTGGAACAAATGGTTCTGGAAAATCAACACTTTTAAAGATTATAACAGGAGTTTTGTCCCCTACTTCAGGAAAAGTTGCAGTAAAGGGAAAAATATCAGCATTACTTGAACTTGGTGCTGGGTTTAATAGTGAATATACTGGAATAGAAAATATATATTTAAACGGTACTATTATGGGGTATACAAAAGAGGAGATGGACAAGCGTTTAGATGATATTGTTCAGTTTGCAGATATTGGAGAATTTATTAATCAACCAGTAAAAACATATTCTTCAGGGATGTTCGCCAGGTTAGCTTTTGCAGTAGCTATAAATGTTGAACCTGAAATTTTGATTGTGGATGAAGCACTTTCGGTTGGAGATATGCATTTTCAAATTAAATGTATGAATAAAATGAAAAGTATGATGCAAGGAGGAACTACAGTTTTATTTGTTTCTCATGATACAAATGCTATTAGAAGATTTTGTACAAAAGCTATATGGTTGAATAACGGAGAAATTAAATTAGTGGGTGAAGTAAACGAAGTTATTGATAAATATTTAGATTTTCTTAAATTAGGAGAACTTGAAGATTTAGGAGAAATTAAAAATAGTTCTATCGAAAATACTGAAAAAGAGTTTACGCCTGGTGATAATATAGCAGAGATTATTAACTTCGAAATTTTAAATGAAAACAATCAATCTGTAGAAGAAATAAAATATGATGAGTATATTAAAATAAGGGTAACATACGATGTTTATGATGAAAATTTGAGTGAGCCAGTTATCGGTATAGCGCTATTAGGTATAGATGATGATTATATGTGTGGATTAAATACTTTACTTGATGGTATAGAGATACCATGGAAGTATGGAAGAAATAAAATAACCTTAGAGTATCCTTATGGCCTTCGATCAAATGGGGGGCAATATTATTTTAATGTTGCATTATTTGAAGAAACTGCTACTGTACCGATTCACTATATAGATATGATTAAGAAAATAAATGTAGTTTCAGATTATAGTGGAGAGGGACGATATATTATTCCTCATAAATGGTTTGACAACTGATTATCATTACCTAAAAATAGGAGAGAAAAAATGAATTCCAAATATAATAGTTATTTTTTTAATGAATTTTATGAAAATAATGGTGGTGGAAATTACATGGATAGAGAACAATGGACACCTTTATTTAATAAAATTGCAGATGAAATTATTGAATTATACAATCCTAAGACTGTACTTGATGCTGGATGTGCAATGGGATATTTAGTGGAAGCTTTAAGGGATCGAGGAGTAGAAGCCTATGGTTTTGATATATCTGAGTATACAATTGCAAGGGTTAGAGAAGATATAAAACCATACTGCTTTGTTCATTCAATTGATGAGGCATTACCAGAAAATATACCACAGAAATTTGATTTAATAATTACAATAGAAGTATTAGAACACCTTTATCCAGAAAAAGGAAAAGAGGCTATACAAAATTTATGTAACTATACTAACACAATAATTTTTACTTCTACTCCTGATGATATTGAAGATTGTACACATGTTAATGTACAACTCTTAGAATATTGGGCAAGAATATTTGCGGATAATTCATTTTATAGAAATCTGGTAACTGATGTTAGTTTTATATGTCCTTGGGCAGTGGTTTTTGAAAAAAGACGTGATATTGAAAATATTATTTATGAATATGAAATGAAATTAAGGATAGACATTGACTCATTAAAGCAAAACAAGTTATCTAGTAAAATATATTATGATTTAGGGGATGGATTCAATGAATCACATACTTATAAATATAATGATTGCATCAAAAATAATCATTTGGATTTAAAAGTTGAATCGATTGAAAATTATAAGTCTATTCGTATAGATCCAATTGAAGCGGCAATCTGTATTTTAAAAAACTTAAGAATTATAAATTCAAATGGAAATACTATTCAATATTTAACGAATGGATTTCATATAGGTAATTATTTGCTTTTTAATAATACCGACCCTAATATAACCATACAATTTAATGAAAAAGATAGTGGATATATAAAAGTAACTGCAGATATATTAGTTATAAATGAAATTGAATATATTGATATATTTGATAAGTTATTGGAGTATTCAAAAACTACATTATATATTAACCAGATTGAAGATCATAATAAGAAATTACAAGAAACCAATGATAAACTTATAAATGAAAAGAATGCTTTGGAAAATCGATTCCATGCTTTAATAGAGAGTAATAATTCTATATTAGAACAATCTAGGGTGGATATATGTAAATTTTCAGATAAAGTTTCACAACTAGAAGATAAGATAGATAATACCTTTAATTACAATAATTATCTTAAAGGTATAATTGAAACATTAAAACATGAAAATGAAGAATTAGAAAATAAAAATAGTGAATTAGAAAATAAAAATGGTGAGTTAGAAAATAAAAATAATCAATTAGAAAAAGAGAAGAATTATTTTATTGAGCATCATCACGCTGCATTAGTGGAAAAAGATGCCGTGAGAGAAGAATTGACTTTGGTTTATACTTCAAAAAGTTGGAAAATTTTAAATATATTTAAACAGATAAAAAATAAATTCAAAAAAAAAAATAAAATAGAATTAAGTGATTTTTATTATGGTATTGACTGTTTAGAAATAAACAATGATGTCTTGAATGTTGTTGGGTGGGTATTTAATTCTAATAATTTAATTGAAGACTTAAAAGTAAAGTTAATTAGTAATAGAAATGAATATAGTGTTGATGTAAAAGATCGAATTATAAGGGATGACGTATACAATGTTTATAAAAATGAAAATGCAAAAAATAGTGGATTTTCAATTAAGTGTAGTATATCTAATTATAAAAAATTAAAAATATATATTGAATGTACAGTAAATGGAAAAGTGTCTTTAATACTTCTCAATAAGATAAATAATCCATTGAGAAAAAGGATAAATTTATTTATTAAGAAGATAAATAAAAGGAATATAAAGACTGCGTTAACTTTATTAAAAGATGGAGAAATAAAAGAGATAAGAAATATTTTAGGTTTTAAAATTTCTACTACTAGTGATGTATCTACACCTAGAGAAAATATTATTGAACTTATTGAAAAGAATGTAAATGATCTGTATATCAATAGCGATGAAAATAATGAGAAAATAGATATTATAGTACCTGTTTATAATGGATATGATTATTTCGAGGCGTTGTTTAATTCAGTTAAAAGAACTAAAATGAAATATCGTTTGATAATTATAAATGATAAAAGTACAGATTCTAGAATAGCACCTTTCTTAGATAACTTAAGGAAAAAAGAGAATAATGTAATTGTACTTGAAAATGAAGAAAATTTAGGGTTTGTTAAAACAGTAAATAAAGGACTCAAATTTAGTACAAATCATATTGTTTTATTGAATACAGACGTTGAATTACCTGAATATTGGTTAGAAAGACTTATGGCTCCAATCTTATTAGATAACAGTGTGGCCACTACAACGCCATTTACTACATGTGGTACAATATGTAGTTTTCCTAATTTTTGTGAAGATAATGTTATTTTTGAAAATTTAGATGTAAATTCAATTGATAGTCAGTTTCAAAGAATAAATCCAACTTTTGAAATAATTCCGACGGGAGTTGGTTTTTGTATGGGCATGAGTAGAGATGCAATTAAGAGCGTAGGATTATTAGATGATGATACATTCATTAGAGGGTATGGCGAAGAAAATGATTGGTGTCAAAGAGCTATAAAAGCAGGATTTAAAAATGTACATGTTGAAAATCTATTTGTGTATCATAAACATGGTGGAAGTTTTATGAGTTCTGAGAAGAAAGAACTTCTAGAAAAGAATAAAAAACTTCTTTTAAAAAAGCACCCAAATTATGATATTGATGTAGCTAAATATTGTGAAAAGGATCCCGTTAAAAAAATTAGAGATTTAATGATAATGGCAATAAGCTGTAATATTGTGGAAAATAAAGTAGTGTTTGCCTTTGATCATAATATTGGAGGGGGAGCATCTGCTTATCTTAATAATAAAGTAAAAGCTATTATCAGTGAAGGAAATAGTATTTTTATATGTAAATATGATATTGGTAGAAACAATTATACACTTGATTATTATTTTAAAGATTATAAGTTAGCTTATTACTTTAATAATATCGAAGAAGTTTTACAGATTTTTGATATATTTCATATCAATAAAATATGGATAAATGAGTTAGTTACATATCCGAATTTGTATAATCTTTTTGATATAATATTAAAAATAAAAGAAAGCAAAGATATTAGTTTAACATTTTTATTACATGACTTTTATTCAATTTGTCCTTCTACAAATTTAATAAATTATAAAGGGGAATATTGTGGAATCCCTAATATAAGCGATTGTGAAAAATGTATAGTTAATAATATGAAATTTAATAATTATTTGCAATATGAAAGTATGTCAGTATGGAGGATTAAATGGAAAAAGTTATTAGAAAATTGTGATGAAATTATAGGATTTTCCAATAACTCTATTAGTCTTTTAAAAAAATCTTATGGAGATTTGCCTAATATTAAGCTAATTCCTCATCAGGTAAATTATTTAGTTGATTTGAATCATAAGTATAAAGTAACTAAAACATTAAATATAGGTCTTTTAGGGGTTCTTAGCGAACATAAAGGGGTAAAAATAATTAAAGAATTATTGAATATTATCGAATCAAGAAATCTTAACATTAATATTATTCTTATTGGGGAGTCAATGGAAAAAATGGAAAGTAACCATTTTATTCAAACTGGTAAATATAAGCCCGAAGAAATACCTAAATTAGTTTTAAGTTATGATATAGATATATTTTTCATTACATCGATTTGGCCAGAGACTTTTTCGTATACAACGGAAGAAGCTATGAAAATGGGATATCCAGTGGCTGTTTTTGATATTGGGGCGCCAGCAGAAAGAGTAGGAGAGTATAAAAAAGGTATAATAATTCCTAAAATTGATGCTTCTGTAGCTTTAGATTGTATATTAAATTATTATAAGAATAGCTATAGTGAGCTTATAAGTATGGTGGACAAAAAAGAAGTTCTCTTTATTGCTGAATATATATCATTTTCGTCACGTTATAGGGTAGAACATTTTATCGAACAATTACTGACACTTGGAATTGTGTCAAAGTTTATTGAAACCAAAGATCTGAATAATGTTGATTTAAATATGTATCAATCGGTAGTAATTTATAGGTGTTCAATTACTGATAGTATTAGAGAATTTGTAGAAAAGTGCCATAGATATAATATAAAGGTATTTTATGATATAGATGATTTTATTTTTAATTATGATAAAATAAAATCTCTCGAGTTTTTAAAACATCCTGAATATAAAGATTTTGAGAACTATTCACATAATATTTTTGAATGTATGAAATTATGTGATGGTTTTTTGACTTCTACCAAACATATGAAAGATGCTATAAGTGCTGATTTTCCGAATATACCTGTTTGTGTAAATAGAAATGTTGCAAGTCTTGAAATGTTGACATTATCTCTGAGAGCTATAGAAGATAAAGATAGTAATAAAGAAAGAATTGTATTGGGATATTTTAGTGGATCCAATACGCATAATGCAGATTTTGAGATAATTAGCCAGGCTTTAATAAAAATAATGGAAAAGTATCCAAATGTATACTTAAAAACTGGTGGTTGCTTAGAAATAGATGAGCAATTTAATAAATATAGCAATAGGCTTGAGCATTTTGATTTTATGGACTGGAGAAATTTACCTAAAGAAATTGCTTCGATTGACATTAACTTAATGCCGTTAGAAAATACTTTTTTTCATGCTTGTAAATCTGAAAATAAATGGACAGAGGCGGCATTGGTAAAGGTTCCTACAGTTGCAAGTTATAATGACGAATTGGCATTAGTTATTAACGATGGTGTTGATGGATATTTATGCAAAAATAGAGAGGAATGGTTAAAAGCGTTGGTTATATTAATCGAGAATAAAGAATTAAGGCAAAAAGTTGCTAGCAAAGCACATGAGAGAGTATTAAAAAGTTATATAACTAATAATAGTGGAAGTGAAGCAAAGAATTTTATCTTAAGATCATAATGTAAAATGATAATTAATAAATCTTTTAGATCATTTTGGGAGGAATAAGTTAAATGTTAGCAAAGCATAAAGGGGTTATCTCATTTGAAGATAAATATAATTATAAGAATAATTCAATGGATATAATTAGGCTTATATTAGCAGTAATTGTTTTATATGGACATACGTACCCTGTTTTATATGGTCCAACGTTAAGTAGCCCTACAGGTGCTAAAGATTTTTTAGCCATTTTTTCTAGAGAGCAGATAGGATCTGGTTCTGTTGCTGTATATATGTTTTTTATTATTAGTGGTTTTCTAATCACTCAGAGTATGATGAATTCAAAAAGTAATAAAGATTACATTATAAAGAGGGGCTTAAGAATATTTCCTGCTCTATTCTTTTCTTTAGTATTAAGCGTATTTATTTTAGGACCAATAGTAAGTGAATTAGATTTTATTGAGTATTTAAGAACAGGTGATCCATTCAAATATCTATTTTATAATGTAACTTTTGGTATTTTTGGTTTTCACTATTCATTAGCAGATGTATTTAGTAAAAACCCTTTTCCAAGTAGTATAAATGCATCTATGTGGACCTTGCCCTATGAAGTTGCTTGCTATTTTTTTATCATGTTTATTTCCACGTATAGTGTCTTGAAAAAAAGAGAACGTATGAAACTAATATACATAATCAGCTTATTACTAGTATTTTATAATATACGTTTTGGAAAAGCTCCTATTATAATTGATGATGTATTTTGGTTGTTTGGAACTAGTAGAGTTAATTCCTTAATTGAATTGGGGTATTATTTTATAGCAGGATCAATGATATACTGTTATAAAGATAAAATTAAGTATAATAAAAATATATTTTTACTATTTACTATTTTACTAATTTTATCAGCTCGTTATGGATATGTTAAGTATAGTTTATTATTGTTATTACCTTATGTAACTATGTATATATGTTTACTTAGACCATTTATGAACATAAAAAAGTATGGAGACTGGTCATATGGAATATATATATATGCATTTCCAATTCAACAATTTTTAGCTTTATATTTTAAAGACAAATTAGGTTTTTCTACTTTTTTTGTATTGTCTAGCATAGTTGTTTTATTAGTATCTATCTTATCATGGAATATAATAGAGAAACCTATATTGAACTTAAAGAATAAATTAGTTAAGGTTTAAGCAATTATTAACTATTATTAATTTGAATGAATGTTATTGTACTGTATGGCAATATCAATTCTGACTTAGAGCGTTTTGGTCTGTGCTTTTGACATATACTTAGATGTTTTCTAAATAGTGGTTTATACGTATGTATAAACCACTATTACATATAAATTTACATATAAAACAATTAAATAAGGAGCTATAAATAAAGTGAAAAAAAATATTATAAAGTATAGTGGTATAACTTTATTCATCTATTTCTTAATGATTATATTTATATATAATATTAATAGAAATACAGAAACTACAATTTGGACAAGTAGTGATATCGCTCCATCAAGTTATGTAGGTCCGATATTAAACAATATGTATTTGGAACAAAAGTTTATGTCCGATAAAAATACATTAGAAGGAATATCTTTGTTATTTGGAACCTTTGCGAGGGAAAATACCTCGAATTTGATGATAACTTTACTAGAAGGTAAAAATGAGATTCAAAAATGGGAAATTAATACTAGTAAATTAGGTGATAATGAGTATTATAATTTTGTTCTTGATAAAAAGCTAAAGAATACTAAAAATAATGAATATATTATAAGGATTGAAACTGATGCTGATAGTGATAGTAATGCTATCGCAGCTTATCAAAATACAAATATTCCAAATAGTGATCTTATAGTTTCAGGTGAAGAAAAAGTTGGATCAAGTTTATGCTATAAATTAATTTATAGTTATAATGATAAAAATTTAATTTTATATATATGCATTATAATTACGACTATTCTATTTATAATTATAAGTATTTTATTATACTTAAGAGATATTAAAATTCAAAATATTTATTTGATATTATTTGTTTGTCTAAGCATATTTTATCAATTTGTACTCCCACCGAATCGAATACCTGATGAACCATCTCATTTTTTCAGAGCATATGAAATATCTGAGGGGCATCTCATTTCTGATAAAAATAATGAGGGTGCCGGAGGAAGAGAGTTGCCAATTGGATTGAATACATTTGGAACGCATATGAGGATAAGTGAGGTTAAGGAATTATCAAATGAAAATATTAGTTCGGATAGAACGTTTTTAACATTTTCCAATACCTCTTTATATGCACCTATATCTTATATGCCACAAGCAATAGGTATTTTTATAGGTAGATTAATTACAAATAATGTTCTTGCTCTTGAGTATTTTGGTCGAATTCTCAATATGATTTCGATTATTGTAATAACTTACTTGTCAATAAAATATATTCCATATGGTAAAAAAATTATGTTGTTAATTTCATTATTACCAATGAATATTCATGAATCAATTTCACTAGCACCCGATGGAATGGTTGTAGCACTTTCATTTGCTATGATATCATTTGCATTATATTTAAGATATAATGTCTCAAAGTTACAAAGAAAACATTATGTTTTAATGTATATATTGGCTATTGTTATAAGTCTATATAAAATTGTCTATGTTCCGTTTTGTTTAGTTTTTTTCTTAATACCTAAGGATAAATTTGGTGATAAAAAAAATTATTTTAAACATATTATACAGGTTTTATTAACAGTTATGGTAGTAAGTATTGTTTGGCTTGTGATATCTTCTAATTATTTAATAGAATTTAATCCAGGAGTTGATAGTGCTAGCCAAGTAAAATTGATTCTTACAAGACCTTTATACTATATTGTTGCTTTAGTACGAACATATATTAATAACGGTGAAATGTTTTTATATACAATGTTAGGTACACAAATGGGATGGTTAGATATTCCTATTAATCACATTGTTTTACTTTTATATTTATTAGTATTAATTATTGCAACCTTTATTGATAATAAGTCTTATAGTAGTAATCTAATTAATGAGAAATACATTTATTTTGGTTTAGTATTTTCAATTATAATGTTAATTTCTACAAGCTTATATGTACAATGGACGCCCGTGGGTTCAACATTAATATCAGGAATTCAAGGTAGATATTTTATTCCTATTATATTTCCTATATTGATATTAGTACAATCCCAAAATATAACAGTAAATATAAAAGAGATAACAAATAAATTGATGTATTTAATGGTATTTGGTTTAAATATATGTGTAATAGTTTCAGTTTTACATTATAACATTTAAGTTTCAGTTAAAATAAAGGAGTACAAGACAATGGATAAAATAGCAGTTTTAGTGCCTTGTTACAATGAAGAAAAAACAATTGAGAAAGTTGTTAGAGATTATAAAGAAGCCTTACCAGAAGCGACAATCTATGTTTATGATAATAATTCTAAAGATAAAACAGTAGAAATAGCTAAAAGAGCTGGTGCAGTTGTACGATATGAATATCAGCAGGGAAAAGGGAATGTAATCCGAAGAATGTTCCGTGATATAGACGCAGAATGCTATATAATGGTGGATGGAGATGATACATATCCTGCTGAATTTGCTAGGGAAATGGTACAAAAGGTATTAGAAAGAAACGTAGATATGGTTGTAGGAGATCGTTTATCATCAACATATTTTACAGAGAATAAAAGACCTTTTCATAATTTTGGTAATAGTATTGTACGTAAAAGTATAAATCATTTATTTAAGTGCGATATTAAAGATATTATGACAGGGTATAGAGCGTTTAGTTATCAATTCGTTAAAACATTTCCTGTATTATCAAAGGGATTTGAGATTGAAACAGAGATGAGTATTCATGCTGTAGACAAAAATATGTCGGTTGAAAATGTTATAATTGAATATAGGGATAGACCAGATGGAAGTGAATCAAAACTAAATACATATTCAGACGGTTTTAAAGTCTTAAAAACAATAGGACGCTTGTATAAAAACTATAAACCACTTGGTTTTTTCACATCATTAGCAGCTGTCCTTACAGTAATTGCTTTATTGCTATTTATTCCAATCGTAAGTATTTACTTAAAAACGGGACTAGTACCTAATTTCCCAACTTTAATAGTAACTGGTTTTATTGAATTGGCTGCAATACAAGCATTTTTTGCAGGATTAATCTTATCAACAATTTCAGAAAAGAATCGTCAAGATTTTGAAGGGAGATTGCATGAGATTAATATACAATATAAAAGCTTAATAAATGATATTATGTCTAAGGAAGAAAAGAATGAAGAATATTAAATCCAAAGTTGATATTAATAGAATTACAGAGATTATACGCTTTATAATTAACGGTGGTATCAGCTTTGTTGTTGATTATGGTGTGATGATATTATTAACAGAATTATTTGGCATTCACTATTTAATATCATCTGGTATCAGTTTTACATTATCAGTAATAGTTAATTACGTTATCTGTGTATTGTGGGTATTTGATAAAGTAAAAAAAAGGACATTAAAAGGAATACTTATTTTTGTAGTTTCTAGCATTGTGGGATTAATATTAAATCAAATGTTGATGTGGCTACTTGTAAGTAAGTTAGAAGTATTCTATATGATAGCAAAGATAGTAGCAACTATTTTAGTAATGATATGGAATTATATAATGAAAAGAAAAGCAGTGGTAATGGATAATAATTTATAAATTGGATTATTAGTGAGCTTATTTTTGTAGAATGTACAAGAATATTATTAATAAAAGGACTTAATTTTACAATAGAATTGAAGGGTTTATGATGAATTATCGTATTATAAAGAGAATAATAGACATTATTGCATCTATTGCAGGTTTAATATTAGTTTCTCCTTTATATTTAATTTTAATGATAGCAATAAAGTTAGATTCAAAAGGACCTATACTATTTAAACAAAAGAGGATCGGTATAAATAAAAGCTATTTCTATATATATAAATTCCGTACAATGAGAATTGATACTCCAAAGGATTGTCCTACACATTTGCTAAAGAATCCGGAGAACTATATAACCAGAGTAGGAAAGTTTCTTAGAAAAACAAGTTTAGATGAGTTACCTCAAATTATTAATATTCTAAGAGGTGAAATGAGCTTTATTGGACCAAGACCAGCTTTGTGGAATCAAGAAGATTTAATTAGTGAAAGAGATAAGTATGGTGCAAATGACATCGTTCCTGGTCTTACTGGTTGGGCGCAGATAAATGGTAGAGACGAGCTTGAAATTCCAGTAAAGGCAAAGTTAGATGGGGAGTATGTAGAAAAAATGAGTTTGCTTTTTGATGCAAAATGTTTTTTGGGAACTATAAAAAGTGTATTAAAAAGTGAAGGAGTTCAAGAAGGTGGCCCCAAAGATAGATAATAACAAAATTATATTTTATAAATATATTTTTATAACATCATATAATCTATTTAATTGTTTCACTTTAAAATATAATTTCTTTCAAAGACTAATTCATCATTGTCCGAAAGTTTCAGCAGAATAAAGCAGTGAAACATTTTAAATAAAATTTAATGAAATTATATTGCGCAGCTTGGAGGTCATATGAATATCTTAGTTACTGGTGGTGCTGGATATATTGGTAGCCATACATGTTTAGAATTATTAACACTAGGGCATGAAGTGATCGTTGTTGATAATTTAAGTAATTCAAGTAATGAATCATTACAAAGAGTTGAAAAACTTATGAATAAGTCAATCATATTTTATAACATTGATATGAGAGACTATAATAAGCTCGAAAAAGTTTTTAAGGAACAAGAGTTTGATGCTGTCATCCATTTTGCAGGATTAAAAGCAGTAGGAGAATCTGTTCAATTCCCATTAGAATACTACGAAAATAACATAATCTCTACAATAAACTTACTGAAATTAATGAAAAAGTACAGTGTTTTCAATCTGATTTTTTCATCTTCAGCGACCGTTTATGGAAAACCTAAGAGTGTACCAATAAATGAAGAATTTGCCTTATCTACGACTAACCCATACGGCTCATCAAAACTTTTTATTGAACAAATATTACAAGATACATTTGTTTCAGATAATCGTTTTTCGATAGTTATTTTACGCTACTTTAATCCGATAGGAGCTCATGAAAGTGGTGAGATTGGTGAAAATCCACATGGAATACCAAATAACTTACTACCGTACATTTCCCAGGTGGCTATTGGTAAAACAGATTTTGTTCGTGTATTTGGAAATAACTATCCAACAAAAGATGGAACGGGGGTGCGTGATTATATTCATGTTGTGGATTTGGCAAAAGGCCATATCCGTGCATTAGAAAAGAAAGCAAATACTCATGGAGTTCATATATATAATCTTGGTACTGGAAAAGGATATTCCGTTCTTGATGTTATCAATGCTTTTTCAAAAGCTTGTGGAAAAGAGATTCCATATAAAATTGTAGGACCTCGCGCGGGGGATATCGCAGAATGTTATTCTGACTCTACAAAGGCTTTTAAAGAGCTTGGTTGGCAAGCAACTTATGACTTAGAGCAAATGTGCATCGATGCTTGGAACTGGCAAAGTAAAAATCCAAATGGATATAATTAAAGCAAGCTAAATAAAATTAACCCAAAAACCTCACTCACAAGAAAGTCCGCTATGATAAGAAAGATTACCCAAAGTTTTAAGTAACACTTCTTTCTTTTCTCTGCGGGCTTTTTTATCTTTCGCTAACATCGATCTCGCATAATCATTCAAAACAGCCTCATAGTCAACAAATTTTACCCCTGCCTCCTCCATAAGTTCAGGTACAGACTGGGTTGACGTCTTAGTAGTGTCCCAAGGATTTTTCCACTTAATCTTTAATTGATTGTTCGCATCAATACTATCATCATAATAATCTAGTCCAATCAGATGAGAAACAACTACTTCTTTCATTAAATGCTTTTCAAACAAATGTGTTAATCTTTTCTTCAGTCCTACCTTATCATGTAAAAACCAAGTTCCTATCTTAATTGAGAGAATAGAAAATAGTAAAGAAAATCGATGGGTTTGATAAATATGCTCTTCTTTCTTACCATTAAAATATGTTCTATTCACAGCTTTCACCATAAGAGCAGAAAGTAAGTGGTATTCACGTTTTGACAAAGTAAGAGTTCTTGTTTGGCGGAATTTTGACGGTTTTTTACCTAAATGCTCTTCTAATAATATCGTATCCATTAATCCTTCGATATACGTGTGCATGCTAAAGGACTCCTTCACACGTTTTGGATCATTTGGTACGTAGTGGGAGCGATCATAAACATACGGATGCACGATTGTGTCAAGGGTATAGTGGCAGACAAAACCATAAAAGTAAGAAAGAGCAGTAACTCGATCTGCAGGGTTACGGAGTTTTTCTGCTAAGGTTAAATAATTTCTGAAAAATTGGCTCACTTTTGTTTCGTGCATTAACTTCCCAATGTTTCGGTCTTCAGAAAATAAAATATGAAATGGATTATAGAAAAACAAATCGGGACCTTGCAAACCAAAGCGGTAAGGTCCTAGATTTTGTTTTAACATATGTTTTATGGAAGTGTCCGATAATTGATGAAACATTTGAACACCAAAAATATAATGAGCTGTAAATCCCGGCATAATTATTCTCCTATAAATGATTAAGATTAATATAGGATTTGCAATATTTTAGTATATATACAAAATATTGAAACATAGATAAATTTTATTTTTTAGATGGACATAGAATAATACCTCAAACCATGAATAAGAATGAAAACCACAAACCCAAACCACAAATCAAGATGGCAACCCAAAATTACAAATCAAAACCGCAAGCTCAACCACAAATGAAAATCATAATCCCGAACTAGAAACTCAAACTGCAAATTAAACTACAAACCCAAATTAGAAGCAAATACCAAAAACAAACTAAGAAAAATTTAAAGTGCTCAATAAATAAAAAAATATCACTATAAATACGAATATTTATAGTGATACAAATTTTCATAGTGTTAATAACATATTCTATAAACCCTTAATCGCACCTTCCAATTGTTCCAAAGCTTTCTTTAAAATACTTCTAGGACAAGCAATATTAATGCGCTCATAGCCTTTTCCATCAACGCCAAACATAGAGCCAGTATCCAACCAAAGTTTTGCTTTATTAACAATCAAATCTTCACGTTCTGGTTCCGTTAGACCAAGTCCTCTAAAATCAATCCAGATCAGATAAGTTCCTTGTGGTTCTACTAATTTAAGCATTGGAAGTCTTTCATTTAAAAACTCACGTACATAATCAAGGTTATCCTTTAAATAGCTTCTCATTCCATCTAACCAAGCCTTACCTTCCGAATAAGCAGCTTTTGCAGCGGTTAATCCGATAGTATTGATTTCATCATAACCAGTTTTTGCTTTCTCACGAATAAAGCGTTTTCTTAAATCCTCATTTGCAATAAATACATTTGAAATCTGTAATCCCGCTAAATTAAATGTTTTACTTGGTGCGGTACAAATAATTGAGTTGTTTTTAAACTCTTCACTTAAACTTGAAAAAACGGTATGTTTATATCCTTCATATATAAAATCGGAATGTATTTCATCGGAGATAACAAGTACATTGTGTTTTAAACAAATTTCTCCGATTTTAGTTAACTCCTCCGTAGTCCAAACTCTGCCCACAGGGTTATGCGGACTACATAAAATAAATACTTTCACTTTATTATCAATAATTTTTTGCTCAAACTCTTCGAAATTCATTTCGTAAAAACCATCATGATTTACGAGTGGACTATTCACTACCACGCGGTCATTGAGTTGAATCATTTTAAAGAAAGGATAGTAAACAGGTTGTTGAATTATTATGGCATCGCCTGGATTTGTAAAAGCTCTAATCGCTGTTGCAATTGCATACACAACACCAGGTGTTTTAACGAGCCACTCTTTCTTGATTTCCCAAGAATAATTTGTTAGATACCAATTTTTAAGTGCATCAAAATAATCATCTTTGGAATCAGTGTAACCATAGATTCCATGAGAAACAACTTTTGATATAGCATCTGTGATTTCATCAGCAACTTTAAAATCCATATCCGCTACCCACAATGGGAGAATATCTTCAGGGCGTCCGCGCTCAATTGCGAAATCGTACTTTAAACTGTTCGTATTTTTACGGTCAATGATTTCATCAAAGTGCGTTGAATCATATTTTTTCATAAGTACCTCCGTTTGCTGCTTGATCTAAGTCTTCAATTAAATCTTCTACATTTTCAATGCCAACAGAAATACGAAGGAAGCGGTCAGTAATACCTTTTGCATTGCGTTCTTCTTCCGGTAAGTCGGCATGAGTTTGAAGCATTGGATATGTGATAAGACTCTCTACGCTACCTAAACTTTCTGCATAATAAATAAGATTTACATTAGATAAAATACGAAGAGCAGTCTCTTTGCTATCAGTTTCAATTGAAATCATAGCACCAAATCCTCTTGCTTGCTTTTTAATAATATCATATCCCACATGATCTGGTAAGCCGACATACCAAATTTTTGTTACCCAAGGTTGTTTTTTTAACCAAGCAGCTAATTCTTTTGCATTCTTTTCTTGACGTTCGATACGAATACCTAGAGTCTTGATACTTCTAGTAAGAAGCCAACTATCCATTGCAGAAAGACAAGCCCCTGTTGTTTTATAAATAAAACGTATTTTATCAGATAGTTCATTTGTAGCAACAGCGATAATTCCTGCAACAATATCGTTATGACCACAAAGATATTTAGTACCACTATGTATTACAATGTCTGCTCCAAGGTCAATTGGATTTTGAAAATAAGGGCTTAAAAATGTATTATCTACGATTAATAAGAGATTTTTTTCCTTTGTTAACTTAGAAACTTCAATTAAATCAGTAACTTGCATCATCGGATTAGATACAGTTTCTAAAAATACAGATTTTGTATTTACTTTTATTGCATTTTTGATATCATCTATATTAGAGGTATTAACCGTTGTAAATTCTATACCGTTTTTTTCTGAAATATGTTCAAATAGGCGATAAGAACCACCATATAAATCATTTGATATGATAATATGATCCCCAGGATGAAATAGTTCCATAGTGACAGATATAGCAGCCATACCAGAAGACAAAGCAATTGCATCTACTGCATGCTCTAGATTTGCTAGAATCTTTTCTAAATACTCTCTTGTTGGGTTTTGCAATCTGGAATAGTCATATCCAGTACTCATACCAACGCCAGGGTGTGCAAATGTTGCGGATTGATAAATCGGCATGGTTAGGGAACCTGTGATATCAGTTCTTCTTTCTTTATTATGAATGCATTGTGTCTCAATTTTCATAAGCTATCCCTCCTAATAGGTTTACTTTCAGATAAAAATATCATATAATTCATACAGTTTTAGTATAGTTAATTCATTATAAATAGTTTGGTACTTAATGTCAATGATTCATAATTATAAATATAAAAAGAAATTTTATTAATTTTAATTGTAGAAATGTCGTTGTATAAAAGCCATTCTACGTAAATATATACATATTTTAAAAATGTATAGAAATAAAACTCAAGATAATATGGGTTAAAAAAAGGATCATTTATGCAAATAGAAATCTTAATTAATATGCATTCTTTTGTATCTTCCTTGGAAGAATGATAGAAAAGATAAGTAGGGTAAATAAGTAAAGATAATAGTTGACTTTAGAAAAAAAAATTACTATACTGAAATTCATATTAAATAAGTATGAATTAACTTAAATGAAAACGTAAACAGATTCACGTTAGAATGTAGATAGAATAATATTTTATAGTCAAAAGAATCAGAAAACAAGTAGGAATATATTAGAGAACAAAGGTTAGGTGTAATATGTTAAATCAATTTTCAAGATCTGAATTATTATTAGGCTCCGAAGGAATGCAAGCTTTGGCAAATGCTCGAGTAGCAGTGTTTGGAATCGGAGGTGTTGGCGGCTTTACAGTAGAAGCACTTGCAAGAAGTGGCGTTGGTACTTTTGATATATTTGATGATGATAAAGTTTGCCTTACGAATATCAATCGTCAAATCATTGCTACAAGAAAGACAGTAGGCCAATATAAGGTTGATGTTATGAAAGAAAGAATCTTAGAAATTAATCCAAAGGCAGTAGTAAATACTCATCGATGCTTTTATTTACCTGAAAATGCCCATGAATTTGATTTTACACAATATTCTTATGTAGTGGATGCAGTTGATACAGTTACAGCAAAGATTGAACTAGTGTTAAGAGCTCAGGAGAGTAATACACCAATTATTAGTTGTATGGGGGCTGGTAATAAGCTCGATCCAACGAAATTTGAGGTAGCTGATATTTATAAAACTTCCGTTTGTCCACTTGCAAAAGTTATGCGTAAAGAATTAAAAGCAAGAGGAGTAAAACGTTTAAAAGTTGTATATTCCAAAGAGATAGCAAGACAACCACTTTCAGATATGTCCCTTAGCTGTAAAACTAATTGTATCTGCCCTCCAGGAGCTGAAAGAAAGTGTACACAAAGAAGAGCAATTCCAGGTAGTGTAGCATTTGTACCTTCGGTTGCAGGATTAATTATTGCCGGAGAGGTAGTAAAAGATTTAACTGGAATAAATTAATCGATTAAGTCAATTCTTTTGGGGTGTCAGAAATACTATCATCAGTGGGGCTTAAAGCACCCACTGACATAAGCGCTAAAATGGCATGTAAGCATGTAGTGATATGCGTATATTTTATTAGAGGAAAAACATATATATACTAAGAAGCTAACGTAAGTAGCGTACGACAGGGGGAAGGAGAGGACCATGAAAGGGAATCTCCAATTTTATTATGAATGAAGAACGTTTAGTAAAGGAATTTTGTAAGTTAGTTGAGATTGATTCACCATCTTTTGATGAAAGAAAAATGGCAGATCAATTAAAAGATTATTTAATCGAGCTAGGATTTACAGTTTATGAAGACAACGTGGGATTACATTATAAAGGAAGTTGCGGAAATATATATGGTTTTTTAAAAGGGGATTTAAAAGGGGAACCTTTATTATTTTCTGCGCATATGGATACAGTAGAACCATCAAAAAACAAAAAGGCAATGGTGCATCCAAATGGACGAATCACTAGTGCTGGAAATACAGTATTAGGGGCGGATGATATTTCAGGTATTGTTGCTATTTTAGAAGCGGTTCGTACAATCAAAGAAACAGGACTTCCTCACCGAAGCATAGAAGTTTTATTTACAATTGCTGAAGAAGTATATATTCGAGGTAGCGAGGTATTTGATTACACAATGATACGCTCAAAGAGGGCATATGTATTAGATCTTAGTGGTGCCGTTGGCGAGGCTGCGATTACTGCACCTACATTAATTTCATTTACTGCCGAGGTGCAAGGAAAATCCGCCCATGCAGGATTTGCGCCAGAGAATGGTATCCATGCAATTGCCATTGCAGCGGAGGCTATAGTTAAGGTTCAACAAGGTAAGGTTGATTCAAAAACAACTGTAAACATAGGAAAAATTGAAGGTGGTTTAGCAACCAATATTGTTCCTGAGACTTGCACAATAATAGGTGAAGTAAGGAGCTTTGACCATAACAAAGCATTAAGAGAAGTAGATCGTATTAATGAAATATTTCAAACTGTTACGGGGCAGCATAAAGCTAGCTGCCAATTTACATCTTCGTTTGGTTGTATTGCTTATAACATAGACATGATGCATCCTGTTGTAAAAAATTATGAGGCTGCATGTAATAGACTTGGAATACGTACAAAATATGTGAAGACATTTGGTGGAAGTGATAATAATAATTTCGTAAGGCATGGAATTAACGGTATCGTAATTGCTTGCGGCATGAATAAGGTTCACTCCACGGAAGAATATACATTAGTATCGGAATTGATGAAGTGCAGCAATATCGTATTTGAACTTATGACAAACGAAGATCTAAAATAAACGTGCAGATGGGGGCTTTGTATGAAAAATCCTTTGAGTTATCAGCTAACGGAGTATGATTGTGGGCCGACCACAATGCTAAATGCGATTAATTTTTTATTTGTAAGAGAGGAAATTCCACCAGATGTTATAAAATTTGTTATGCTTTATTGCTTGGATGGGTATAACAGTAAAGGAGAACCAGGCAAAAGCGGCACCACAGGCATGGCTATGAGATTTTTAGCAAACTGGTTAACTCACTATGGTGAAGTGAAAAACTGGCCGATTTCGTGTGAATTTCTAAGTGGAGAAAGCGTACGAATGAGCCAAAACTCTAAATTAGCAGAATGCTTGCAATTAGGTGGAGTTGTGATTGCAAAGGTAATGCTAGGTTGCTGGCATTACGTGTTATTAACAGGAATGGATGATAAATATGTATATTTATTTGATCCATATTATCGAAAAAATCCGTTTGCCACAAAAGATATTAAGATGATTCAAGATGCCCCAAAACGTATGAATCGTAGAATTACCTATGATGTTTTAAATAGTGAAGGAAAAGGGGATTATGCCCTTAGTACTGTTTTAGAGAGAGAATGCGTGCTAATGTATAATGCTGTGAAAAAACAATCTGTAGATAGTATTGAATATATGATTTAATCAATAAAATTAAAAGTCTAAAATGAAATATAAAATAAAAACATAAAATTAATGGTGGAAGCAAAATAGCAACGAATTTTGCTTCCACCACTTTTTATGTATTTGCTTGTAGTTCTAATTTTATTGAAGCAGCTTCTAAATAAACCTTGATACGATAAATATCATGCTCCCAAGCGGTTTTAAGGCGCTGGTCAGTAATCGGAATTCTTTCAATTGTAAAATGTGTACTTCCAGTAACAGCTATGCTACCAAGAGTACCAACGATAATAGTATTTTCACGAATTACAGGTTCCTCGTACGTCATTAGGCTAAGATAGCTACCTTTTGGAATTATACCATAAGTATCTTCAATTGTTATTTTATCCTCTTTTTCTAATATAAAATTACGTCGGTATGTTGAAATATTAGCTTCTTTTGGATAACAGTCTTCAATATTCATGGAAATGTTACATTTTTCTGGACCTAAGAATGTTTCAACATTTGTGGCTTTATAATCTTTACCATCCTTTTGCATCACCTCACCAAAGGTTGGCAGATTATGATAAGCTGATTGCATTGTCCATATTTCATAACGCTTTTGGGAGAAGGTTTTTTTCGTATAACTTTCTACACCTACATCAATAATCATAGGTTTTCCATTTTTATAGACAATAAAACTTCCAGTATCATTATGGTTATGACTATCTGCGTTATGCCCAGCTTTTACCGCAAGAGAGAAAGAGCTATCCCGTGCAATGAAAAGACCGACACTCTTATAATAAACATCTGGATGTTGTAAACTTCTATCACAGTTAAAATTCTCTATCTCTTCTTGGGTAAATGTAGCCTGTAGGCGGTAAAATAAATTTAACTCTTCTTTTAATAAAATATCATTATTTTTACGGTGATCTTCAGCTGCAAATAGCATTAAGTCAGTACTATTAAGTCGCTTTCCAAAGAGAAATTCACGAACCCCTGCCCTTCCTGCAACAGGAGAGCAATCTGCAAAATTAACATAGTACTTATCATAAATATGTACATTTAAAATATAATGAGCGATATTTCGTATTTTTGTATCTTGATAACATTGCTTAAAATGATCTTTCGTTACTTTATTTAAAACTTCTAATGTATTAAATAAACATAATCCAGCATGGCGAAAATATTGTGCTCCTTCATCGCAACAACCATCCATTCCATAATCTTTCAGAAAAAAATCAACACTTTGGGAAGCTTTTATAAATAATTCTCGTAAGCTTTCTTGTGGTAACAACATAGTAGAAAAAGCGGCGATTAGGACATTTTGCGTACACCAAATTGTCCAATTGCACATGATTTCATCTCCTTGACCCATCCACCAAAAATGTTTTGTTAAGTAAGGGGTGAAAATTCTTTTATGTAATTCGGATTCAATGCGATTGCAAATTATAGGGCTAATTTTATCAAGGGAATCCTTTAATAAATAATATACCATTGCAAGTTGCGCACCAGTTTCACATGCAAATAAATCAAGAACAGGATTATCATGATCTGGTAAAGGTAGATTCGGAGTATTTCTTATATAACTATTATGCGCTGGTAGCTGCCATGCGCTTTCTTCGCATATCGTGAAAATTCCATTCATAATATCATCTAAAAATCGTCCTTTATTTTCAACACATTCTGCAAGTACTAAAGCGTTTAAAACACGGCGTTTCTCCATATAGAGTGCTTCATGGTTAACCCGATTGCCAGTTCTACAAAACTCCATAAATGATGTTGCCGTCATACTTGGATATTGATAATGAAGATAACTCTCACCAAGTTGAATCAAATCATCCTTCATATGCGTTGGCAAGGACTCATATTCCTCACGATTCGTTATATTTGGATAAGGGTGAAAAGCACAGAATGACTCTGTATAGTTTTTTGCTAAATCAGTAAACATTGGTACCTCCTTAGTGACATTTGTTGCATGAGAATTTTATGGATAATATATACAATATTTGTTTTATTAAACGTATCGCATATTAAGAATTATGTCAATATAGGTATAATAATGACTATGCATTTGAAAGGATACTACATTTCTTATAAAGATAGCACATGCTAGAATATAATCATTAATTTTATATAGACATTATGTAACGTAAGAGATGATATGAGAAGTAGGAGTAATGGGTAAGTATGATAGGTCAGTAAGAAAAATGTATAAATAAGAAATAATGTTTAAGTAAGAAATGATATGGGAAGTAATGAATGAGATAAGAAGAGAAAAATGAAATGAAAAACAAAAAATGATATGGAAAACGGATTGATTGACAAGTGAGGTACGATTATGAAGGATTTTTGTATAAAAAGTGGTATAACAAGTGAAGAAATTAAAGAAGCACTTTCCTTTTGTTGCAATCAAATATTATCAAATTTACCTGAGTTTACAGAGAAATTTCAGAATAAATACAGTGTAAATGGATTTTATGAGGCGATCCCAAATAATACATGGACAACAGGTTTTTGGACGGGAGAGATATGGCTTGCTTATGAATATTGTCAGAGAGAAGAGTTACTTTACGCAGGGCAAATTCAGATGGAAAGTTTTTTAAAACGAATCAATGAAAAAATTGATGTAGATCATCATGATATGGGATTTTTATATACTCCTTCTTGTGTCGCTGGCTATAAGCTAACTAAAAGTGCAATAGGTAAAGAAGCAGCAATTAAGGCAGCAGACCAACTTTTATCAAGATATCGTGCGGTGGGTGAGTTTATTCAAGCTTGGGGGCCTTTGGATACAGCAGAGAATTATCGACTTATCATAGATTGCTTATTAAATGTTCCACTTCTTTTTTGGGCCTCTGTAGAGACTAAGGATAATAAATATAGCATGGCTGCGAAAAAACATATTCATACAGCGGTATCGAATGTAATACGTGAAGACTTTTCTACCTGGCATACCTTTTTCTTTGATATAAATACTGGGAAGCCAACGCATGGTGCGACCTGTCAAGGATATCGCGATGGATCCGCATGGGCAAGAGGTCAGGCATGGGGAATCTATGGGTTAGCAATTGCATATAAGTATACGAAAAATGAGGATTATATAAAGCTATTTAAAGGTGTTACCAATTACTATTTATCACATTTACCAAAAGATATGGTACCATTTTGGGATTTAGAATTTACGGATGGTTCTAGTGAGCCAAGAGATTCCTCCTCTGCTTCTATTGCAGTTTGTGGACTTTTAGAAATGAGCAAATATTTAGAAGAGGGCGATGCAAAATATTATACGGATCTTGCAAAGAGAATGATGAAATCATTGTATGATAATTATGCTGTTAAGGATGAAAAGACGTCCAATGGCCTAGTATTTCATAGTACATATAGCAAGAAATCGCCATATAATACATGTACTCCTTGTGGTGTAGATGAATGTAATTCTTGGGGGGATTACTTTTACATGGAGGCATTAACTAGACTAAATAAAGACTGGGACATGTATTGGTAAAAAGAAGTATTCTAAAATAATAGATGTTATGAAAAGAACTACTGTATACCGAATACTAGCATGGAGGATACAATGAAGAAGGAAATGTTTTTTACAAAAACAAAAGATCAGCTCTTTTTTGATGATCCAAAAGCAATTGCAAAATACTGTATTTTAAATTGGCCAGAAGATGTTTCACATATATTACGTGTTGCAGATGAAGTCTGTAACCAATACTTTCTGTTTGATTTAAAATGGGACATGGAAAGGACATATGAGCCGGTTATATTTAAGGAGGAAATTATATGGGATTACATGCCGGCGGACGACCCTGAATTTATATGGCAATTTAATCGACATCGATTTTTTATCTGTCTTGGTCAAGCATATCAAATTACGGAAGATGAGAAGTATTCAAAAGCTTTTGTTAAGTTAATTACCTCATGGATTACAAATTGTAAAAGAACACCGGAAACGCAACGTAGCATGTGGAGAATTCTTGAAGTAGGTTTGCGGGGGGAATATTGGAGTAAAGCGCTACAATATTTTAAAGACAGTGAATTTTTAACAGAAGATGTATTAGATTTAATTTATCATTCATTGATTGAACATGCAGAATATATTGTAGAGGTGTATAATCCTTATCGCTATATTAGTAATTGGGGCGTTTTAGAAAATCATGGATTATTTGACATAGCAATGACACTACCCGAAAATGAACAGACTAAGGAATATGCCAAAATTGCATTAAAACGTCTAGAAATACTTGCTAATGTTGGTATTATGAATGATGGGGTGCAATGGGAGCAGTCTCCAATGTATCACAATGAGGTGCTTCATTGTTATCTAGATGTAATGATTTTAGCAAGTAGAAATAATATTAATATTCCTAAGACGATACAAAATAAAGTTTATAAAATGGCAATTGCCAATGTTGCCTGGAAAAAGCCAAATCATCATCAGCTTATGATGGGAGATAGTGACGATACGGATATTCGAGATATAATTAGTAAAGCCGCGTATGTGTTTAAAGATCCGGTACTTAAATATGTTGGTTATGATATCTTAGATTTTGAATCCATTTGGGATATTGGAATGAATGGTCTAAGGGATTATATTAAAATAGAGAAACAAGAGCCACATTTTACGTCCGTAGCATTAGAAGATAGCGGGAATTACTATATGCGTTCAAATTGGGGTGAAGATTCTAATTTATTGCACTTTCATTGTGGTACTTTAGGAGCAGGACACGGACATTCAGATAAGCTTCACATTGATTTAGTCATTGGTGGAGAAGATGTTTTAATGGATGCAGGAAGGTATACTTATGTATCTGGAGAAGAACGATTTGAATTTAAAGATCCAATGGCACATAATACATGCACCGTGGATGAAAAATTATTTACCATATGTAAAGATTCATGGGAGTGCATTAAGTTATCACAACCAGTGAAGCAACGCTTTGAAACAGGTATGCAATACGAATATGTTTCGGGTGGACACCTTGGATATATGGACTTAGATAATGGTGTATTTGTAAATCGTAAAATAGTTCATATTAAACCAGAGATCTATATAATCTTTGATGAATTTTACACAGGGGGAGAACATACCTATCAGCAATATTTTCATTTTAATGAGAATGGAGAAGTCAGCCTACAGGGAAATCATGTAACATATTTAGGAGAAAATATTAGAAGTGATTTATATTTTCTTTCAGATGGCGTAAAATCAGAAAAAAGATTATCAAGAATATCAAGGCACTATAATTTAGCAGAGACAAATACTTGTGTAAAGAATACGATAAAAGGAAAGGGCTTTACTTCTCTTATTACTGTGATTCATGGAGGGGAAAAAGAAGCCTTAGAACCGATTACTATTGAAAAACTACCGGTTCGTTCAGCTCTTAAAAATATAGAATACCCATCATTTATGGCAGAGGCAGTTAAAATAGACATTCGAGATACTACTTATATTATTGTCGTTTGTCACCAAGAAGTTAATTCACCAACGGATTTAGTGCTAGTAGATGACTGTTATGGTTTTGGAAATGTTATTGTGTTTAACAAGAAGGAATCTACCATCGGTGGAACTGTGTTGCAATATTAGGAAAGTAGAAAACTATTTAGATTTACTCTGAATTATTTCGGTGATGGGTTTGGGAAATGTATCGATTGAGCAAGTATTTATATGCAAATACTCATTTTAAAATCTAAATTCTAATGGTGACTTTTAAAAGATTCAAATATAGAATAAATAATAAGCTCCTCTTTATGGATTCAGTTTTATTAAACAGTTCACCATAAAGAGGAGCTTATCATTTGTAAATGTAGTTATTTTAAAGGTACTATAGTTCAATAATAATTACACAGAGCCTAATTGTTTATAAATTATAAATTATTCTAAGCAATTCACGCTAATCAAGCTTTCTAAGCAAAACACTTTAAGCCAGTGGCTCGTTTACAATTACTCTGAACGAAGAGCTTCAACTGCATCCTTCTTAGAAGCAATCTTGGCTGGTATATGTCCACCAAGCACAGTTAATATCGTGCTAATCACAATCAAAATTAATCCGTGTAATGGTTGTAGATTTGATACCCCTTCTAATTCAGTAAGATTGTAAATAACGTTATTAATTGGGAATGTCGCAAGCCATGCAAGTAAAATTCCAAGGAAACCAGAAAAGATACCAAGGATAAAGGTTTCTGCATCAAATACACGGGTAATATCTTTCTTTCTAGCACCAAGTGCTTTTAAAATACCAATTTCTTTTGTACGCTCAAGTACAGAAGTATAAGTTATGATGCAAATCATAATCATACTAACAACTAAGGAAATTGCCGCAAAAGCTATTAATACTATAGTAACACCATCCATAATGCCTTCTGTCATACCAGAAATGGTTCCTGCAAGGTCATTATAAATAATAATATCTTCTTTATTATCCATAGTTGCATTATAAGCTTCAATATAGTCGATAACTTGTTCTTTGCTTTCAAAGCTTTGTGGATAAAGCATAAGCATATATGGAGTGGACTCGCTACCTAGGTATAAAAGAAGATTATTCTTTGTTTCTTCATCCATTTCTTTCATGGTCATTACGTTAACATCTTGTTCTTTTTGAGCTTTTACAATCTCAGAATCCTTTGACATATCAACAACCATTTCAGTTAAAGAATCACTATAAGCGATTCCTGTAGCAAGCATAGACATTGTAGTGCCTTCTTTTACACGAACGATACCAGCGATTTTAACATCAATGCCATCTTTGGATTCATACATAGCTTCATAATCGGAACTTGGTATGAAGTTTCCGTATTCTGTTTGTGTATAATAATCATTGTTGGAAACAATTTTAAATTCGGTGCCAACGATATCGTCAAATTTAATGGATTCTACATCGTCTGTATTAAAACCAAGATTTTTCATAAGGTTTACATCGAGGCGATTTTTTGTATCAATTACTAATACAAGGTCAGTTGGGCTTTTGGGATATTCACCCGCTAATAATTCATAGTTCTTCTCAAGATAAGAAGGTTCGTTTTCATCCAATGATTCTGGATAAGAACTTAAGCCAAGACCGCTAGTACTTGTCATATTACTGCTATTTTGTGAAGTATCCGCCATAGATGGAAGAGTAACTGGTATTACTCCATTTTCAGTATTACGAATTAAGTTCATTGATACAATACGAGTATAACCAATACTAGTACAGATACTTGGGTCAATATTATTTAAGTAATCAATAAACTCATCGGTTAGCTTATTTTGGTGAATCATTGTTGTTTCAGAAGGATCATATAAATAAACTTCATTGGAATCAACATACTCAGAGGTACCCCATAAACGATCTTGCATTTCTGATTGCATACTTGAAATACTTTCAGCATCTACTTCCGAAGCAACCTGTGAAATGAAAATTGGGAATTCTGCCATCGCATCTTCTTGAAATTTATCAATTTGAGATTGGAAACCAGTGGATAAACTTAAGATAACTGCAATACCAATAATACCAATACTCGAAGCAAAAGCCGTTAAAAACGTTCGTCCTTTTTTGGTTCTAATATTGTTAAAAGATAACTTTAACGCAGTTAGAAAGCTCATACTAGTTTTCTTAAGTTCAAAATTATCTTTTTTAGAATCTGCATTGTATGGATTGGTATCGGAGAGAATCACACCATCTTGGAAGCGAATAATACGGTCTGCATATTGTTCCGCAAGCTCTGGATTATGTGTAACCATAATGACAAGACGCTCTTTTGCAAGTTCTTTAATTAAATCCATGATTTGCACGCTAGTAGTAGTATCAAGAGCACCAGTTGGCTCATCACAAAGTAATATTTCAGGATCGTTAGCAAGAGCACGTGCAATTGCAACTCTTTGCATCTGTCCACCAGAAAGTTGATTCGGTTTTTTGTGTAAGTGGTCTTTTAAACCTACCTTTTCAAGTACTTCAATTGCACGTCTATGTTTCTCTTCTCCAGAAACACCACTTAAGGTCATACCAAGTTCAACGTTGGCAACAATACTAAGGTGCATAATCAAGTTATAACTTTGAAAGACAAAACCTACAGAATTATTACGATATGCATCCCAATCCTTATCCTTAAATTCTTTCGTTGATTTCCCCTTAATAATTAAATCACCAGAATCGTATCGATCAAGGCCACCAATGATATTAAGACAAGTTGTTTTACCTGAACCACTGGTACCTAAGATTGCTACAAATTCTTTTTTGCGAAATGATACACTAATATCATTTAAAGCAATCGTATCAATTTCGCCAACATGATACGTTTTTTTTATGTTCTTTAGCTGTAACATAGTTAACTCCTTTTCTAACTAGTCTAAATTAATTGAATCTGAAATTCTACTTATGTAAAATGAGTATGACATTAATACGCTTCAATTAAACATATAACACATATAATATAGGAAGAATTTAGCTTTGTAAATAAAATGGATTTTATTTAACAGTAATTTTAGGGATTGTTAATAAATACTAAAGTATAGGAAAAAATTTAAAATAGAATTGAAACCGGTTACCTATGGTTATAATATAATAATAATTGATGATAAGATTTCCATGATCTCACATTAGAGTTGTTAAGATCAGATTTGCCGAATAAGAATGGAAGGTACGGAAAATTAAATGATTCAAAAAAAAGATTTATTTCAAACAATAGACGATATTTTAATGGGGACAGAAAAACCGTCATTGCTATTAAATAATTTATTAGAAGATGAGATGTTCTATGAATATCCGTTTAAAATGCTAGCTAGCTTAAAAGAAACGGAGCAATCTAAGGTGCATCATCCAGAAGGAGATGCATGGATTCACACCATTATGGTTGTAGATGAAGCAGCCAAATGCAAGGATGAAAGTACAGATCCACATGCATTTATGTGGGCTGCCTTATTACATGACATTGGAAAACCAAAAACCACTAGAAATAGAAAAGGTAAAATAACTTCGTATGAACATGATAAAGTTGGAGCGGAATTAGCAAGAGAATTTTTAGTTGTATTTATTAGTGATCGGCAATTTATTGAGCGAGTTGTGGCTTTGGTTCGTTGGCATATGCAAATATTATTCGTGGTAAATGATTTGCCATTTAAAGAAATACAAAAGATGAAGTCAGAGGTAAATATAAAGGATATCTCTCTTCTTGGCTGGTGTGATCGTATGGGAAGGAAAAATGCGGATGAGGAAAGGGAAAGAGGTATCATTGAGGAATTTTATGAGAAGGTAAATGATGAAACGTGAGACGGAAATAAATCTTTATTTGACACATAAATGCTATTATAGAATAGAATAAAATAAACAAATTATTTGGAGTAGAACATGGTTCATGCGACAATGATAACTCCATATCAACCGAATCTCGGAATTGAATATGCTAAAAAATATTACTTAAATGGTAATCCTAATTTTTATAAAGCCACAGTAGATTGTACCAATTTCGTTTCTCAATGTATATGGGCAGCATATGGAGGTTGGAGTCCGTCTATGTCAGAGGCTGAAGTAAAGAAAAATATAAGAGACGGGTTTCGGATGATAAAGGGTGCTTATACAAGTGCTTGGTATGCGAACCAGGGCGGTGGGAGCAGAGCATGGGAAAATGTAGACTATCTCTGGTCTTTTATGACATACCAAAAAACATACGGACCAAAAGCCACTGGTGTAAACAGTGGGAAATTATACACGAGTATCAATCCAAAAGATATTCAAGTAGGCGATGTAATGCAATTTAGTTTAAATGGTTGGGATTACCATCATACGGTCTATGTCATATCAGTTGATCGAAATGCACCAAGCTTTAGTAATATAATTGTAGCACAACGTACCGCCAATAAGATACGTACACTAGAGGATGCTATTGAAAATAATGGTGGTGATGAGTGCTATATGAGAAAAATGACGTTTCATTCTACAAACTTTTAAATTGAAATTGTTTTAACCCATTTGTTTTTCTAATGGAATCCAATGAAGTAAAATTCATTTAGAAACTAATAGCTTAAAGTTGGTTGTTTATAAAATATAAAGCAAAATCCATTTTCAAATTCTGATGTGCTATCTCTGATATTTTGATACTTAGCATATTAGCGTTTGAGGTGGATTTTTTTTATTTGATTTTCTAATAATTAATTCTATAATCCAATCATTATTATTACTAATGTTACTAATAAGATAAAATAATAAAGAGCTTTTTCTTTAGAATAACAAGGAACTTTTGATACGATAAAATCACAAATAAATTTCTACGGTGTTGAAAAATGTTGGGATTTATGGTATTATGACGGCTGTATTGCTTTTAAGCGAATCATGCTTTAATGAAGAAAGGTACGGATTAATTTATGTTTAAAATAAAAGATTATGTAATGGTAAAAGACCTAGAAGAAGCATATCAACTGAACCAAAAACGGAGCGGTGTTATTCTTGGCGGTACATGTTGGTTGAAAATGGGTAAAAAACAAATCGGCACAGCAATTGATTTATCTGGCTTGGGGCTTAACACAATAGAGGAAAATGAGGAAGAGTTTCAAATTGGATGTATGACAACGTTGCGTGATCTAGAACTACATAGTGGATTAAACGAATATTTTAAAGGCGCAATAAAAGAAAGCGTAAAGCATATTGTTGGAGTACAATTCCGTAATTGTGCAACCATTGGTGGCAGTATTTATGCTAGATTTGGCTTCTCTGATATTTTAACTTGTCTTTTAGCTCTTGATTCCTATGTAGAACTATACAATAAAGGTATTTTACCATTACATGAGTTTGTTACTATGCCTTATGATAATGATGTATTGGTACGGATTATAATTAAAAAAGATGGAAGAGATGTAGTATATCAATCAAAACGTGCGAGTGCAACGGATATTCCAATTCTTGCATGCGCGGTTGCAAAGAAGGATAATACATTTTACGTAAGTGTTGGTGCGAGACCAAAACGTGCATTATTACAAACAGTTGAATGTACGTATACATCATCAGAAGAAGATAAAATCAGTGACCTTGCAAATGAGTTATGTAAGAACTTAGAATTTGATTCAAATATGCGTGGAAGCAAAGAATATCGTAAACATCTTGCCACAGTATTTGTTAAGAGAGGAATTCTAGCACTGTTAGGAGGCAATTATACATGTTAGTGACAATGTGGTTAAATGGAAAATTAGTTAAGGGAGAGGTTTCACCAAGTACACCTCTTTTAGAATTTGTTAGAAGCAAAGGATGCTATAGTGTAAAACGTGGCTGTGAAACATCAAACTGTGGTTTATGTACCGTATTATTAGAGGGCAAGCCAGTACTTTCCTGCTCAACTCTAGCAGTAAGAGCAGAAGGGAAACACGTTGTCACAATTGAAGGTTTAGAAGACGAAGCGAGAGAGTTTGGTGCTTTTATGGCAAACCAAGGGGCAGAACAATGTGGTTTTTGTAGCCCAGGATTTATTATGAATGTTCTTGCAATGAAAAAAGAACTAGTAAATCCAACCGAAGATGAAATAAAAGAATACTTAGCTGGTAATTTATGCAGATGTAGTGGATATATGTCTCAATTACGTGCAGTAAAAGCATACTTAGCGGAGGGAAGCAAGGATGAGTAATCAAAAACCAAATATGAAGTATGTAAATCAATCCGTCATGAAAAAAGATGCAATGGCACTTGTGACAGGAAAACCACTTTATACCGATGATATTGCACCAAGCAATTGTTTAATCGTTAAAGTATTACGAAGCCCTCATGCACATGCATTAATTGAATCCATTCAAACAGAAACTGCTAAGAAGGTTCCAGGAATTGAATGTGTTTTAACATATGAGGACGTACCAAATAAAAGATTTACAATGGCAGGACAAACTTATCCAGAACCAAGTCCATATGACCGTTTAATTCTTGATCAAAGAGTACGTTTCGTAGGTGATGCAGTAGCAATCGTCGCTGGTGAAGACGAAGAGTGCGTTGATAAGGCTTTAAAATTAATCAAAGTAAAATATGAAGTGTTAGAACCACTTCTTGATTTTCGTAAAGCAAAAGATAACAAGATTTTAGTTCATCCAGAAGAAAACTGGAAAGCACTTTGTGAAGTTGGTGCAGATAATAAAAGAAATTTATGTGCACATGATGTAGAATACCATGGGGATATTGATAAAGCATTCGAAGGCTGTGAAGTTGTTGTAGATAAAACATACCATACCCTAGCGAATCAACAAGCGATGATGGAAACATTTCGTGCGTTTACCTACATGGATACTTATGGACGTTTAAATGTTGTTGCATCTACGCAGATTGCATTCCATGTAAGACGTATTTTATCCACTGCACTTGATATAAAAAAATCTCAGATTCGTGTAATTAAGCCACGTATCGGTGGAGGTTTTGGAGCAAAACAAACAGTAGTAGCAGAAGTTTATCCTGCAATTGTTACATGGAAAACAGGGAAACCTGCAAAGATGATTTACACAAGAGAAGAGACATTAATCGCCTCTACTCCAAGACATGAAATGGAAATCCACGTACGTGTTGGCGCTACAAAGGATGGTATTATAAAAGCTATCGATATGTATACACTTTCCAATACTGGTGCATTTGGTGAGCATGGTCCTACAACAGTAGGTTTATCTGGACATAAAACAATCTCTATGTATGGAAAACTTGACGCATTCCGTTTCGCTTATGATGTTGTATATACTAACGTAATGTCTGCGGGTGCATATCGTGGATATGGCGCAACTCAAGGTTTCTTCGCTTTAGAATCTGCGGTAAGCGAACTGGCAGCTAAAATTAATATGGACCCTGTAAAGATTCGTGAAATGAACATGATTAAAGAAGGCGAAGTTATGCACGCTTATTACGGGGAAACTGCAACAAGCTGTAATTTAGATAAATGTTTAAGTAGAGCAAAAGAAATGATTGGATGGGATGAAAAATACCCATACAAAGACCTTGGCAATGGAAAAGTTCGTTCCGTAGGTGTTGCTATGGCGGCACAAGGTTCCGGTATTTCAAGTGTTGACGTAGGCTCTGCGTCCATTCAAGTAAATGATGATGGTTTTTATACCTTAAGCATTGGTGCAGCAGACATGGGAACTGGTTGTGATACTATTCTTGCACAGATGGCAGCAGATTGCTTAGAATGTGATGTAGATAATATCATCGTTCATGGTGTAGATACGGATACTTCACCATACGATTCAGGTTCTTATGCTTCTAGCACGACTTATGTTACTGGTACTGCCGTAATGAAAGCATGTGAAACTTTAAAAAATAAAATGTTACAGGTTGGTGCCGAATATCTTTCTTGTGATGTAGAAGATATGGATTTTGATGGAGAAAAAGTATTCAGTCTAAAGGATAATAAGAGTGTTACGATTAAAGACTTATCTTATCAGGCACAATGTGGAAGTAAGCAAGCACTTTCTGCAACAGAGTCTTATACATCAGAAGTTTCTCCACCACCGTTTATGGTCGGAATGGCAGAAGTTGAAATTGATAAAGAAACTGGTGATATAGAACTTATAGATTATGTTGCGGTAGTTGATTGTGGTACTCCAATCAATCCAAACCTTGCTCGTGTACAAACTGAAGGTGGACTTGCACAAGGTATTGGTATGGCAATGTATGAAAACATTCAATACAATGAAAAAGGTAAGCTATGGAACAACTCCTTCTTACAGTATAAAATTCCAACAAGACTTGATGTAGGTACGATTCGAGTTGAATTTGAAAGTAGCTATGAAAACTCTGGTCCATTTGGTGCAAAATCCATCGGTGAAATCGTAATCAATACGCCACCACCAGCCATTGCAAATGCTGTATATAATGCAACTGGTGTTCGTGTATACGAGTTACCAATCACATCTGAAAAGATTGTTAAAGGTCTGATGGAACAAAAGAATCAAGGAAAATAAAAATTAAAAGAAATTAATATATAAGTAAATAAATGATTAAACAAAGGGCCCCGTACCGTAAATAGTATCTTTAAGAAAACTATTTATGGGGCTTTTTTTAAATTTTGATATTATAAAACAAGGCATACTTTTCTACAAAAGCAAGCCAGTGTATCACCCTATTACGGAATGATACACTGGCTTGTTTTAAATCTTGTTTTGTAACTTAGTTTGTAACTTAGTTTGCATCTTACTGTGCATCTTATTTTGCATCTCATTTTGAATCTTGTTTGGTAGCTAAATTACACATTAGCATCTTTCTTGCTCTTCGTTCACTTGGTAATACGTAACTTGGTCAACGACATTTAAGGAAGTATCAATATTAAGGGAATCTAAAATAGCATAATAGTAGCTTTGTACATCTTCCCAGGTTGCATATGGTGAATGAGCACTTGGAAATGGAAAACAAATTTCCTCTTCATTGTATGTCATTTTAACTAGGATATCATTGCATTCTGGGTTCTTATAAAAGATCCAAGCAAGGTTTGCAGCCATTGGTGCAACTTCAAAGTCTCTCCAAATTTCTGCAACATGGGACAATATATTTGTTTGCTTACTACAGCAAGGAAGGTTTAATAAACTAGCGAATGGAATTATCGTTTCTGCATGTGCAAATCTTAGATTTGCAGATACATTAGCAGATTGTATGGCAGTATTACTTGTTTCAATAAAGTTTCTTAGTAATGCAAAGGATATGTTTGTTGGTAACATGATGCCTTTTCCTGAAGGTCCGGTGGAATAAAAAGTATCTAAATTGTTTACCTCCCAATAGTGACATAGTTCTTGATTGGTATAGTAAGCATGAAGAACATCGATTGGTGACATAGGCGGTGTGGTGATACCATAAGCTTCCGTTAAAACATCAAATAAGCTAGGAGCAAAGTTAGTCATTGTATATTCAGATACTGGAGTGATAAAAAATTGTTGACTAATTTGTTTGGAAGGGTCACTACAACGAAAATGCTCTTTAATAAGGGGAGTCCACCAATTGGAAGCTTTATATGCTTTATATTCTAAATTAAGGTCAAAGAAACGTAAAAGAGGATCGATTTCTCCATTGGAATAAATGATAAAATTTTCGGATGCCGTATAAAGAAATAATTCATTAATAAAAACAAACATAGAGTCAATTGCCCGCTGTACATAAGTAGACTCTGCGTAAACCTTCTTACCAAAAACTTTTGGATATTTTTGATACATTCGTCGTGCTATGGATTTCATTGTTTCGGCACCTGCAGGTGTAAGCCCTCCGTATTTATTCCTCTGTAATATTTCTTGTTGTTGTAAGTAATTTAATAAATAATTACCTGCATCCGTAAGATTTTCAGCTTTTTTATTTTTTTGCAGAACCTCTATAAGATATATGAGCTTGTCTGTACTTTCCAAATATCTAGAGCCATGGCGTCCAAGGTAGTTAATGTAAAAAGGTTCATATCCACATGGTGGAGGAGTTTGTTTTCCTTTTTTATAAAGGTAAGGCGATTTTGTACCTAGGTAATAAGTAGAATTAGAAGTTGTACTTGATTGAGACAATATGTTCACCGTATTCTATCTTTTTACTAGCATATGTTATTTTTACAAAATTGTGAATCTATGATAAAATGGGAAAAATAACTATAATAATTAATATAATGATATAAAAGAACTCGCAAGGTGGATTCATTTATTAAATTTCTTCTGCGACAGACAGTGAAATGAGGTAAAATATGCAAATTAGTTCCATAACAATCGAAAATTTTAAATCAATTCAAAAACTAACAATTCAAGAAGTAGAAAGTGCTATGATAATTGTAGGTAAAAATAGTACGGGTAAAACAGTTATATTAGATGCAATTTTAGCGGTTGCGGGGATATATAAAATAAGCATAAAAGATTTTAATGATATAAATAAGAATATTGAAATCGGAGTGACTTTAACTCTAACCAAGGAAGACTTAATTAATCTTTATGAAAACGGTGCAGTCAGTAAATATAAGCGTTATGAGATATGGGAGAAAGATTTTTTCAAGAAACTTCCATCACTAAAAGATGATAAACTAAGCTTTACTTTTATTGCAAACAGAAACGGAACAATACGCTATACCGATGGAGTTTCAAAAAATAATACATATATTAAGCAGGTACTTCCAAAGATTCATTACATAGATCATGAGAGAAATATACAAGAAATTCAGGATGATATTTTCATGGCACAGGGGCAGTATGCACTGGAACGTATAAGAGAGAATAAATGTATGTTTGATATGAAAAAGTCCTGCAATAATTGTTTTCAGTGCATTGGAGTGATTGAAAAAAAACAAGCAGATCAGCTAAGTATTATAGAAACAACTAAATTACTAGAGTATAAGTTATATCATCTAAATATAGATTCTTTTGTAGATAAATTAAACGATTATTTTCATAAAAACACTGGTCTTTCACATGAAATAGAGTATGTTTCTCATTTTAATATCGATGAAGTGTTTAATATTGATGCTCTAGTATGGGATAAGGAACGTGACACTAGGGGATCTGTTTCCATGATGAGTGCTGGTACCAAAAGTATATATATTTTGTCGTTATTAGAGGCATATATTAATGAAAATAATAATATACCATGTATTATTATGATGGAGGATCCAGAGATATATCTTCATCCCTCCTTACAAAAAGTAATGAGTGAAATATTATATCGATTATCCAAAAAGAATCAGGTAATCTTCTCAACGCATTCACCGAACTTATTATTTAATTTTAATTCAAGGGAAATCAAACAGGTGCTTTTAGATGATGAATATTATACAACGGTAAAAGAAAATGCAGACATTGATGAGGTATTAGATGATCTTGGCTATTCTGCAAATGACTTTATGAACGTAAGCTTCGTATTTATTGTAGAGGGGAAACAAGATAGAAATAGACTACCATTGTTATTAGAAAAATACTATTCAGAAATTTATAATGCACAAGGACAGTTACAGCGGATAGCCATAATTCCAACCAATAGCTGTACCAATATTAAGACTTATGCAAATTTAAAATATATAAATAGGCTGTATCTAAAGGATCAATTCTTAATGATTCGAGATGGGGATGGGAAGGATGCTAATTTTTTAAAGAGGCAATTAACGAATTATTATAAAGCAAGAGAGAGGGAAGACCGAAATAACATTCCAAGAGTAACGGATAAAAACGTCTTGATTTTAAAATATTATTCCTTTGAAAATTATTTTCTAGAACCATCGGTAATGGAAAAAATAGGGGTAATTAAAAGTGAGGAAGAGTTTTTTGATATCCTATTTAAAAAATATAAGGACTATTTGTATCGATTGGTTAGCGTAAAAAAAATGAAGGAACGTACGGGAATCAACATACGAACAAAAGAAGACTTAAAGAAAAACTTCGAAACCATTAAGATATATGTAAGAGGCCATAACTTATTTGATATTTTTTATGGAAGATATAAAGGAGAAAGAGAGCAAGAAATCTTAACTAGATATATTGAAGTAGCACCAAGAGAGACGTTTGCTGATATATTAGAAACAATTGATTCATTTATTTTTTTTGAGAATAGGAAAAAATAAAGATGCGTGGGGAAAGTAATGCTTAGCAGTTTATTGATAAATGAAATCGATATTAGATTCTTAGTAAGGGGGCTTATATGAATTTTCCAAGTAAATTACGATTGGGAGATAGGGTAGGGTTAGTATGTCCTTCTTCACCAACTACACCTGAGAGAGTAGATTTATGTAAGGATTTTATTGAAGCACTAGGATTTCAGACAGTAGTTGGTGATAGTTGCAAAAAACGCTATCATGGGTATTTAGCAGGAACAGATAAAGAAAGAGCAAATGACATCAATAATATGTTCGCTAATCCTTTTGTAAAAGCAATCTTTTGTATACGCGGTGGTTATGGTAGCGCACGTATTATGAAATATCTTGATTATGACTTAATCCGTAGAAATCCAAAAATCTTTGTTGGATATAGTGATGTAACAAATTTAAATTTGGCGTTTTTAAAACTAAGCAATTTAGTAACCTTTCATGGACCAATGGTTTCTTCGAATATGCTGGAGCATTTTGATGAATATACGAAACAAAGTTTTTTTGCTGCTCTTAATATGCATGACAGATTGGAATTTAAAAATCCTATTGGGGAAGAATTTCATGTGATTGCCCAAGGTAGAGCAAGGGGGAGGGTTGTTGGCGGAAACCTTGCATTACTTATTAATATGCTTGGAACATTTTATATGCCTGATTTACAAGGGAAGATTTTATTTATTGAAGATATACATGAATCAGTACCTAGAGTAAATCGAATGTTAGATCAGTTATCCTTGCTTGGAGTATTTAATCAAGTGAGGGGAATTTTAATTGGAGATTTCACAGATTGTGATAATGATGAGGATGAAGGTTTTCAAATTTCTGATTTGTTTGAAGAGTATTTTTCGAATCTTAAAATACCAGTCTTATCAAATATTAAGAGTGGTCATAGTTATCCAATGGGGACGATTCCACTAGGAACAATTTGTGAGATGGATACGGTTCGGAGGCAGGTACATTTTTTTAATACGAATTAAACATTAAATTGGTGTTATGAACTAAAATATAATACGGTTTGGGTAATTAGAATAATGGATAATAAGGCTGTTGACTAACAGCCCTATTATCCATTACTTTGCTCCAATAATTATATTTATGTGTAACGACACATTAAAAAATGCAAATATTTAGTCCATTTTATAATGCATATTGTCACAAGGACCATCATGTTTTAGCCATGATTCATTCCATTGCGAACTTTATTATTATGTCTTCCACCGCGATGTGCGCCGCCACGATGGTTTTCACCACGATGACCTTCACCATGATGTCTTTCACCATGAAGGTCTTCGCCACGAAGGTCTTTGCCACGAAGGTCTTCGCCACGATGACCTTCACCACGATGACCTTCACCACGATGGTCTTCATCATGATGGCCTTCATCAAGATAGTCTTCATCATGATAGTTTCCACCACGATGCCTTCTACCACGATGTGCGCCACCACGATGACCGCCTCTATGAGCGTTGTCTTCGAGCTCGTTCATACTTTCTTTCCAATTATCTAAAAGTTTTTCAAGTAATGTGGACAGTTGCTCTTTTTCATCCTCATTTAAACTCACAAAGAGTAGCTGTCTAAATTCCTCTTCTTCTTTGTTCATTCGTACGGCTGCTTCTCTTCCAGCACTGGTTAATTCTAAATCCATTAATCTTTTATCATGTTCATTTTTACTTCTTTGTATATACCCATGGGATTCTACTTTGTTTAAAATCTCACTTAGGGAACCGGACTTCACATCAATAATATCTTGAAGCTCACGCTGTGTCATTTTGCCATTTTCATAAAGATTTGTTAGAATACGATGTTGACCAGCTTTTCTACCCCCTTGATGATGTAAAAAGCGTCCGCAAGCTCTAATTTGTTTATATAATCTTTGTTCAAAATCTTCATTCGCTATTTCTTGTGAAAGTTCATTTTCACTTTCATCGTTTAAAGATTGCTCATTTAAAATATCCTTATTATTAAAATATTCCATTCCTCTACGACACCTCAATTCCTCTACAGAACAATGTTTATTGCAACATGGACAATTTGTTTCTTTTTCCATATGTATCATTCCTTTCATTAACTCGCTAGGTACCTTATGAAATTAGTATAACACATTAAAAGAAAATGTCAAGGTACCTAATTAATTTTAAATCAATATTTTAAAATTTTATTTAAGACAGAATTTATAAAACTTTAAATTGAAAGTTTAAGCCTTAAATAATCGAGTTATGTCTACATAGGCCTGATTGGAAAAGATAGTAGATTTCAATGGTTAGTTGGGGTATAATAAAGATAATAAAGTTGTTAGGCCGATTTAAAAGGGGACGGTTATAAAAGTAATAAATACTATCTGGGAGAAAAAATTGAAAGGTATGGGTAGATAAATGGAACTAAAATTTTGTAAGGTAATTTCAGAGAAAGATATTAAAGAATTAGCAAGTATCGCAAATGAAGTATGGCATCAACATTTTGCAACTATTTTAACCTTGGACCAGATTGATTATATGGTTGAAAAATTTCAATCAGAACATGCGATGACCAAACAAATCAACTCTGATGGGTATGAATATTATTTTTTACAACTTGACGGTAAGAACATTGGTTATACTGGAATTCGTGAAGATGGAGATAAATTATTTTTAAGTAAGCTCTATATCTTAAAGGAGTATCGTGGCAATGGATATTCAAGTAGAGCTTTTGAGTTTTTACAGTCTATATGTAAAGAGAGAGGGCTTCATGCAATTTGGTTAACTGTGAATCGTTACAATGACCATACAATAGAGGTATATAAGAAAAAGGGATTTAAGATTTTACGAACTCAAGTAGCGGACATTGGAAATGGATATGTCATGGATGATTACATTATGGAAAAAGATCTATCTTTATTATATAAAGGGACTGCTCGAATATAAATGGTCTGATGACTATCAAAATACGATATTATGTTGGACGACAATCCCACTTGACATATGAATCAATCGTGATATAATTCAAATATATCATTGAAAAAAATTAAAAAAGATAGAATATAGTTATAATACGTTGAAGAGATGAGTAAATTGTGGAACATTTCAGAGAGAGATATCATGTACGAATCACTGTACTGGCTGCGAATATCTTATTGGGAAGCAATTGAAGACTACCTCTGAGTGACTCTAATCAAGTCCGGTAATTCCGTTATCATTAAAATAAGCTGGGAATTGTGTTTAAGGAACCGTATCCATTAAAACACAAGACCAATAAGGGTGGAACCGCGAGTATATCTCGTCCCTTTCGACTACCAATGTAGATCGAAAGAGACGAGTTTTTTTATTTCATGGAAAGGTAAAGGTAGATGGTATGAAGATTACATTAAAAGATGGATCTGTAAAAGAATATCCAAGTGCAATGGCAATTATTGATATTGCAAAAGATATTAGTGAAGGTTTAGCTAGAATGGCATGTGCAGCTGAATTAAATGGAGAAGTAGTTGATTTAAGAACAGTTGTAGATAGCGATAGTGAATTAAGTATTTTAACATTTAATGATGAAGCAGGAAAAGCTGCTTATAGACATACAGCTTCTCATGTACTTGCTGAGGCAGTTAAGAGATTATATCCAGAAGCAAAACTTGCGATTGGACCAAGCATTGAAACTGGTTTTTATTATGATTTTGATGTTCCTTCCTTCGATAGAGCAGCACTTGATAATATAGAAAAAGAAATGAAGAAGATTATCAAAGAAGGCGCTGACATTGAAAGATTTGAACTTCCAAGAGAAGAAGCAATCAAGTTTATGGAAGAAAAGGGTGAATCTTATAAGGTAGAATTAATTAATGATTTACCAGAAGGTTCTGTAATTTCTTTCTATCGTCAAGGTGAATTTGTAGATTTATGTGCAGGCCCTCACTTAATGAGTACTAAGGGAATCAAAGCTATTAAATTAATTTCTTCTTCTGGTGCTTACTGGAGAGGTAGCGAAAAGAATAAGATGTTAACTCGTGTTTATGGTACTGCATTTACAAAAAATGCTGAACTTGAAGAATACTTACAGTACTTAGAAGATGTGAAAAAACGCGATCACAATAAATTAGGACGTGAAATGGAGCTTTTTGCAACTGTTGATGTTATCGGACAGGGCTTACCACTTCTTATGCCTAAGGGTGCAAAGATGATTCAAACTCTTCAACGTTGGATTGAAGATGAAGAAGAAAAACGTGGATATATGAGAACAAAGACTCCACTTCTTGCAAAGAAAGACCTTTATGTAATTTCCGATCACTGGAATCACTATAAAGAAGGTATGTTTGTTCTTGGAGATGAAGAAAAAGAAGATTCTGAAGTTTTTGCACTTCGTCCAATGACATGTCCATTCCAATACTATGTATACAAACAAAGTCAAAAGAGTTACCGTGATCTTCCATGCCGTTATGGTGAAACTTCTACATTATTTAGAAATGAAGATTCCGGTGAAATGCATGGTTTAACTCGTGTTCGTCAGTTTACTATTTCTGAAGGTCACTTAATTGTAACTCCAGAACAAGTAGAAGAAGAATTTAAGGGCTGTGTTGACCTTGCAAAATACTGCTTAACTACACTTGGACTTCAAGATGATGTAACTTATCGTTTATCAAAATGGGATCCAAATAACAAAGATAAATATCTTGGAGACGAAGAAACTTGGGATCGTGTTCAAAATAAAATGCGTGAAATTCTTCACCACCTTGATATTGATTTTACTGAAGCAGAAGGCGAAGCTGCTTTCTATGGTCCTAAACTTGATATTCAAGCAAAGAATGTATATGGTAAAGAAGATACTATGATTACAATTCAGCTTGACTTTGTATTATCTGAGCGTTTTGATATGGTTTACATTGATGCAAATGGAGAAAAGAAGAGACCTTACATTATCCATAGAACAAGTATGGGATGTTATGAACGTACACTTGCATGGTTAATTGAAAAATATGCTGGATTATTCCCAACTTGGTTATGCCCAGAACAAGTAAGAGTTCTTCCTATTTCTGAAAAATATAGCGATTATGCAGAAAGCGTAAAAGCTAAGCTACAAGCAAACGGTGTAAATGTAACTGTAGATAATCGTGCAGAAAAAATCGGATATAAGATTCGTGAAACTAGATTAGACCGTGTTCCTTATATGTTAGTAGTAGGACAAAAAGAAGCAGAAGAAGGTTTAGTATCTGTAAGAAGCCGTTATCTTGGTGATGAAGGACAGAAAAACCTTGATGATTTTATAGATGACATTTGTAAGGAAATTAGAACAAAAGAAATCCGTAAAATTGAAGTAAGCGAAGAAAAATAATCGACGATTGATATAGGTGAGTAAAAAAGAACTCTTGTAGTAATAAACGCTTAGAAAAGTTAATGTATTTGTCTTATCAATAAATCATTGAGATTATGCACATGCAATATAAATTGCTAGGGATGTGGATAATGAAAAGATTTATTGATAAGCAAAGTTAGCTTTGTCATTGTTTATTATTTTACAGGAGTTTTTTTAAAAGAAAACTCTCTATATAATATGACCAATAAAATAGGCGAAACGATGTAAATGTTCACAAAAAAATCACAAATGCTTACATGGAGACAGCATTGTATATTATTTAAAATTATGTTATTATAGGTTCATTGCGATTAAATTTTTTACTATTACATGAAGAGGATGGTTTGACAATGAAAAAAAGAGGAGCCCTAACACTGATAGCTTTGACAGCAGTTTTAGCATTTGCAGGATGTAAAAAAGAAGAAAAAATGAATCCATTTGATTATGTTACTCTAGGTCAATACAAAGGCGTTGAAATAACATTAGATAACACGGATGTTACAGACGAGGAAATTGAAACTAGAATTAATAAAATCTTAAATGAAAATTTAGAATATAATGAAGTATCTAGATCTTCACAAGAAGGTGATAAATTAAAGATTAATATCACTGGTGAAGTGGATGGTAAGGTAAACGATGGATTTACATCAAATGATTATGAACTTGTATTAAACAATCAAATTCATATCATGGATGGATTTGTAGAGAATTTATATGATGTAGAACCAGGAAAAGAAGTTGAATTTACAGTAACTGTTCCAGAGACGTTCTTAACACAAGATTTAATTGGTAAAGACGTTGATTTTAAAGTAAAAGTAAGTTCTGTAAGTGAACCAAAGACACCTGAATTAACTGATGAATTTGTAGCTAAAGTATCTGAAAAAACAACAGTAGATGAGTTTAGAGACTATGTAAAAGAAACTTTAGAAAGTGAAAAAGAAGCGGCATTAGAAAATTCTAAAAAAATCGCAGCTTTAGATACAGCAATTAGTAATGCTACCATCATAAGCTATCCAGAAGGTGCTGTTGATGATCAGATTGCTGAAATTCAAGAGAAATACCAAGTATATGCATCTATGCAAAATATCACAGTAGATGAATATATCGAGAACAATTATGGAGATACCGTACAAGCTTATGCGGAAGAATTGGTAAAACAAGAATTAGTATTAGCGGCGATTCAAAAGCAAGAAAAGATTTCAATTTCAAATTCGGAATATAAAGAAAAGTTACCAGAATTTGCTGAAAAGTATTCTCTTATGAGTGCTGAAACTTTCGAAGAAAACTATGGAAAAGAAACAATTAAGCAAGCGATGCTCTGGGATAAAACAATGGATTTCCTTGTTGACAATGCTATAGTAAAATAGATCTGTAGTAAAACAATCCTATAATAAAAAAAATTCTAAATATTGGAACTTATTATAATTAACCTCGTCTAATGTATAGTAAACATTGGAGGAGGTTTTTTTATGAAAAGAAAAATATTAGCAATTATAATGTGCGTACTAATTGTTATAGTAAGTGGTTGTGGGGCATCGAAAAAGAATGATAGTTCCCTTGAATTTACAACTGATAGTAAAAACAATATGGATAATAGCAGTAGCGAGTCTGGCAGTAGCGGAACGGTAGGATATGAAAACTACAAAGATACAGAGCAAAGCGTTCATGAAGTAGGTTCAAATAGTACAGTTAGTCAAACTACTGCTGAAAACAGTAGTAGAAAATTGATTAAGACTGTGGACCTTACTATTGAAACCTTAGAATTTGATGAATTTATTAAACTTTTAGAGAATAAAACATCAGAAAGTGGAGGGTATATTGAGTCTTCCAGTTCAGAAAATAGTTCTTATCGTTATGATCGTTTAAAAAATGCAACGTATACCATTCGTGTACCATATGAAAAGTTAGATCAATTTGTAACAATGATTGGGGAAAATGCAAATGTAATTGGTAAAACATCAAAAACCGAAGATGCAACTTTATCCTATTATGATACGGAAAGTCGTAAGAAAGCTCTTGAAATTCAACAAGAAAGATTACTTGAATTACTTAAAAAAGCAGAGAAGATTGAGGATATTATAGAATTAGAAGCTAGATTAAGTGATGTAACATATGAACTAGAATCCCAAAGCTCTATTTTAAGAAATTATGATAACCTGGTAAGATATAGTACAATTCGTGTTTCTGTTTATGAAGTGGAGCGAGAGACAAAGGTGGAAAAAGAAAGCACTTGGCAGAAAATGAAACATGGTTTATCCGATACGATGTATGAAATTAAAGAAGGAATAGAAGCATTTGCAATATTTGTTGTTTCTAATTTACCTTATATTATTTTCTGGGGAATCATTCTTGTTATTGCAGTACTCGTTATTAAAAGAAGATTGAGAATTAAAAACGGGATAGCTAATACAAGAAAGGAACCTATTCCTCCGACTGAAGATAAAGATAATCCATAATGTGAATATGTAGATATTCATTATGTAATATAAATTGATTCAATTACAAATAAAAAGGAAAATCAATGTTAATGAAACAGAGATTTTCCTTTTTTGCGTTTTAATTTACAAAACAATTTTTGCCCATTTACCACTATGAAAACGATAATAACTTGTGATAAAACGAAATACTTGGTCAATTAATAATGAGATCCAAGCTCCTGCAAGTCCTAGACCAAGAGGAAAGCAAAGAAGATAGGTTAAAATTGGACGAATGATTGCAATACTAATTAAAGAGGTAACAGCAACAAAAACAGAGTCACCCGCACCACGTAAACAACCGCTTATCACAACTTGTGATGTTTGTGCATGTGTACTTAAGGCCATAATTATCATAATACTTGCGCCAAGTGTGATAACTGCCGGTATATCACTAAATAACGAAACAAAAAAGTATCTTCCTAATATAAAAACAAATACTAATACAGTGGATACAATAAAAGCTAACCTTTGTCCAATCTTTCCATAAAGTGTAGAGATATCAGGACGTCTTGCACCAAGGTTTTGTCCGACTAAAGAGGAGGCAGCAATACCAAAACCATCACCAAAACAAAATGAAATATTAAGGATATTCATACAGATTAAATGAGTCGCATATGCAGTAGTTCCTAATTTAGCAACGATAATGGCATAGGCTAAAAAACCAATACGCATAAATACTTGTTCGATAAATGCACTTCCACTCACTTTAAAAATTGGCTCAATGATAGTTTTATTTATTTTCCAAGAAGTCTTAAAACGTAAATTTAAGTACGCATTTTTTCTAGATAAGGAGATTAGGGATACAATACAAGCTGCAAAAGCACCGATGGCCGTTGCAATCGCCGCACCTTTTACCTCTAATCGAGGGAAAATTCCAATTCCATTAATTAAGAAAAAGTTAAATATAAGATTTATAACATTGGCTACTACATTGGTCACCATAGAAATTTTAGTTTTCCCACAGCCTCGTTGCGCGGCATTAATGGTTAAATTAAGCGCTGTAAATACAAGGCTTATCGTAAGAATGCGAAAGTAATTAATTGCATCATGGAGATAAACATCTTCCGCACCTGCAAAAATAAGAATTTCTTCTGCAAAAATATAACCAATGCTACAAGTGATCAATGACATCATGAAACTTAACAAAATCGCAACACGAAGTGTATGATTCGCCAAATCTCTGTTACCAGCACCTTTTCTTCTTGCGACAACTGCAGTAACACCAACATTTAATGAAAAAATTACTGCAAGGATAATATACTTCGGTTGATTTGTAATCCCAACGGCAGCGATTGCCCCTTCTCCAAGAGAACCAACCATCATTGTGTCAACTGAACCAACCAAACCAACAAGTAAGGCTTCAATAGCGGATGGCCAAGCTACTTTAAAAAAGTTTTCATAGGCCTTTTTCGTACTTGGTACATCACCAAGACGTTTTTCAGGTTTTAGCATTTTGTTGACTGTGAAAAATGAAAGCAATCGAGTCAACAAGGAAGGCATGTTTTGTTCGTAGGTCATTTTCTTAAGTACCTTTCTGGTTTAAAATTATTGTGGAAACTAAAATAAAAAAAAGACATATATTTGGAAATTATAGCATAGAAACATAGTATTGTAAAATATGGGTAGACTATTTTCAGCACGTTTGAGTTTATTGATTTTTAACAGGATTCATGCTAAAATAAGATATAATATTATAGGAGGTCTAGTTATGTCAAATGTACCAACACCACATAATGGTGCAAAGCTAGGAGATATTGCAAAAACAGTTTTGATGCCAGGTGACCCACTAAGAGCAAAATTTATCGCTGACACATATCTTGAAGATGTCGTGTGCTTTAATACAGTACGTAATATGCTTGGATTTACTGGAACGTATAAAGGAAAGAGAATTTCTGTTATGGGCGGTGGCATGGGAATGCCATCCATGGGAATATATAGCTATGAATTGTTTAATTTTTATGATGTAGACAATATTATTCGAATTGGTTCTGCCGGAGGTATCTCTGACGATATTCACGTAAGAGATATCGTTATTGGTATGGCAGCATCCACAAATTCAAACTATGCATCTCAATACCAATTACCAGGAACCATTGCTCCAACAGCAAGCTATCCATTACTACGTAAAGCAGTAGATGTAGCAGATTCTTTAAAGATTAAATCTGTTGTTGGTAATATTTTATCATCCGATACATTTTATGATGATAATAAAAATGCAAATGACGCATGGAAGAAGATGGGCGTACTCTGTGTTGAAATGGAAGCAGCAGCTCTTTACTTAAATGCAGCTAGAGCAGGCAAGAACGCACTTTGCATTTTAACAATTTCTGATCATATATATACAGGGGAATCCTTATCTGCAGAAGATAGACAGATAAGTTTCCGTGAAATGATGGAAATCGCATTAGAAACAGCTGAATAATAGGACATGATGTCGATCTAACTATGAAGATAGTAAGGTCGGCATCTTTCGCTTAAAATGTAGAAAGAGGTTCTTATGGAGAATAAAGATATATTTCAAACCGTTGATCATACATTATTAACACAGACAGCTACGTGGAATGATATTAAACAGATATGTGATGATGCAATCCAGTATCAAACAGCGTCTGTTTGTATACCACCTTCCTTTGTAAAACAAGCAAAAGAGTATGTAAAGGATCGCATGCCAATTTGTACCGTAATCGGATTTCCAAATGGTTATAATACAACAAGCGTAAAAGTGTTTGAAACTAAAGATGCTATTTTAAATGGCGCAGACGAGATTGACATGGTAATCAACCTTGGTTGGGTAAAGGAAAAAGAGTACGGAAAAATACAAGAGGAAATAACTAAGATAAAAGAAGAATGTGGAGATAAGATATTAAAAGTAATTATTGAAACTTGCCTTTTAACTGAAGCTGAGAAAATAAAAATGTGTGAAATTGTATCAAAATCAGGAGCAGATTATATTAAAACCTCTACAGGCTTTTCTACTGCGGGAGCTACCGTTGATGATATAAAACTTTTTAAGGAACATGTTGAAAAACAGGTTAAGATTAAGGCGGCCGGTGGCATTGCTAGTTTAGAAGATGCGAAAGAATTTGTATCTTTAGGAGCAAGTCGCCTAGGAACTAGCCGTATTATTAAGTTAGCAAAAAATGAAAACGCAAGTGGTTATTAGAACCTGCAATGTGGCTTTATTATCAAAATTTATACTGCCATAGGCGGTGGAATGGGAGGAAAAATATGAGCGAAGATAAGAAACAGAATAAAGATTTACCTGTATGCCAAGGAAAAAGCGAAGTTGTGCCAGTGAATAAGAAGCAATTACCAGATGATGCTTTGATTAATGATACAATATGTCATAACCTTATACAATCTGCAATTGATTCCTTAAATTATTCATATGCTCCATACTCAAAGTTTAAAGTTGGAGCTGCATTATTAAGCAAAAGTAATAAGATTTATTCTGGCTGTAATATTGAAAATGCAACCTATACACCATCAAATTGTGCAGAACGAACCGCGTTTTTTAAAGCAGTAAGCGAAGGAGAAAAAGAATTTGTTGCCATAGCAATTGTTGGGGGTAAGGACGGAAGATTAAAAGATTATTGTCCTCCTTGTGGTGTATGTAGACAGGTAATGATGGAATTTTGCAATCCAGAGCAATTTATTGTTATACTTGCAAAATCCGTTGAGGATTATTGGGTTTATACATTAAAAGACTTAATGCCTTTGGGATTTTCACCAAAGAATCTTGAAGATTAAAAAAATAGAGTTTGTTAAAAAATAAGATTATTTATGAGCAAATCAATGGTTTATTCCTTGAGAGAAAGCCTATAAAATCAATTTTTTAACAGGCTCTTTTTTGTGCTCATTCATCGTGTTTTTAACGAAAACTAACGTTGCATATCTTTGATTCTGGGTTATTTTTCAGTCGTATTACATGTATTTTACACAAGAAAAAGTAGTATTATATCGTATTTTGACTTTAAAAGTAATATAAAGTAGAAATATGGCAGTTAGAAATAGTTTAACTTACTTGTGGTATCTTTACGGGCTATTTTAAGTATGATATAGTTTTCCTAAGGATGTTAAAATATGTAAATAGAAACTTTAGGATAAAAAATTAATAAATTGAGATACTTTCTGCATAAAGAATATAGAACTAACAAATTATAAGGTAAATGTTTCATTTCTATGATAGATACTTAAGCAATTTATTGGCTATACTATTCGTATAGATGAATAAATGGTTTTAAGATCTATATATATCATATGGACAAGTTCTATATGAAATAAAAGCAAGTCTTAGATGATGGAGGGATTTTTATGAAGAAAGTGTTATCACTTGTAATGCTAGTTGTACTAACGACAACCCTATTAATCGGATGTGGCCAAAAAGGAACAACTACACCAGGGGAAGAGGGAAAAAAGAGCGGGTATGAGTTAGCATTGGTCACAGATGTTGGTACTATTAATGACAAATCTTTTAATCAAGGTTCATGGGAAGGGCTTGAGCGTTATGCAAAAGAGAATAATAAAACCCATAAGTATTATCAACCAGCAGAAGCAACAACTGCTTCCTACATTGAGACCATAGGTCTTGCAGTTCGTGGTGGAGCAAAATTAATAGTTTGTCCAGGATATAAGTTTACAGAGGCAGTCTTTGAAGCTCAGACTACATATCCAGATGTAAAGTTTATCATCTTGGATAGTCAACCATCAAAAGGCACTGATTCGAATACTGATTATACAATAAAAGATAATGTATATGCAATTTACTATGCAGAAGAACAAGCAGGATTTTTAGCTGGATATGCAGCTGTTATGGACGGTTATAGAAAGTTAGGCTTTATGGGAGGTATGGCATTACCACCAGTTGTTCGATTTGGTTATGGTTTTGTACAAGGTGCAAATCAAGCAGCATCTGAATTAGGAGTTGATAATATCAGTATGATGTATCATTATACTGGTGGATTTGATGCAACACCTGAAGCACAAACAACAGCAGCTTCTTGGTACCAGAATGGAACCGAAGTTATATTTGGTTGTGGTGGTGCGGTTGGTAACTCAGTTATGGCTGCAGCACAAGATAACAATGGTAAAGTAATTGGTGTTGACGTAGATCAGTCACCAGAATCAGATACAGTAATAACATCAGCTATGAAATTACTGGATAATTCCGTATACGATGGTATTAAAATGTTTTATGATGGTAATTTCCCTGGTGGAAAAGTTGTAACACTTGATGTAACAGGAAAAGGTGTAGGTCTACCAATGGAAACTTCTAAATTTAAAACATTTAGTAAAGAACAGTACGAAACCCTTTATTCAAAATTAGTATCTGGTGAATATAAACCAGAAAGAGATAAAGATATAGCTAGTGTAAAAGATCTATCAGTACCTCATGTATCCATTACCGTAGTTGAATAATAAGACAAAAAAGGGGTGTCGCAAAATAGCATTTATTTAAATTTTGCAGCACCCTTCTTTATCCGATAGGAGGGAGTTTCATCTGTGGAATACATTATTGAAATGCAAGGGATTACCAAAAAGTTTCCTGGTATTATAGCAAATGACAATATTTATTTACAGCTTAAAAAAGGTGAAATCCATGCACTTCTTGGAGAAAATGGTGCTGGTAAATCAACTTTAATGAGTGTATTGTTTGGGCTATATCAACCAGAGAGTGGAATTATTAAAGTGCGTGGTGAAGAAGTTAAAATAACAGGTCCAATGGACGCGAATGCTCTTGGAATTGGTATGGTTCATCAGCATTTTAAATTAGTGCATAACTTTACGGTATTACAAAATATTATTTTAGGTGTGGAATCTGTTCAAGGTGGCTTATTAAAGATGGAGGATGCTAGAAAAAAGGTTCTGGAATTAAGTGAACAATATAATTTAGCAATCGATCCAGATGCCTATATATCTGATATTAGCGTTGGTATGCAACAGCGTACTGAAATCTTAAAAATGCTATATCGAAACAATGAAATATTAATTTTTGATGAACCAACGGCTGTTTTAACACCGCAAGAGATTGATGAACTTATGAAGATTATGAAAAGTCTTGAAAAAGAAGGAAAATCAATTCTTTTTATAACACATAAACTTAATGAAATTAAAGCAGTAGCCAATCGATGTTCTGTGTTACGTAGAGGCAAATACATCGGAACCGTTGAAGTATCAAAAACAGACAAGGAAACAATGTCTGAAATGATGGTTGGTAGAAAAGTTAATTTCAAAGTGAATAAAAAAGTTGCAAACCCTACAGCTATTGCTTTAGAACTGCAGGGAGTAACTGTTAATACAAAACAAAAGGGTGCGAAAAAAAGCATCGTAAATGATGTTAGTTTTGTAGTCCGAAAAGGCGAAATTGTTAGTATTGCTGGTATTGATGGTAACGGGCAGTCAGAACTTATACAAGCAATTACAGGATTGATGCCAATGGATTCTGGTAAAGTATTTTTAAATAATGAAGAAGTTAGTGGAAAAACCGTTCGGTATAAAAATACACATGGTTTATCTCACATCCCAGAGGATAGACATAAACACGGCCTGGTACTTGACTATTCCCTCCAAGATAATTTGATTTTGCAAGAATATTTTAAAGAAGAATTTCAAAGTGGCGGGTTTTTAAAGCGTGGAGCAATTTTAAAAAGAGCGGAAGATATGATTGAAAAATATGACATACGAAGTGGACAAGGACCTGTGACTATTGTACGAAGTATGTCTGGAGGTAATCAGCAAAAAGCAATCATTGCTCGTGAAATTAATCGAAATCCAGATGTTTTAATCGCGGTGCAACCTACCAGAGGCCTGGATGTAGGTGCAATTGAATATATTCACAGCCAGCTGATTAACGAACGTGATAATGGAACGGCAGTTTTACTCATATCCTTTGAGCTAGATGAGGTAATGAATTTAAGTGATCGTATATTGGTAATGTATGAGGGTGAGATTGTTGCAGATTTAGATCCTTTAAAGGTAACAACGAAAGAATTAGGGTTATACATGGCTGGTTCAAAAAGGGGGGAAGCAGGTTGAAAAATGAAAGGAATAAGATTAACGTGAGTCCTAATATTAGCACATCATCTCGTAAAAAAAATTTTAATTTTGGTATTACTTCTTCTGTATTTGCTATAGCCTTAGGATTATTAATTGGATTTCTAATTCTTTTGATTTGTAACCCATCACAAGCAGCAGAAGGATTTTTAACAATAATTACAGGAGCATTATCAGAAGGTACCTATGGAATTGGCATGGTGTTTTATTATGCAACTCCAATTATTTGTACTGGTTTGTCGGTTGGGTTTGCATTTAAGACAGGATTGTTTAATATTGGTGCGTCAGGGCAGTTTACTATGGGAGGATTTGCAGCTGTTTTTGTAGGATTAACATTTGTCTCACTTGGTAAAGTTCACTGGATAGTTGCCTTATTAGCAGCGGTTTTTGCAGGAGCGTTATGGGCTCTTTTGGTCGGAGTTTTAAAAGCTTATATGAATATCAATGAGGTAATCTCCTCGATTATGCTAAATTATATTGGCATGTATATTGTGAATTGGGCAGTTTTAAAGAACCCAACCTTATACGATTCATATAACAATCGTTCAAAGCCTGTGGCTACCAGTGCGATTATACCTAGATGGGGATTAAACACAATATTTACAGGTTCATATGTAAACGCTGGCTTTATTATTGCAATTGTAGTGGCTATTGTTATTTATATTATCCTTAATAAAACAACCTTTGGATATGAGCTACGCGCAGTAGGGCTTAACCGAAATGCAAGTAAATATGCAGGTATTAACGAAAAAAAGAGTATTATTTTATCTATGACAATTGCCGGTGGATTATCTGGATTAGGTGGTGGTTTATTATATCTGGCAGGTTCGGGAAAACATATTGAGGTAATTGATGAACTTGCATCCGCTGGATTTGATGGTATTTCAGTTGCCTTATTAGGTTTGTCAAATCCAATTGGCATATTATTTGCTGGCTTATTTATTGCGTATATTAAGCAAGGTGGATTTTATCTACAATTATATGAATTCTCACAAGAAATCATTGATATTATTATAGCGGTAATTATCTATTTTAGTGCATTTGCATTGTTTGTAAGAGCTGTAATGACTAAGTTTTCTAATCGATTTGCTAGCAAAAAACTTGCAACAGTTCCAGATACCGCGAGTATGCAAATACCAGCGCCTCTAGATCCTAATATATATGGGGATGAGGAGGAACTTGAGGAAGTTCAAGAGGAAGAAGAGTTTATCGAACAAGATTATGAAGAAGCGAGCAAGGAAATTTTGCATCCAGAAGTGGTGCAAGAGGAGGATACGGTACAAGAGGATGATACAGTGCAAGAGGAATTAAAGCAAGAAGAATCAAAGCAAGATGGTACCAAGCAGAATGATTCCATTGAAAGAGTAAATCGGGGAGGGAAAGAATAATGGATACTTTGTTTTTTATTTTTCGTCAAATGATGTTTTTCTCAATTCCTCTACTGATCGTTGCATTAGGAGGGATGTTCTCAGAACGGAGTGGTGTTGTAAATATCGCTTTGGAAGGTATTATGATTATGGGAGCATTTACAAGTATCTTAAGTATTAATTTACTTCAAGACCGTATGAGTGGACAGCCACTACTAATACTAGCCATTTTTATTGCTGCAATAACAGGTATGTTGTTTTCATTTTTTCACGCCTATGCATCAATTCATATGAAAGCGGATCAAACCATAAGTGCTACTGCACTAAATATGTTTGCGCCTGCTTTTGCGATATTTACTGCGAGACAGATTCAAAATATTCAACAGATTAATTTTAATAATACGTTTCGAATCAATGAAGTTCCTATCCTAGGGAAAATACCAATTTTGGGAGACATGTTTTTTAAACGTGCATACATTACAACATATTTAGGCTTTATAATTTTAATAGTCTCTGTAATTGTACTGTATAAAACGAGATTTGGTCTTCGTTTAAGAGCCTGTGGAGAACATCCTCATGCGGCAGAATCCGTTGGTATTAGTGTTATTAAAATAAGATATACAGGAGTATTAATTTCAGGAGCACTTGGTGGAATTGGTGGATTAGTATTTGTAATACCGAATTCTACGAACTTTAATGCAACAGTAGCAGGTTATGGATTTTTAGCTTTAGCTGTATTAATTTTTGGACAGTGGAAACCGATACGAATTCTTTTAGCAGCTCTGTTTTTTGGACTGATGAAGACAATTGCATCCTCATATTCAGGAATCCCGTCGTTAGCAGGTTTAGGTATATCAAGTTATGTATATAAAATGATACCTTATATTGCTACATTGGTAGTATTGGCATTTACATCGAAGAAGTCTCAAGCACCAAGGGCAGCGGGAATACCGTATGATAAGGGGCAGAGATAGTATGTTATAAATGAAATGTATTTTAGTAATTACAAATTGCTTGGCTGATTCATTGAGGGTGTCAATATGACACCCTCATTAATTTATGTTTCAAAAAATCTTTTATAGGTGTATAATGGAAAAAATCGGCGAAATGTGTTATTTACAAAGAATGTGTGTAAGAATGGGGAAATAATATGTATGAATTTCATTATAAAGACATTGAGTGTTTAAATATTGAACTGCCTGAAGATATATTAAAAAAGAAATGGTTTGGAGATTTTAAAGGAGCTAAAAATTTAATTGATATTCGATTAAAGTCAGAAATACCTACTGCATTACGTAAGAAATTAGAACTTGAAAAGATGATTCTAAGCACATTAGAAAAAGAATATACCATATCTTTTGAAGATGCATTTGAGATGGTTAAGGAAGTTATTCACGACTTTACGAAGGAAGAATTTTTAAAATATCAAGAAGAGAGTAAAATCGATTGGATCTATGTGAATGGTGAAGTCCGTTATTTTCGAAGATTCTTAAGTACGCTTTTAAAAGTTAATAAGGAATTAGAAGAACGTGCAGAAAAATTCCAATTAAAACAAGGGAAAGGAGAGTTCAAAAAAGAAAGCATAGAGCATTTAGAAAAACAAGCTTTAAGAGAGGTTATTCGATCCTTAAAAGAAAAAAAGGAACTTACATATCATTTTAAACTTAGAGCGAGCGTTAAGATAAAAGAAGAAGCATTTAAGCAAGGAATTGTACACGTACATATTCCAATTCCTACGAAATGCCAGCAGGTTTCTGAGGTTAAGATACTTAAAGTAGAGCCGAAAGAAACAGCGATAGCAGATGAAGAGCAGTCACAAAGGACAATATACTTTGAAACAAATCTATTAGAGAATGAAGCATTTACCATAGAATATGAATATAATAATAAAGTTAGTTATGTAAATTCAAATGAGTTGATTGTTGATGTTACCAAACAACATAGCGAAGCTCTACAAGAACAAGCACCTCATATTATGTTTACTCCATATCTAAAATCCTTAACAGCTGAGATTATTGGTGAAGAAACCAATGCATTAAAAAAGGCTCGAAAAATATATGATTACGTAACAACAAAGATTCACTATTCTTTCATGCGTGAATATTTTACGATTGAAAATATTCCTGAATATGCAGCTCTTAGTGGAAAAGGAGATTGCGGAGTACAATCTTTATTATTTATTACTCTTTGTCGTATTGCGGGAATACCTGCAAGATGGCAATCCGGTCTTTATACAACGCCTTACACAGCAAGTAGTCATGATTGGGCACAGTTTTATATTGCACCCTATGGATGGTTATTTGCGGATTGTTCCTATGGTGGGGATGCCTATCGATTAGGAGAGTATGAGATTTGGGATTTTTATTTTGGTAATATTGATCCATTTCGTATGCCAGCAAATATAGGATTTCAAGAAGAGTTTTATCCAGCAAAAAAATTCATGCGTGCAGATCCTTATGATAACCAACGTGGAGAAATCGAATATAATGATAGAGGGCTTGCATATAATGAATTTGATGCAATTAGAGAAGTTCTTGAGTGTTATGAAATCTAATGGATGAAACTGTGTAAAAGAAAAATGAAGATGAATCCTTTGGAAAAAATTAAAAATTAGGATTGACTTTTTCAAATTAAAGTATTATCATAACAGCATATTCATAATTGAAACCGTTGAGAAAGAAGAGTAAGCTTAAGTATGAATTTACAGAGAGTCGCAGGTGGTGTGATTGCGATAAGGAGTCTTTTGCTGAATGGGCTTTTGAGGGCAACCTTGAAGAAGAGTAGAGGTTGACGGAATCCATAACCGTTATTTGTATGGCATATATGATGGTATATGTAAAGAGGACTTTATGTCAAATTGAGTGGTACCGCGGATTTTATTCGTCTCAAGCAAAGTAATTTGCTTGGGACTTTTTTTATTGTAAAGGTAAAATTAAATGAAATTGCGATTCCTATCTTCAATTTGATAACGCCCCTTTCTAATTACCAAATTTACAACAATTTAAAATATCATTTTAGGAGGAGTCGTTATGAAAAATTTAAGAAAGAGAATTGCATTATTATTTACCACATTATTTATTATTGGAACATTTGCAGCTTGTGGAACAAAGGACCAAGACACAGTAGGAAGCAATGTAGGTGACGTTGTAACAATCGGCATTGGACAGTTTGCAGAACATGGATCACTAGATAACTGTCGTGAAGGATTTTTGGAAGGCTTAAAGCAAGAAGGTTATGTTGAAAATGAAAATTTAAAAGTTTTATATGATAATGCACAAGCAGATGTTACTACAGGAAATCAAATCATTGATAACTTTTTATCCAAAAAAGTTGATTTAATCTGTGGAATTGCTACACCAATGGCACAAAGTGCTTATAGTGGTACGAAAAAATCAGATGTTCCAGTTATTTTCACAGCTGTAACAGATCCAATTCTTGCAGAACTTGCGAAGGAAGATGGAACACCGGTAGGTGAAGTTACTGGTACTTCTGATAAACTTCCAGTAGAAAAACAATTAGAAATGATTCGTAAGGTGTTACCAGATGCAAAAAATATAGGTATTATTTATTCAACAAGTGAAGTAAACTCCATTGCAGCCATTGAAGAATATAAAGAGGCAGCCCCAAAGTATGGTTTTGAAATTGTAGAAAGTGGTATTTCTACTTCAGCAGATATTTCTCTTGCAACTGACAATATCCTTGGAAAAGTAGATTGTATTAATAACTTAACAGACAATACGGTAGTAAGTTCCCTACCATTAATCATTGATAAGGCAAATAAAAAGAATATACCAGTGTTTGGTAGTGAAATAGAGCAAGTTAAAATAGGCTGTCTTGCCTCGGTTGGCCTTGATTATTATGATCTTGGAATTCAAACTGGTAAAATGGCTGCCAAAGTTTTAAAGGGTGAGAAAAAGGCAAGTGAGATTAACTTTGAAATCATTGAAGAGGCTTCATTTTATGCCAATAGTGCAGTTGCAGAAAAATTAGGAATTGAATTGCCTGAAGACTTAGTGAAAAGTGCAGCAGAAGTATTTGATACGATATCAGAAGAATAGGTAATTTATGTGGAGGTAATGCTATGGTAATACTAGGTATTTTACAAGAAGGACTTGTGTACGCGATTATGGCGCTTGGCGTTTATATTACGTATCGAATATTGGATTTTCCGGACCTATCGGTGGACGGAACATTTCCCCTTGGAGCTGCAGTAACAGCTACATTAATTATTGCAGGAGTAAATCCTGTGTTAACATTAATTATCTCCTTTTTTGTAGGAGCACTTGCTGGAATGATAACTGGTATCATACATGTAAAACTAAAAGTTAGAGACTTGTTATCAGGAATTATTGTTATGACTGCGTTATATTCAATTAATTTGAGAATAGCAGGGAAGGCGAATCTCCCGATATTTAGTAAAGAATCCATATTTGAAAATTCATGGTTAGATAAAATAGTGAGTGATAAATTTAGTGATTATATTACGATTAGTATTTTATTAATTATCGTAATTATTGTTAAAATATTATTGGATTTATACTTAAAAACAAAATCAGGATATCTATTAAAGGCGGTTGGTGATAATGAAACATTGGTAACCTCCTTAGCCATAAATAAAGGTAGTATCAAAATATTAGGACTTGCGATTGCGAATGCTTTAGCTGCACTTGCAGGTAGTGTATATTGCCAAATGAATGGCTATTTTGAAATATCCATAGGTACTGGAACAATCGTTATTGGATTGGCAAATGTTATTATTGGTATGAATTTGTTTCGTAACAATAGATTTATAAAACCAACAACAGCAGTTATTATTGGTGCAATTTTGTATAAAGCATGTGTAGCACTAGCTATTAAGATTGGATTAACTGCCTCTGATTTAAAATTAGTAACATCTGTATTATTCCTTATCATTTTAGTAATAAGCGGGAAAAAAAGTAGGAAGGTGAAGATCAATGCTTGAATTAAAAAATATTAATAAGTACTATAATCCTGGTACGATTAATGAAATGTGCCTATTCGACTTTTTTAATTTAAAAATTTTGGATCAAGAATTTGTTTCAGTGGTAGGAAGTAATGGATCAGGTAAAACATCTATGCTTAATTTGATTTGTGGAAGTATTCCACTGGATTCTGGTCAAATACTAATGAATGGAAAAGACATTTCAGGATTAGCAGAACATAAAAGAAACCGAAATATTGGTAGAGTTTATCAAAATCCAGCGATGGGTACTTGCCCAAGCATGACGATTCTTGAAAATATGTCAATTGCGGATAACAAAGGAAAATCATTTAACTTAAAGCCAGGAACAAACCGCCAAAGAATTGATTATTACCGTGAAAGTCTTAGTATTTTGAATCTTGGATTAGAGGATAAGCTAAATGTAAAAGTTGGTTCCTTATCTGGAGGACAACGTCAAGCAATTGCGCTAATTATGGCTACCATGACTCCAATCGAATTCTTAATCCTTGATGAACATACCGCAGCTCTAGATCCTAAAACCGCAGATATTATCATGGAATTAACGGATAAAGTAGTAAAAGAAAAGAAGCTTACTACAATTATGGTAACACATAATTTAAGATACGCTATTGAATATGGTAATCGAATTATTATGATGCATCAAGGAAATGTTGTCCTTGATAAAGCAAATAGCGAAAAAGATGAAATGAACATTGATGACATTCTTCGTAAATTTAATGATATTAGTATTGAATGTGGAAATTAGTAAATATTAGTTAAAACTACTTACCTCTCCACGAGGAAATAAGTAAAAATTAATTATTTCTATTGGATAAATATGAATAATATGTTGAAAAATAACATTGTTTATGTTAACGTAAAGCTATTGTTCTTAAAACTAGGAGGTATAGGTAAGTATGTTTGAAATGAAGGACGAGTATTATATTGGTATTGACAGTATTGATGAGCAACATAAGAAGCTTTTTCAAATTGCAGAGGATACATATAATTTATTAAGCAATGCATATATAGTAGATAAGTATGATCATATCGTTGCATTAATAAATGAATTAAGAGAGTATACAGCAACACATTTTACAGAAGAAGAAGCTTATATGGAAAGCATCAAATACAAGAGATTTTTATCTCATAAAGTACAACATCAAGAGTTTTTAGACAAAATTAATGAGATAGAGATTAATGATTTAGAGGAAAACCAAGACAGTATTATCATGGACATACTAAACTTTATCTATGACTGGTTAGTAAATCATATCCTTGAAACGGATAAATTAATTGTCGAATAATATATAGTATTTGCTCGCTGGAGTGTGTGAAGCACACTTTTGTTCTTATTGTCCTATCATTAAAAATTAAAAAAATTTCCTAGAGTTGCATACTTAGTAATACACTATAGTAGAGATAGGTGTTAAGGAGTATTATATGAAGCCAGCAATAGGAAAGCGATATGTTTATTATCAGAATTATTGTATTTATGTTGGTCGAGGATATATCAAATTGGATGAAGTCATGGAATTATTAAGGCAGACTTACTGGGCTGATAAACGTTCCGAAGAATTAACATTAAGAAGTATCAATCATTCTCGTTGCTATGGAGTTCGTGACAAGGACCTAAAATTAGTAGGGTTTGCAAGAGTTATTACCGATTATGCAACTACTTATTATTTGTGTGATGTTATAATAGAAAAGAATCATCAGCATTTAGGCTTGGGAAAAGAGCTGATGAGATTTATCATAGAAGATCAGGACTTAAGTGGTTTAAGCGGAATGTTAGTAACTGAGAATGCACACCATTTTTATGAAAAGTTTGGATTTGTTAGAGCTGGTGCTAGGTTTATGCAAAGAGTAGTATAGAATTTTGTGGTTGACATGAGTAGAAATATTTGCTATAGTGAACATTAATATAAACTTCATAACATTAAAGCTGTGAAAAGAAAGAGTAGAAATTAATGAATCAAACAGAAAGTTGCCGGTGGATGAGAGGCGCATGAGGACTAATTTTGAATACATCTTAGAGCATCACACCGAACGAAGGAAACTTTTAGTAGGCTGTTGACGGATTCCTGCACCCGTTATCGTGCTAGAGTATAACCATATTATATTAAATTGACCGGTAAGTTTAATATCTTTATGAGTACTTGAAGAGGTTAGCTGCGTGAGCAGTTAATAAATTGAGGTGGTAACGCGTGATAATATCCCGCCCTCTTGTATAAGAGGGACGGGATTTTTTTATTTTATAAGAAATAAATGCGATAAAGCGTTGTCCTTATATTTAGCGTTATTAAAATTGATGTATGCTTTATAAATTCTGGGTTTGACTATGGGGTTTATGTTATAGATTATAAGAGGAAAAGGAAAGAATAAAATGAAAAGTGTAGAAGAACAATTAAAAATTATGAAAAAAGGTGCTTTTGATATTATAAGTGAGGATGAATTACGTAATAAGATAGAAACGTCCATTCGTGAAGAACGCCCTTTAATTATTAAATTAGGACTGGATCCATCCGCACCGGATATTCATCTTGGTCATACGGTAGTATTACGTAAAATTAGACAAATGCAAGATTTAGGACATGAAGCTGTTATTATTATTGGTGATTTTACAGGAAAAATTGGTGATCCAACAGGAAAATCTAAGACTAGAAAACCACTATCTGATGAGCAAGTAAAAGAAAATGCTGCTACTTACTTAGAACAGATTTTTAAAGTGTTAGATAAAGATAAAACAAAGGTTCATTTTAATAGTGAATGGCTAAGTAAATTAAATTTCGAAGATGTTATTAAATTGGCGGCAACTACTACCGTTGCAAGATTATTAGAGCGAGATGATTTTACTAGCCGTTACAAAAGAAATGAAGCAATTGGTTTACATGAGTTCTTCTACCCATTAATGCAAGGATATGATTCTGTTAAAATTCATGCTGATATTGAACTTGGTGGAACGGACCAAACCTTTAATGTCTTATTTGGGCGTGTACTTCAAAAGGATGCTGGGCAAGAGCCACAGGTTGCAATGTTTATGCCTATACTAGAGGGGCTAGATGGTAAAGAAAAGATGAGTAAAAGTCTTGGTAACTATGTAGGGGTAAGTGAATCACCTGAAGTTATGTTTAAAAAAGTTATGGAAGTACCAGATGAGTTAATTATCCGTTATTTTGAATTAGTTACGGACGAGCATCCAGATGATATCGAAGTAATGAAGCAAGAAATGGAAGATGGAAGAAATCCGAGGGATATAAAAATTAAGCTTGCACGTATTATTACTGAACTTTACCATGGAGAAGAAGGAAGTAAGGCAGGGGAAGAATATTTTAAAACAGTGTTTAGAGATGGTCAAATTCCTGATGTAATGCCTGAACTAGATCTGCCAAAAGAAATGGAAACTTTACTTGACATTGTGCCGTTGTTATTAGAAAATAAACTTGTGGCATCAGGAAGTGAATTTCGTCGATTAATAAAACAAGGAGGCGTCTCATTGAATGGAGAGAAAATCCTAGATATTGATTGCGTCCTAGTTGAGGATGAAAATGTGCTACGAATCGGTAAGAAAAAATTTATTCGATTACGAAAAGCAGGAGGGATTCAAGACGTTAAAGCAAAGGAGCAAGAAAAATAGAAAGAGCTATAAGCATTATCTTCTGAATTTAACTTTTTTGTACATCTGTTTGATTATACCTTTTACGAAGTATACCGTACAGGCGAATTCACAATTAAGTCAAAAACAATTAGAGGAGAAAGAAAGTCTAGACCTATTTTACAAGTCACAAATTGATAAGATACAATTATTACAAGAAACTTATGGTTGTATTTATTATGCAATTGGTGATACCAACGATTATCCTTTTTCCTATACAGACGAATCGGGAGTGGATTTAGGATTATATTATGATATCATCGCTTATTTTAAAGAAGCATTAAACATTGATTTTAAAATGGTTCAGTTTGAGGATTATCAAGTAGCATTGGAGAAATTAGAAGAGAATGAGATTCAGATTTTAACAGGTATGCTGATAACTTCCGAGGAAGAACCAAGTTTTTATGAGAAAAACTTGTTATCCAACTCTAAAAATATTACATTCTCAGATCGCATTACTAAGAATAATCTAATCTTGGTTGGAAGAAACGATAAGACATTTTCCATGGAAGCAGTTTCGAATTATTATTGGGGAATTGAAGAAAGATTTTCACCTTTGGTAAAGGATACTGTTTTTGAAGGCCACACCATTGAATATAATTCATACAATGACTTGGTTCAGGCAGTAAATGGGGATGAATTACAAGGAATGTTAATAAAGGAGAGTAATTTTAACCATAATGTGGATAAGTTATTAGAAAAATCTGCAAATACTATATTAGATTACTCAATACCTTTCACCGAGCGTTTTGCCTATAACGCAGAGAATGTAACATTAAATGAACTATTAAATGATTTATTAAACATATATCTAGAGTATCACAACGTGAATGATAACGTATCCGTTGTCAATGAGATTGATTCAGAAGATGAAACGAGTAAGAGACACGTAATAGGTATTACAACTTATGTTTTTGGTTTAGCAGCAACGGTATTAATTATTTTTTATGCATCGAAACACATAACGAAGTATGTAAACAGAAGAAAGAGAATTCGTGATTTAGAAAATCGACTCATGATAAAACTAGACGCTGATTCTGAGAAGTTTTATATTGACCTAAAACAAGGTAAAATTACTTCAAGTAGACATTTTAAATCTATGCTTAAAAAACGAAAAAGAAAGACGTTACGTTTAAAAGAATTATCGGTATTGACAGGTTATGATTATGAATTACATTATAAAAATATCGTGTTCTTAGGTGAAGAATTGTTTACAGAAGAATATGCTTTGTATGTGGATGGTGAGAAAAGACATTTTGTAGAGAATGGTGTCTATAGCAATGGATTTTTGGTTACAGTGCTAACGAAAACAAATTAAAAAAAATTTAAATTTATGCTTGACAAAATGGCTTGTCCTAAATATAATATATCTTGTACTCGCGGCAAGTGAGTACGAGATATGGGATCTTAGCTCAGCTGGGAGAGCATCTGCCTTACAAGCAGAGGGTCATAGGTTCGAGTCCTATAGGTCCCATTTTTACGGTCAGTCAAATGACGTAATATGGCGAAATAGCTCAGTTGGCTAGAGCACACGGTTCATACCCGTGGTGTCGTGGGTTCAAATCCCTCTTTCGCTACTATGAATGAAAACCTATCAAACGGCGTTAGCCGATTGATAGGTTTTTTGTTGTATTGATTGAAATTAGATAATCGACTAAAGTACATTTCTAAAAATTATTTTCAATGGTTCTAACTGGGTTCCAGAGATCCTCCCCACGTAAAACATTGAGTGGATGATAATATTCTTCTAATCCTGGATTTGTTAGTTGTTTTGAAAAGTTTGCACGTTTATTAGTTTTACTACCAACTCCTGTATTTGCATATTCAACATAGGAGCAAGTAACCTCTGCATTAGGTTTATCCCAATTGTGCCAGCCTTCCTCTTTAATATGACCTTCCATATTACAATGAAGAAATGCAGTTTTTGCATAGCTTCTCCATGGCCTTCCAAGATAAACACTATTTTCTTTTGCATCACCGATTAAATTACAATCATAAAAAACAAGGCCGAATTCTTGTGAAATTGGAGTATTTGCAGCAGTGATATAAGCGGTTTCTTCACTTCGTAATTCACAAGAATCAATGGTACATCGATTAAAATAACAAGTATTAGAACCAAAGATAAAATCAACGTCACCACGGATATAACAATCTTCAAAATAATTTCTTACAAGTGGAAACATGATTGGAGTATTGGAATTTTTAAAATAATCAGGTAGCATTAATTTTTCTAGTTGAGCCTCATTGATTTCACCAACAAAGATAGTATCTTGAAATGCAATAAACCTGCAATTATAAAAAGCGGTACAATCAGAGGCAATATAGGCTGCTACGGCCTGGCCCACTTTTTCTCCATATCCAGCATAGTTTTCAATGGTTATATTTTCAACTGTGATATCTCTACCGGCAAATAAAACTGTGAAGGTATTTGAAGTGCGATATTCACTACCATCCTCCCGCAATTTTTTTGCACCATCATTATATCGAATCACTGTAGTCAAAGGATCTTGTCCGATGATTTTTAAATTCGACTTCCTTATAAATAATTTTTCATTATAAATACCTGGTTTTACGAAAATGGTGATTGTTTCTTCATGAACATCAGGAATTGATAAAATAGCATCACCAATGGTTTTAAAATCACCATCCCCAAGCATTGAAACGGTTATCATAATTTTCTGGCCTCCTATGTGTAAGTTTCTTTTGTATTTCAAGCATCTGCCTAAGGCTTATTATACTAAAACCTTGGTGGATGACAAGCAAAAACTATGTTAAAATATTATTGATAAATATTTTGATTGTAATTCGTTGAATATAATAATAAAATGAAGGAAGAACATTTAAGGAAAAAGTTGTTCTATTTAAATAAATTATAAATACAGTATTACGAAAAATATATAATTTCATATAGTATAGCTTATCAGAAGTTGCCTTTTACTTCTTAGAATATAGCTTAAGTAAGAACGGAGGTTAAGATGAGAGTAGGGTTAGGTTATGATGTTCATAAATTAGTGGAAGATAGAGAACTTATTTTAGGTGGTATTACAATTCCTTATGAGAAAGGATTACTAGGTCATTCGGATGCAGATGTATTAGTCCACGCGATTATGGATGCGTTACTTGGAGCAGCTGCACTTGGTGATATCGGAAAACATTTTCCAGATACGAAAGAGGAATATCGTGGAGTATCCAGTATAGAATTGTTAAAGCATGTGAAAAAACTCTTAGATGAAAAGTGTTTTATCATAGGAAACATTGATGCAACAATTGTTGCACAAAGACCTAAATTAGCAAGTTACATTCCTAAAATGGTTGAAAATATCGCAAAAACATTGGAGATTGACGTAAACAATGTTAATATAAAGGCTACAACGGAGGAAGGATTAGGTTTTACCGGTAGCGGAGAGGGAATTTCTTCTCAAGCAATTTGCTTATTAAATACCGTAGAGAATTTTTCTTATAACGGAAAAGATGGAGTAGCATATGTTTATGATCCAGATGCCACTGATCGTTGTTCCGGTTGTACTGGATGTTGCAAGTCTAACGGTAATGAGTAATTAATTTATGAATCGGAGGCTGCAAGACTAGCGGCAGTGAGTGATAAAATTTATGAATCGGGTGTCGTAAGGCATACACCAATGAGTAATTGATTTATGAATTGGAAGCTGCAAGGTTAATGGCAATGATAATCAATTCGTGAGTGTGTGAAAGGGTTGACAAAAATATAAAATTTGCATAGAATAAATACAAATTAATATTAAAAAGCGAAGAACAGAAAGAGTACCTATACTAACGGTAACAGAGAGAGGATGTCATTGGCTGAAAGCATCCTTTATTTTAGGTAAAGGGAAGTGCATCTGGGAGCTTGTTTAGTGAAAATAGTACCTAAACACGGGAAACTGCCGTTATCAGTAGAAAGATGTAACTTATGATGAGTTACAAATGAGAGTGGAACCGCGATAACTTCGCCTCTTAATGATTAAGAGGTGGAGTTTTTTTAATTTATGGAATATAAAAGTGTACAATGCTTTGTCCTATAGATTAGAAAACGCAACGCCCAAAATCTATTCATAGTTAAAATTATGTTTATCTATAGGAAGGATGGTAATGATATGGGTATAATTCGTTTCATAAAAGAAGAAATGCAAGTTATAAAAGAACGTGATGCGGCGATTAAGACCCCATGGGAGGTTTTTTTATACCCAAGTTTTAAAGCAATTATAAGGCACCGAATTGCACATTGGTTATTTTTAAGAAAACATTATTTTCTTGCACGTTGGTTTTCACAGCGTACGGTCAGAAAAACAGGAATTGAAATACATCCAGGAGCGACCATAGGTAAAGGACTATTTATTGACCATGGGCATGGTGTGGTTATAGGTGAAACTGCTATCATTGGAGATAATGTTACCTTATATCAAGGAGTAACCTTAGGTGGTACAGGAAAAGAAAAAGGCAAACGCCATCCAACCATCGGCGATAATGTTATGATTAGCGCAGGAGCAAAAGTATTAGGATCCTTTACAGTGGGAGAGAATTCTAAAATAGGAGCTGGATCTGTTGTTTTATCAGAAGTCCCTCCGAATTCCACAGTGGTTGGTGTGCCAGGTAAGGTTGTAAAGAGAGATAATATTAAAGTTCCAAGTGAAGATTTGGATCAACGTTTACCAGATCCAGTTCAAAATCAGATTGATCATTTAGATAAAACGATACATTCACTTAGCTTACGTTACAATGAATTGCATGAGCAAATCAATGATAAAAAAATAGAAAATGAAGATGATATCAATAAATAATAGAAATAGTATTTAAAGAAGGAGAACTCAAATGAAAATCTATAATACCTTAAGTAAGCAAAAAGAAACATTTGTGCCATTACAAGAGGGAAAAGTAAGTATGTATGTATGTGGCCCTACCGTTTATAATTATATTCATATAGGAAATGCAAGACCTGTTGTTGTATTTGATACGGTAAGACGTTATTTAGAATACAAAGGTTACGAAGTTAATTTTGTATCTAATTTTACAGACGTAGATGATAAAATTATTAAAAAAGCCAATGAAGAGGGTGTTTCCTCATCTGAAATATCAGAACGTTATATCAATGAATTTAAGAAGGATACAAAAGCTCTTAACGTAAAACCTGCAACTAAGAATCCTAAAGCAACTGAAGAAATTGATGAAATGATCGAGATGATTGAGGATTTGATTGAAAAGGACCATGCTTATGCAAAAAATGGTACTGTGTATTTTAAAACGAGAAGTTTCCCTGAGTATGGAAAATTATCAAAGAAGAACATTGATGACTTAGAAGCTGGTGCAAGAATTGCTGTAAGTGATGAAAAAGAAGATCCTATGGATTTTGTTCTTTGGAAACCGAAAAAGGCTGGAGAGCCAGCATGGCATTCACCATGGTGTGATGGAAGACCAGGTTGGCATATTGAATGTTCCGTTATGAGTAAAAAGTATTTGGGAGAACAAATTGATATTCACGCAGGCGGCGAAGATTTAATTTTCCCTCACCATGAAAATGAAATTGCACAAACAGAAGCATGCAGTGGTAAACAATTTGCGAAATATTGGATGCACAATGCCTTTGTAAATATTGATAATAAGAAGATGTCTAAATCTGAAGGCAATTTCTTTACAGTAAGAGATATTGAAAAAGAATTCCCATTATCAATTCTTCGATTCTTTTTACTAAGTGTACACTATAGAAGCCCAATTAACTTTAGTCGTGAGATTATGGAAGCATCTAAGAATGGATTAGAAAGAATCCAAAATGCAATTGCGCAATTAAAATATTTACAAAGTGTAAAAAAAGATAAAATGTCTGAGAAAGAATTAATTGCTTGCGAAGCAGATGCAACAATTGGATTAACAGAGGAAGAGCAAGGTTTATGGAAGGAATTTGAGGCATTACATGAAAAATTTGATACCGTAATGGATGATGATTTTAACACTGCTGATGCTATTACTGCAATTTTTGAAATGGTGAAATTATCAAATTCAAATCTTTCTGTTGATTCCAGTGAAGAAATGATTGAAAAAGTTCTTACCAAAATTACTACACTCTGTGATATACTTGGAATTGAAACTGAAAAAAAGACAGAGATGTTAGATGAAGAAGTAGAACAACTTATTGCAGCTCGTCAAGCTGCTAGAAAAAACAAGGATTTTGCAAAAGCAGATGAAATACGTAATCAATTGCTTGATATGGGCATTATTCTTGAAGATACTAGAGAAGGTGTGAAATGGAAGAGAGCTTAGTTTCAAAAGTGCAAAGTACTTTTGAACTTTCAAAAAAAGATATACGTACCTATTCTCCACTAACATTGGCGTATATAGGAGATAGTATTTACGATCTTATTATACGTACAATGCTAGTGGAGCGTGGAAACGCCCAAGTGAATCGCTTACATCAAAATGCGAGTAAGATGGTGAAGGCATCCGCACAAAAAGATATTTTACATGCAATTATGGATGAGTTGACGGAAGAAGAACTTGGATATTATAAGCGTGGAAGAAATGCGAAGTCTGTTACTGTTGCGAAGAATGCATCCATGAGTGATTACCGAATTGCTACGGGGTTTGAAGCATTGATGGGATATCTTTATATGACTGAACAGATGGACCGAATTTTTGAACTGTTGCATTCTGGGTTGCATAAAGCTGGTTTTATTGAGAGTGAAGATTAGAATAGAACGTGGGTAATACAGTTTTGTTACAAGAAGGACATATAAAAAAGAATATCACTATAAAAATTTAATTTTAAGTGGTTATATTTAAAATGATTTAGTACAAGCTGAAAGAAGCTGCTTGTAGACAGTATGGAGGTTAATTTGAGATACGAAGAACTAACTATAGAAGGTAGAAATGCAGTATTAGAAGCATTTCGAGCAGGAAAACCAATCGATCGTCTTTTTATATTAGATGGTTGTCAAGATGGACCAATTAAATCTATTTTACGTGAAGCTAAAAAAGGCGACACAATTATTAATTTTGTTAAAAAAGAGCGTTTGGATCAGATTTCAGATTCAGGGAAACATCAAGGTGTTATTGCATATGCTGCAGCGTATGAATACGCAGAAGTTGAAGATATTTTAAAGGCAGCAGAAGAAAAAGGAGAAGATCCATTTATTATTTTATTAGATGGTATTGAAGATCCTCATAATCTTGGTGCTATGATTCGAACTGCAAATCAAGCAGGTGCTCATGGTATCATTATACCAAAACGTAGAGCAGTTGGACTTACTGCTACAGTGGCAAAAACATCTGCTGGTGCCATTAACTATACTCCAGTAGCGAAGGTAACAAATTTAGTTGCGACTATGGAAGAGTTAAAAGAAAAAGGCTTATGGTTTGTTTGTGCAGACCTACAGGGTGAAGTAATGTATCGCCAGAACTTGACTGGACCAATTGGATTGGTAATCGGTTCTGAAGGTGACGGAGTTTCAAGACTTGTAAGAGAAAAGTGTGATTTCACAGCTAAGATACCTATGGTTGGTGACATTGATTCCCTCAATGCTTCTGTGGCTATGGGAATTTTAAGCTATGAGATTGTTAGACAGAGAAATTTTAAGTAAGGAATACACTTTACAAAGAATTGAAAAGTAAAATATAATGTTATATAAAACGGTGTAAAAACTATGATAGAAAGAATTCTAAAATTTTATATCTTTTTGTAGTTATTTCTACAATAGTTTTTACACCAATAAAACATTGTCTATAAAATTAAAAATGTAGTCATTTAATAAGACTTTTGAGTTAGGAGGATGAGTATGATTTATCAGCAATATGAGAATATTTCGGATGAAGACATTGTTATGCTCATTCGAGAAGGTGACACATTAGCGATGGATTATCTAATAGGTAAGTATAAAAATTTAGTGAGAAAAAAGGCAAAGGCGCTTTACTTGATCGGTGGTGACCACGAGGACTTGATTCAGGAAGGTATGATTGGACTGTACAAAGCCATACGCGATTATCAAAGAGAGAAGGAAGCGTCCTTTTTAACTTTTGCTGATTTATGTATTTCAAGACAAATATATACGGCTATAAAATCTTCAAATACGAAAAAGAATCAGCCACTTAATAATTACATATCCATTGATAGTTCAAATTATTCCGATGATGTAGAATCAACGGATTCTGCAGTTTCTTTTATTGAAACCCTAGCACATGCTAGAATCATGAATCCAGAAGAAATGTTTATTGATAAGGAAAATACATCTCTTTTAGAAAAAGAACTTTATGAAAGATTAAGCAATTTTGAAAGGCAGATTTTAAATCTTTACATGCAAGATTATAATTACAGTAAGATTGCCGAAATACTTAATAAAGAGCCCAAATCGGTAGATAATGCGTTGCAACGAATCCGAAAAAAGTTGAATCAGATCCTGAAAGAAATTTAATATTGAAAATGGGTTTATAAAATAAATTTCTTCATTTTGGACTTGCAATATATTTCATTCTATGGTAATATATCTTTCGGACGCATTCCCATGCGAACAGTTGCTGCCATGGCTCAGTCGGTAGAGCGTCACCTTGGTAAGGTGGAGGTCACGGGTTCGATTCCCGTTGGCAGCTTATAATGAAACCCTAGTGTTTACTAGGGTTTTTCTATTTTATGGGGAAAGAAAAGCACTCCCCAAAGGGGTGCTTTTTATGATTTGACTAACATTTGACTAACATTTATTTTAAAACTAAGCTTTTTTCTTAAAGGCATCTTCTAATGCACTAGCAGCTTTTTCATCCAATTGTTTTAGAGCATGAGCATAAATATCCATTGTGGTGCTTGTCTGAGCATGGCCAAGCCTTGTTGAGACAGTTTTAACGTCTACGTTTTCGGCTATTAAAAGAGTTGCGGAAGTATGTCTTAATCCGTGTAAAGGAATTAAGGGAAGCTTATCTTTCTCATCAGTAACAGTTTTATTGTACTTGTTGATAATTTTCTTAAATGTCTGCGTCGGTGTGGAGGGATACATTTGTTTACCATTCCATTGAGTAAAGATGTGGTTACTTCCAACCCATTGATCTCCTAAAGAAAGGCGATATTTATTCTGTTCTAACTTCCATTCTTTAAGTAATTGTATAACAAAGCCAGGAAGCTTAATTGTGCGGATAGAAGTTAAAGTTTTTGGTTCTTTAGTAATAATCTGCTTATTAACATAAGAACTAGATTTGCTAATATTCACAGAACATTCATCAAAGTTGATATCTTCCCAGGTCAATGCAACTATCTCACCCCTGCGTAACCCTCCAAAGATAGCTATGTAAAAAAACACTTTAAATTGTTTTGGTATTCGTTTTGTTTCTTCATATGAGCTAACATGATATTTTTTACCTGTGTCATCAATGCGATCATGTTCCTGATATGTAAATGAATAATTCATGTCTAGAGCATTAAGAAAAAGTTGTGTTTGTTCTAGTGTAAAAAATTTTATGTTTTCAGCAGTACGAGTTACTTTGGGTGGAGACACTCGATCGCAAGGATTATTTTCAATTAACTGCCATTGAACTGCTGTGTGTAATATACTGCTTAATATAACATGGTCCTTCTTAATGGTAGCAGCACTATAACCGCCAGGCTTACCATCTAAACGTATACCGTCTTCTAATAGATTATTATAATAACTTTGTAAATGCATAGGGTTAAGATTAGATAGTTTGATATGTCCAAGAGCTGGTATGATACGTAGTTTTAAATTATCGCTATAGCTTTTAAAAGAGTTTTGAGTAAGATTTATTTTAGCGTATTCTTTGAGCCACTGATCAGTAAATTCCGATAAGGTAAGTTTCTCACCCTTTAATAGCTTGCCAGATTTTACTTTTTGTTCGAATTCAAACACAAAGGTATCAAGAGCTTTTTTCTGCTGCCGTTCTGTCAAGTTATGATCAGGTGTAAAGGTCGTCGTTTCTAGTATCTGCCTGCCTGAGCTGTCACGTCCGTTAGACACTGTTATTTGATAAGAGTTTCCTCTTTTACGAATAGATGCCATTGTATCATTCCTTTCTTTATAGAACACCTGTTTTCAGGTGCAATTTAATAAAGGTCGTGGTATAATACACTTGTTTGAAGGGTGTACTATTTGACCTTTTGGTTAGTAGTAACATTTATTTGCAGCTCTAGTGTTGGTAGCACTGGGGCTGTTTTTATATTCATACAAAAATGATCCTTATAACACAATTAAAATTTTAATAAAAAGGAAGTTCTTCTTTGATATTATCCCATCCTTTTCCTTCGGCTTTTTTATCTTTATATTTAAGTAGTGTCTTTTCAATCCATAATGAATAGACTTCATCATCAATAACTGGGGTTAATATATATTTATATTAGTATGTAACACATTAACACCTAAATTTTATTAGAGAGTACATAATACATTATAAATCAAAATATTAATCATAAAATATATAGCTCTCTAAAACAAAAAAAAGGTGTTACGGTGTTACGGCCCGTAAAAGCCTTTTAAATTAAGGTTTTTTATGAAACACCATAATTAAATTGTGTGTTGCGAAATTATTAAAATGGGTTACGGAATTAGAAAAATGAAAAGGAGTAAGTTTCATAGAAACTCAACAAGTAAAACAAATGAGTATGAATTTATTTATAACAATCCACTGATTCAACCGATTCCATTGATTAATAATTGAAACAAAGTGGAAACAAATTATAGTTTCGTTTCCACTATTCAACTCTTGATTTTATGCGGGTTTAAAGAATACTGTGGAAACGTGGAAACGATGGAAACGAAATATCTAAATAAGGAGTTTGAATTATGATTATTAGAAAAAGGAGTAAATTACATGAACAGATTTATTAAAACAAATGAAGGATATATTAATACTGATCAGATAGCAAGTTTCAGAACAGATGATAATGACAATACGGTTATTACATTAAAGAATGGAAAAACTATGAGGCTGTCGGGAAATAAGACAGGAGATATATTAAGAGTAAATATGATAAGTGATTCTATCGTAGTTGCCCTTGATAAAATTGGAACCCAATTGACTTTGATAAATGGAAATTTGAACTTAATAGAAAGTAATATCAGTCAAATTTCTTCGTCTATAGATAGTGTAGTAGCAGGTGGAAAGTATGGCGATTTTGTAAGAATAGGCGGTACAGTACACTGTGAATAGTAAAAAGGCTCTTGTCGCTGCTACCAACATTGACAAGAGCACGTAACTAGACAGATTAATGCCAGGTACTATTTTGATTATACTTCTTCTTTTGGTATCTGGCAAGGGATTTTTACCCTTACATAAGTGAGAAAGGATTCAATATGGACCATGCGATTGATTATTTAAGGGAATGTATGATAATGGATGAAGTTGTCTTTCTGGAAGAATGGCATCCAGGGCAGTATTCATCAATAAAGTATTGTCCATCCTATGAAACTGTGAAAGCCTACTGTGATGCCATTAATGTGCTTATTAAGGCATATTACAGTCAAGAGTACATAAAAAAGTACAGTTTAACACCGATTAAGATTATTCGATTATATGAGGAATTGAGGAGATGATTGGAACGCTTCATTGGAGCGTTTCCAAAACAAACACGAATAATCTAAAAATATGCCCTTACTGATTGTAAGGACACAGCGAAAATATTGGATCTACTCATACCAAGATACGAAAAGGAGAAAGATTATTATGTATAAGATGATTAATGAAGAATTAAGAATAGCAGCTTGCCGTATAAGTGAGATACCAGAGGAGTACGCAGAAAAAATGAAACCACTTGAAACGCTTGCAATATTTTATGATCCAAGGTTTGATATCGTAGTGGTAAATCTAGATAACGAATATTATGACTCGTACGAGAAGTTATGTATTGCCTATTTGGATTCAGACTATAGTATCAGAAGTGATTTAAAGAATAGGTTAAAAAGCATTAGTGCATTAACGTGTGTAAAGTTATTAGATGATATAATCGCCTTGCGTGAAAGAAAGAGAGAAGAGAAAGAATACAGTCAAATAAGAAAGATATTAGGAAATACAGGAATAGGCATTGTAATGGACAATGCACCTATGATTGATGCTATTGTTAGAAATGAAACAGATTTTTGGAGTAAAAAATTTCTTTTTATGTATGGCTACATAATGGGAAAACGTGCCGAGCGTGCCAGAAGAAAGAAGGCAACGGTATGAGTATAGTCAAGTTTATTATGAACCTAAATTGAAATTACGTAGCCAAGTTAATTCAAGGTTAGCAATAAAATAATTTATTACTTCAATTAAATTAAAGCAAAAGTATTGATAACAAGTGAAAGTGAGGAAAGTAGCTACTGGTTAACGCATTGCAGTAACTACAAGGCGATAATGTATTGTGTTATTCAAACAATAGAACGAAAGAAACCACCAGGAAAGGGATATTCGAAAGAATTAATAGCAAAGTATTATGAGATGTCTCTTAATGGACAAGATATGAGCCATTGGAGCTACCATTATAGTTATAACAATTACTTTGAACGGAATATTAAAACAGCTTATAAAATTTCAATTCATCATAGTTATAGGGAAAATGGAAAAGTTAAGAAGAAACAATTTATATTAATTACTGTAGGTTATTATGATATTGCGGACAGGTATTTTTGCTTATATGAAGATTGTGATAGAAAAATAAAAGCAGTAGCAGAGGAATGATATGATCCTCCTTAAGTAGACAAGGTAAATAACCAAAATCTACTTAAGGAGGATTTTTCATGTCCAGAAAAGCTAAATACTCCCCTGAAACTAAAGCGAGTGCTTGTGAAGATTATTTATCTGGAAATTTATCAATGCGAGAAATTTGTGCAAAATATGATATTCCTTTTAACGAAAAGAAAAGGAATTGTTCTGTTCATAAATGGTTACATTTTTATAACTATTCAGGTATTGAGGTGTTTCAAAATCCAATAGGGAATAAAGCTTATACAAAAGAGTTTAAAACTGAAATGGTCGAACGATATCTGCGTGGAGAAGGATCTTTAGAAGAACTTGCAGCTAAATATAATATTTTGTCTGATTCGACACTAAAACAGTGGATTATGAAGTATAATGCCAATAGAGAACTTAAGGATTACGATCCGAAACGGGAGGTCTATATGGCAGAGGCAAGGCGAAAAACAACTATTCAGGAACGCAAAGAAATCGTTACATACTGCATTGAACACAATCGTGATTATAAGGACACAGCAGCACTTTACGATGTTTCTTACAGTCAGGTGTATTCCTGGGTGAAAAAATATGATGCCACAGGTGAAGAAGGTCTTACTGACAAACGTGGTCGACATAAGACAGATGATGAAGTTGATGAATTAGAACGATTACGAAGAGAGAATCTTCGGCTAAAGCGTCAGCTTGAAGAAAAAGATATGGTGGTAGAACTGTTAAAAAAAGTGAAAGAATTCGAAGGGATGTGAGACTCGGAAAGCAACGCCATGAATCAAAGTATCTTGTTATTGAATACTTCCATACGAACAAGGGTTGGAGTGTCAACTGGATGTGTGCACAGCTTGGAATCGCCAGAGCTGCGTTCTACAAATGGAAACATAGAATTGTACCAGAACAAGAAAAAACTAATATCGAAATCGCAGAATTAATCAAAGAGTATGATGAAAGATTTTCTCATATCTTAGGGTACCGAAGAATGACGGATTGGATCAATCATTTCAATCATACTCATTATTCAAGGAAACAAATTCATCGTATTATGAAAAAACTTGGAATCCATTCTGTTATTCGTAAAAAGAAGAAAAAATACAATTCTTCCAAGCCAGAAGAAACAGCAGAAAATAAGTTAGCAAGAGACTTTTATGCAACAGAGCCTAATCAAAAGTGGGCTACTGATGTAACGGAGTTTAAGATTCCTGAAACCAATAAGAAACTATATCTTAGTGCGATCATAGATCTCTATGATCGTTATCCTGTTGCATTTGTTATAAGCGGCAGAAACAACAATCAACTGGTATTCAAAACCTTTGATAAAGCAATTGATGCTAATTCAACTGCAAAGCCTATTTTTCATAGCGACCGAGGCTTTCAGTATACAAATAAGGTGTTCCAGAGAAAACTTCAAGATAGCGAAATGATTCAATCAATGTCCAGAGTTGGCCATTGTATTGATAATGGACCAACGGAAGGTTTTTGGGGAATCATTAAATCAGAAATGTATCAAATGTACGAGATAACAGATGAGTTATCATTACGTCATGCAATCAAAGATTATATCCGATTCTATCGAGATGAGCGACCTCAAAGCAGATATGATTGTAAAACACCTGCTGAGGTAAGGGCTGAAGCGTTAGCTTCCGCAACTCCAACAACATATCCGATTGCAAAGAATAAAAGAATTGAGAAATATAAATCAAAGTGGTGCGCATAAAAAATCAGCCATACGAAAATCGTATGACTGATTTATGAGCATTACTTTAGATATTTGGCCTGTCTACTTGACAGGGAGCATATCAGAATTAAATGTGTCTACGGAATACATATATGAGCTAGTTGAACAGAAGATTGGGCCATTGGTAAGTCAGATTGAAGAAGAGTTCAAACAGACGGAAGAATATAAGACACATGAAGAACATGAGAGAATTCTTAAGTTGTACAGAGAGGAAAAGAGTAAATTTAATTGTAAGTATGATTTAAGTAGTGATAGTAACGAATATGATAGATGTTATGATGTATTTGGGACATTGCGTAATTCAGAAGCGTTAGAACAAATTAAGAGAGAATACAAATTCAGAAAAGAGTATGAAGAAAGAAATCGTAGTTATCAGCAAGGGTATTACAGTAACTACAACAATAATTCAAGTAGTTACTGTAGTTCAAGTCAAGGTAACTACAATGAAGTAGATAAAACGTATCTGAAGGAGTTCTATAAGATTTTATCAAGAAAGTTTCATCCAGATAGTAATCCTGATAAAGATACATCGGAACAAATGAAACTAGTCAACCGTTTAAAAGATCAGTGGAATATATAGATTGCAGAAAGCAGGTAATTTATGAGTGTAAAAATTAAAGTCTCTTATGAGACAGAACAGGAACTAAAGACGATTCTTTCGCTCCTGGACCCAGTGGTTAAAAAGTGGAGTAAGCAGCAGAAGCAGGGGCGATACAATAGAGTATATATTAAAGCAACAATTAAGAAGGAGCAAAATAATGACGAAAGAAGCATATAAGAAGTACATAATAGAACTTATAGAACGAATTGAAGATAATAGAATATTGAAAAGAATATATGTATTTATTCGTGTATTGATATAGTAGTTATAATACATTTATAAGTGAATAAAAAAGAGTACCCCAATGATTAGACACATTGGAAGTTTTATTGTAAGACGCGGGAATAACGATTCATAGATTTTATGATTCGATGTTGCTGCGTCTTTTTTTGTGTAGAGAAGATGTTTAAGGATTTATAGATATATTGGCTACATAAGATAAGTTAATATATTTTAAAGGAAGTCCTAACTTGGAACAGCCTTGCTGTATAGTTAAAGAATAGACAGAAATAGGCTAGGATTGAAAAGACTGCTAGGTATTTGTTTAATAACTGCTGCCACTTCTGTGAAAATAGAAAAGAGCATAAATACAGAATGTAGAGTAAAGAATTTATATTAGATATAAGCAGGTTTAGAAATGACAGAGTATATTTTTAGATACAGGATTGACTGAAAAAAAGGTGTGATTTAATTGTGAGAATCAAAACAAACGAATTCAAACACGAACTCGTAAAATAAAGGAGAAAAGCTATAAAATATTGGGATTATCGTTCGGTACGTTCCGAACGTTTTATGGAACGCTCCAAGCGCTTTATAGAAAATCTTTAAGGTATGTAATTAAGAAACTTACAAAACTTTACCTAAGGTTATATCTAAATAATCCCTTATTGCCATTAAAAACAGAAGCTGTCACTTTGTTATAATTTAATCGTTAAAGTAACAGCTCCCTGGTATTATGATTGTATTTTTGTAAGCAATGCATCTTGTAATACTTTTGAAAAGTTTATACCTTGTGCAAGTGCTTTGTCGTTAAGCCAAGATGGAATAGTCAAAGTTTTTTTGATTGCCTTCATGCCTTTGTATTGATCAATGTTACATGATACAAGGCTAGTAAATGAATTAGAATCTTCAAGCATAATAGTTTTAATCTTTGATGGTGTAGGTATATCCTGGTTTGATTCTAATAAAGTTAGTACGTAAGCGGATAAGGCTTCTTGTGCATTTTCAATCGTTTCATTTAAAGTATCGCCGAAGGATTGGCAACCTATTAAATCGGGAAACTCAACCCAAAAGGCAGAATCCTCTTCATGAAAGATGGCAGGGTACGCAAATAACATAATATCACTCCTTTATTTATATAGGCGAAGAAGAGGGCTATTTTAGCCCTGTCCTCTTCAATATTTTGTTTAGTAGACCAGTCGGTACATCTTTGTTGTGGATAGGAACAACTTCTATTTCGTCGCCTTTTTATAGTACGTGGTGACTACCAGTGATTCGAATTACTTCCCATCCGTTTTGTTTTAGTAGTTTAAGTAAATCTTTATCTTTCATTGTATGTACTGACCTCCTTACATCAATATTATAACACGTGTAGCACGTGTTGTCAATGAGTTCTTCATAAATTAATGAAAAAGAAGATTTAAAAAAGGAGGTAGAAAATAAATATTCTTTAAAGGAACATTCCATTCGATTAGAGGAACATTTCATTCGACCAATAGTTACATTAATTTTATAAAGGGAGTTGAACGCAAATGACAAATGAAGAGTTAGTACAGCAGATACAACAGGGGATAAATACAGTTGATAATTTGACCCTACTATACAAGCAAAATGAATATTATATCTATAAGATTGCTCGTAAGTATTCTGGATATATTGAGCTAGACGATCTAATGCAGGAAGGATACATAGGGATGTATGAAGCTGTCAAACGATATGAAGGTGATCAGGAAGTTAAGTTTATTACTTATGCAGCGTATTGGATTCGAAATGCTATGGAGTGCTGTATAGAACGACAAGGCTATACAGTAAGACATTCTAGGGATATGAAACAGAAGATAAACCGTTATAATAAGCTAGTAAATGTTTTTGAGTTACAGTATGGGCGGAAACCAACAGATGAAGAGCTGTGTAAGGGCCTTGGAATTGGACTAGAAAGCCTTGATAATTTGAAGGAGTACATTTATTCCTTTTATAATCTTTCAAGCCTTGATATAGCTGTCCAAGACGAGGATAATGACACTACGATTGGTGAGACGGTAGCAGATAATCAAGATATAGAAAAAGAAGTACTAGATAGAATAATGGACCAGGAGCGTAAAAGTATATGGGGGATTGTAGAGAAACATACTTCAGAATATGAGAATAAGGTTATTAAATTGCGTTACCTTAATAACATGACTATGAGGGCCGTAGGGGAGTTATTAGGAGTATCTGGCCAAGCAATTAGGCAAGTGGAAGTAAGTGGATTACGCAAATTGAGACGTCCAAGCTTAAGAAAAATGTTACAGAATAAATATGATATTGTTGAAAGTATGGCTTATCGGGGTAGTGTCAGTAGTTTTAATTATACATGGACCAGTTCGACCGAAAGAGCTGCTTTGAAATTAATAGAGAAGAGCTGATCAATGGCTCATAAATCAATATAACATTAACGAACTGCTGCTATTATGATTAATAAGGCTTGTCATAAAGACGGACGTGAGGTTTTCAGCTCTAAAGAAGAAAACTGATGATTCTCCTGGTGATATAGAATTTATATTTAGTATCGGACGATAAAACCTGGTTATTTTATATAGGCATTGTTAGAACTATATGGCAGCAGTTTGATACCAAAATAAAAAGTTAAAATTTGTGTAAATATTACAAAAAAGATATAGATTTTACAAATATATTTAAATTTAGAAAATAATGTGTTAAAATGTAAAAGATAAATATATTTATTAATAATTTGTAAAGGGGGACGAAATAGAAATTTATGTAACCAAGTAAATTGTACGATTAAGAATAAGGAGGAATTGAATGAACAAGAAATTAGGTAAAAAAATTATTACTTCATTAATGGCAGTTACTGTATTATTTTCTAGCAGTAAAATTATTTTTGCTCAAGACACTAAAAACTATGATGAATTAGAATATTCACAAGATGCTGCTCTTGAGGCATATAATCGTATTTGTGAAGGGTTATCTATTGATTTTTCATATGAAAATAACGATTTACCAGAAGAATTAGGCGGTTTCTATTTAGATAAAGATGTTTTGGTAATTCAATTAACAGATACAAGTAATGAGATAAAGAATAAGTATTTAAATTACTGTAATGGTTTCGAAGACGTTACTTTTGAAGAGGTTGATTATTCATATAAATATCTTAATAGTTTAAAGAGTGAAATTTCAACTATTTCTCGGAGTTTCGATGTAAATGAATATTATATTGACGTTTATACTAATAATTTAGTAATAGGAGTAGATAGTTCAGATTTAGAATCGATAGAAAATATAAGCACTTATTCTTCATTACCAATTACATTCGTGAAATCTCAACCAGCTACTCCGACAGCAATGCAAGGTGGCGAGGGAATAGTCGGGAAAAGTCAATGTTCAATTGGATATTTTGGCACTTATAATGGAAAAAAAACATTACTAACATGTGGACATACTAACACTAAAAATACAATAATTAAACCTGAATTATTCATGCTGACCTTGTTAGCATGATACAATACCTTTTTAATACTGAGTTTCATACATTTATTACTTTCACCTAAAAAGTGAAATCTAGATATAGAAAAAAGGCCTCTTCTTTGTTAAAATTTAAGTGCGACCCAAAATCAAACAAAGGAGAAACCTTATATGTCTAGTTTACAGGATTTACACTTAGAATGCAATAACCGTATTAAAATAAATTTTAATGGAGGAGAACTTTCCTCCGATTCTGGATTACTTTTACTCTATGAATATATAAATAAACTAAAGATCCCCTCTATCATTGCTGAGAATTTTAGTACTGATACAAAACAGCGTATTCATTCTGATTCATCCATACTCATGCAACGTATCTTTCAAAACATCGCTGGGTACTTTCAAGATGATGATGCGGATGAATTGGCTTTTGATCCTATATTTACTCAAATTCTTTCGAAAGAAAGATTGGCATCTCAACCTACAATAAGCCGTTTTATGAATCGTCTTGATGACATCTGTATTGTGCAGATGGATGTTCTTCATCAACTATTACGTGAGAAGATTTATTCTTATGAACAACCACAACAGATCATTCTTGATGTCGACTCTACTTCATTTACTACGTATGGTTCGCAAGAAGGTAGTAGCTATAATACTCATTATCAAAACGTTGGATATCATCCATTATTAGTATTTGATGGGTTAACTAAGGATTTATTAAAGGCTGAGTTAAGACCAGGAAATACTTACACTTCAAAGGACGCACATAATTTTTTGTATCCTCTCCTATTGGAATATATGGATAATTATCCAGATACTCAACTATTCTTAAGAGGTGATAGTGGTTTCGCAGACGTTATGCTTTATGAAAAGTTAGAGACCAATGGTGTGAGTTTTGCTATTCGTATGAAGGAATCAGCACGCTTACGTAAGATGGTTGAAGGTGATGTTTATGATTTTATGGAATCATTAAACAATAATCTTGTTGATTACGCTTGCACTTATACTGAATTCATGTATGCTGCTGATAGCTGGGCATATCCTCGTAGAATTGTTTGCAAGATTGAAAAACCATATGGAGTAATGGTAGCTAATTATACATTCATCGTTACAAATATGGAGATTCCTGCCCAGGATATTTTACGTTTTTATTGTAATCGAGGGACTATGGAAAACATGATTAAAGAAGCAAAACTAGGCTTTCATATGAATGCTATGCCAAATCATGATTTCATAACTAATCAAAATCGACTCCAAATCAATATGTTAACATATAACATATTCAATTGGTTTCGTCGAATGGTTTTACCAAAGAAGATGAGACATCTTCAAGTTGATACAATTCGTTTAAAACTTATAAAAATAGCAGCAAGGCTAACGAAGAAATCACGCTATCTAATCTTTAAGTTATGCAGTAGTTGCCCTTATAAAAATGAATTTAATGAGGTTTTATCAAAAATACATTCACTAAGACCACTACAAAGGTTATTAGAGTAGATAGTGAGTTGCACATTGGCAGTTAAAAAAAGAGAGTAATAATACCTTAGTTAAATTCCTTTCTTTTTGACTGTTAAAAAAAGTAAAATCATAAAATCAAAGTAAAAAACAACGGGCTGATATAAAGATCAGTAAATTAACTTTGTTATTTACTTACATGAATAATTCAGGTTAAATATAATGGTACAAATATTGGAAGTGTTCTTTATCAAAATCTAAATTTATATGAGACTTCATTAGGTAGTAATTTATATTATTCATATGGTGATTTTTCTCTTGTTGATATTTCAAATACTACTGTAAGTACTTCAAATCGAGTTGTTGGCTATGGTGGATTTACTGCAACAATTGCTGGAACGGCAAATATTGTGGCAGGTTTAGAAATAAAATATGCTGGTGTTACAACTACATATGGCACTGGTACTATAACTAGCACCGAGGTTACAAGAAAATTTACAGACAAACTTGATTTTAGTGAATTTGTTGTAAAAGGTCTATGTATAGTAACGCCAAAAACAAATTTTGTAGATGGTGGAGATAGTGGTGGTACAGTATATACAACAACGGCAGCAAATAGGAATTGTGTTGTAGGGATTGTAACAGGGAATAATGAAACTGACAATATATGGTATTTTACTCCTAATAAATACATCGAGAATGTAGGCTTTACATTTAATTAACATATGTAAAAATAAATCCAGTTATATATATATGTAACTGGATTTCTTATGATTTCGAAGGGAGTGGGGAAAATTAAAAAAATAACAAAAATGATTATTATAATGGCGGTACTAGTATTAAGTTTTATAATTTATTATAAAAAAAATAAAGACTTTTCTGAAGATGATAAGTTTAAGACATGGATAGATATTAATAAGACAGAATTTTATGACAATGAAGATATAAACATACAACTAAGTATGCATTATATTGGAGATAGTGAAGAAATTGATGTTTATATTCCTAAATATCCGTTTTCTTTATTAATTACTGGATCTAATGGCTTTCGGTCAGTACTAGAACCACCGAATACTTTTGGCGCTCAAATACATACTTTTAAAAGAGATGAAATTATCACAATGGATTGTTCGAGTTATGGATACTATAATTACTTTCAAGCTATGAAAATATTTAAGGACTATGATCAGCGTGAATCAAGCATTGGAATGTCAGATGTGCTCAGATCTCATCCAGCAGAATTAAGATTGCCACCAGGATATTATACATTAACGCTAACAACTTGGTATGAAGACGATCTATCAGGGGAATCGAAACATGAGTTATATGCAACTAAAAAAATTAAGGTAAAAGCTAAAAATAATAGAAAAAGTATACATGAAACAAGGTCTACAAAAAATTTTAAATTAGAGGCGAACTTGGATAAAAATATATACGAGGTTGATGAATACGTTAATATTTGGTCAAGTATGACGTATTGTGGTAAAGAGGATAGTATTTTTTATCCAGATATAGATGGCTATCCAATGTATATTAATATTTATGATGAAAATCATGATAAGTTACAGTTAGAGCGTGTTATATATGATTTGGCGTTTGACTATTGGTTTTATGAGCAGGGACTAAAAAAAGATAAAGCTTTTTATTATAAACCGTTTGATACATTTAATTTACCAGCTGGAAAATATCTTGCAGAGTTTATATATCGTTATCCGAACGATGATGGTAATATTGTTAGTGATACAATTGAAATAAATTTTGAAGTTGTGCCTAGTTTATAGATTTTGCATTCTGGCATTGCAACGATCGTAAAGTCTCACTGGTAAAAAATATATAATGTCTAATTACTAATTTATATTAGTTAATAGTTTTTTAGTAAGTTAAATTTTTAATTTAATCTGTTTCTATGATAAAAGTTAGTCCGATGAATAAAAATTGAAATATGGGCGAAATAGAGTGATAGAATGTAACAAGGTAAGGCGAACGCTCGGATAAGAAAAGCGAACGCTCGGCTAAACAGATTAGTGCGAAGAAAGAACCGTTATTGATGAAGTAAAGCAGGTATTGGAGAATACTGCACTGACTGATAAACAACGACTTTATTACTAGTATTATATTAAAAGTTTAATGCAACAAAAGCATATCAAAAAGCTTACGAGGTAGACTATAAAACAGCTGCATCGATTGGATATAGATTGTTGGAGAATGATGGAGTAAAGAAAGAAACTACTGACTCAAGCTCAACGCTACCAAAAGCTATCAGAAAGCGTATGTATAAAAACACCTATTTTCTGTAAGTGGCTGTTGTGATGTTGTTGTGATATTGTTGTGAAAAATTATTGAATTTAATAATATGTTTTGACTAACACTTGACTAACAAACATACGAAATATTCACTAAAGCAATTATAAGTAAAAAGATTATAACTAGGAAAAAACACAGTGAAATCAATGGTTTCAGCAAATGACGAAATATTATAAAATTTAAATATTCCAATTGGTAAGGTGGAGGTCACGGGTTCGATTCCCGTTGGCAGCTTTATTAGTAAATGTAAGGCTTTCAGAGGTTTCTGAAGGTCTTATTTTTTTATGTTTTTCTATGACTTTTTCTATGAGTTGATTAAATGACACTATTAGCATACTCCTCAGATGTATAATTTTCATTTTATAAAACACCGACATATTGATCATCAAACCAATCACACAATCGCAAACCAACTTTCTTGTATTACAAAAATAAAAAAAGACTGTCCTTAATAAGACAGCCTTTCTAATAAAAATAGACGGGATCTCGTAAAAATGAGTCAGCTTATTGTTGTTGTATGGAGAGATTATTCTACAACATCCTCGTCTACGTTCTTAAAAAAGAAATTCATTATTCCATTGATTGTTTTAGCATCCAGCATGCTTTGCTATATTCATCAATAACTTCATCCATATAAGCAGATATGATGTAAGCATTTGATTCATCTGCCTTAACTTTGATAGCTTCAGCCTTTTGTTTGCAATATGAAAAATCTTCTAGAAGATTCTTAAGAACTACATCTCCTGCAACTTTAGCATTTTCAGCTTCTTTTATACTACTAATATTAAGATAGTCTTTCATAGTTCCAAGAGGTTGTCCACCTAACATTAAGATTTTTTCTGCAACTTTATCAATCTCAGAATTAACGCCATTGTAGTATTCTTCTAATTTAGAATGAAGTACAAAGAAGCTTTTTCCTTTCACATTCCAGTGATAGTTTTGAAGCTTTCGATATAAGACATTTAAATCTGATAAAAATTCATTTAATTCTTTTATTAATGCATCCATGTTGTTACCTCCTTGATTTATATAAATTTTAAACTATAGTGTCTAAGTAAGTTAGCAATTACTAACTGTGTATATATACTAACACACGAAAAGGGAAAAAGCAATATTAAAAATGAGAATCATTATCATTTTGTTAGTTTTTACAAAATGAATTACGAGTTTATAGCAAAATTAATGAAAAATTACTTTAATTTTCCTATATAATTCCTTAGGAATACATGTTGTGTATTTTTTTATTTTAACGTTAACATATGAATAATGCATATGATTAAGCCTTATTACATAGCATTTACTATATAGAAAAGGAGAATCATAAAGCATGAAGAACTTAAAATTAAAAAATCTTTTTGTTTTAATTTTTTCTTTGATGTTATTCGTATATGATGCTTATGGAATTATAGAAATACTGCAAGTATCTAATGCTACTAGCACCCAAATATATGTACCAATAATAATGTATCATAATGTGAAGAGTACACAACTTGGAAAAGACACAATTACTCAAAGCGAATTTGAAAGTGACTTAAAGTATTTATCAGAAAATAACTATAATACAATAACAATGACACAGCTGATTAATTATGTATATTCTGATGAAGAATTACCACCAAATCCAATAATACTAACGTTTGACGATGGACTTTTGAATACATATCTTAATGTATTTCCTTTATTAAAAAAATACAATATGAAAATTGTACTTTCTATCATTGGTCTAAGCTCTGAAAAATTTTCGAATACCGTTGATATTAATATAAACTATTCTCATGTTACATGGGACCAAATAAAAGAAATGGATGAATCAGGTCTAGTAGAAATACAAAATCATTCCTATGATATGCATAATATTAAAGGGTGAAGATATGGATGTAGTCAACGTAATGATGAAAAACTAGATGATTATGAAAAATATATTACCAATGACGTCGCGATGTTTAATGAAAAGATAAAATTAGCCATCGATACGATTCCAAATGCGTTTACATATCCTTATGGTAAATATAATGAAAACACAGAATCTATCATAAAAAAATTAGGTTTTAAAGCTACGATATCCTGTAATTTTGGCGTGAATGTGATAAGTAAAGATAAAGAGTGTTTGTATGAATTAAAAAGAATTAATAGATCACATAATCAAGGAATTGAAAAAATGATCAAACAAGGAATGAAGACAATAAATAATTGAATTTACAAAATCCCAGGAATGTTGCAAAAGGTGGAGAGTTCGCATGTCATCATTTCTGGGATTAATTTAAGTATTACTAATTCAATACAACGACATGAAACCTCAGTTTGTTTATCTATAAGACAGAGTTTATTAATTTGAATTTGTTCTATTCTATGTGTTTTCTGTTTTTCTATATTATTTATGACTAAAATTTTCGTCGTATTTTTATCCATACTATTAGAACAACCCATCAGTGACATAGCGAATATTATTATTAAGAATAATCGTTTTACATACATTATGTGTTACCTCCAATATATAAGTCTTACATAGAATTGTCCCACTTAATTGTATGATTCAATCACGAAGCATAAAACTTCCAATAAAATACAATTATTAATACAATGATTGAAAAATGGTTAAAAATGTAATATAATATTTCTAGGTTTTTACATTTTGTATATTGGAAACAAAAAAGACAAATGATATGCAACTGTTATGTTTAATCAGCACATCATCAAAGAAAGCTATTATATTAAAAATTTAAATATTAAGAAAAATTAATGCACAAAAAATGTTTTACAAACATATAATTTACATGTATGCGTTTTTAGAATTTACTTAAGAGAAGTATAATACAACTAAATTTAAAGGTAGCTAGTTGATTATAAAATGTTTAAAGAGAGAGGTAGATAAATTATGGTAAGTAATATATATGATGTTAAGAAGGGAGAACCACTTATTAAAATGCTGGATAATAATTTCAAAGTAAAAAGCGATTGTGTTATTCGTATATTGCAATCGAGGCTTAAGAGAATTAATGAACAACTATCAAAGCAACATAAACGAAATATAATTAAGAATTATTCAGCAAGAATTAAGAGTGTTGAAAGTACAAAGCAAAAACTTAATAAAAAAGGTTATGATGAAACCTATGAAATGGCGTTAGAAAAAATAAACGATCTGGTTGGTGTAAGGGCAGTCTGCTTTTATCTTGATGATCTATACGAAGTTGCTAACTGTCTAAATGAATTCCATGAAATTAAGGTGATTGAGATAAAGGATTACATAAAAAGGCCAAAAAGCTCTGGTTACCGAAGTTTACATCTTATTGTGCAAGTGCTCATTTATTTTCAAAATAGTTTACAGTGGGTAAAAGCAGAAGTTCAATTAAGAACAATTACCATGGACCATTGGGCAAAATTAGATCATCGACTTAGATATAAATGTGGTAACATACAAGAAGAGCAGATAGATGAGCATTTTAAAAAGTATTCGCGTTTATTACAAGATATTGATAAACGGTTGATAAAATTTAGAGATAAAAGATGCTAGCAATGTGAAACCGATCGCCAACTTTTTTTAAGTTGGTTATTTTTTTGCTCAAAATAAACAGGCCATAAAAATTTTATAGTTTATTTTAATACTTTTTCTATTGTGAGTTACTATTTTTGATAAAGTTTAATAACGTAGGGAGTTTATGCTAATGGTCACATGGTTAAAGAATTAAATAAATAAAATTAAAATATTTTGGAACTTTTTCACACTTAAGTTCGTCTAATAATAAAGTCATCAGAAGGGTGGAGAAAAATTGAACTCCAAAAAGATAAAATTATTGTTATCAATGGTGCTAATTATACCAATTTTAATTATAATATATTTAATATTTTTTGCTAGGAATACGAATGTTACTTGGAACGACTTTATACGGTTTGGTGATACAAATTATGAAAATACAAATATTAAAATAGATAATAATGTAATAGGAAAAGAACTAGGGGAGATATGTGAGAAGGCTCCAACTAAAATCAATTGGGTTAGATATCAGATGAAAAATGGTTTGGCAGGATGTCTTTCAAAGGGAACTAAAATTTTTGAAATTAATGGCTTTGATAAAAAAGGATATTTAGGTGTGTATATTGATGAAGTTTTTTATCTATATAAGGCTAGTAGCTATGAAGTTCCGTTAAAGTTCTATGAAAAACCATTGTAAATATGGTAGTGATTTATTAGTTAAATTTTCTATTTGACAATAATAAACAAGCTGAAATATAATGTGTATGTAATAAAATTAATTATAAACAAAATGTTTGAAAGGCGGAATTTATGTTAAGTGCGATTGTAGAGGAAACAAGAGCATAATTTCATAAAGATAAGGGTATCAATTTTAGAAGTATCAATTTTAGAATAAGTTATAATAGAAACTTGTTCTTAATAACCTTAAAAAAGACAGCATCTTGTATGCTGCATTTTGTGTACCCTTTATACCGTCAACTGCTTTTCAAACTTATATGAATAAATGACCTATCATATAAAATCTTTGAACATTTTTATATTTACGAGTAAGAAATATAAGACGATAAGAAAAGATATGCTTATAACAAATGAGATTATAAGAGCATATAAGCTTATAATAAAAATTATGATTATTATAATTGTGATTATTATAAAAAATATGCTTAAATAAATATAATCTCAAAGCAGAAAATGATTATATTAAAAATATACGTATATAACGAAATACAAGCGTACAAGATAATATAATCTTAACTCTTAGTCGATACTTATTTGTATTTTATAATTATGTTTCATACTTAGTATGGGTTTAATTTCACGTGATATAACGCTTTTAAAGGCATGTTAGATGGTGTCTTTATGAGCGTTTTTTTGTTTTCTCTTATAAATTTGGATTTATGAATTATGATGCCATAGAGGTATCATTAAGTTAGCAACTTAAATGAGTAAAATTAAAAGGACTGCCAAATCAGTAATTAGAAAACTAGCTGAATTCAGATTTTTTATGGCAGTTAATATGGTGATAGTGCGAAGAATAAATATTAATTCTCACATGCAAGTTTATGCTTGCTCACCATAAATTTGTTATGCGTCAAGAACGTGCGCAAGAATGGGGATTAAAATGAAACAAACAATGATGAAAATTGAATTTAATCAGATAAAAGAAATGCTAAGTGAGTTTGCAAGCTCAGAAAAAGTGAAACAAAAATGTATGGAGTTAACCATAGAGTTAAATGAAGTAAGATGTAAAAGCGCAATGCTAGAAACAACAGAGGCAAGAAAATTGTTAGATAGCTTAGGGCTCCCTCCCATTAGTAACATGCAAGGATTACAAGGAATTTTAGATCATATGATTGAGGGATACTGCCTCTCAGAAGAACAGTTATCAATCATTGCAACTTTTTTAGCCTCATCATCAAGGATGAAACAGTATCTTAAACGTGCAGAGTATTTGTCCTTATCATTATCTGGATATGGTTATAGTATTAAGACATGTACTGAGGTAAGGGATGAAATTGAGGCATGTATTAGAAATCACCGGGTGGAGGACAATGCTTCCCCTGAATTAAAAAAGATTCGAAATAATATCGAGGATTTAAAGGATAAAGTAAAATCAAAACTAGAGCAATTGCTACGTACAAAGTCACAATGTTTTGCAGATTCTTATGTATCACAGCGAAATGGACATAATGTACTTCCAGTGAAAAAAGAATATCGAAGTCAGATTGATGGTATTGTATATGATAAATCAAGTACTGGTAATACCATTTATATAGAACCTGCGATTGTTGGAGCATTACAAAAAGAAATCCTAGAGCTTGAAATTGCAGAGGAGAATGAAGTAAAGAGAATATTATATACCTTAACTGCAATGGTTTATGATCACCTGGATGAAATAAAAGGAAACATGTCTGTGATGTTTGATTTAGACTTTGCATTTGCAAAGGGGAAATTGTCACAAGCAATGAAGGCAAGAGAAGTTCCGATCACTACAGATCGCTTTATTAAAATTGTTAATGGAAGACATCCATTAATACCAGAGGATATTTGCGTGCCACTTAATTTTAGTATTGGTGAAGGTGTAACGGGAATTGTTATTACTGGTCCTAATACAGGAGGAAAAACGGTAGCTTTAAAAACGGTAGGGCTTTTATCTATGATGGTACAAAGTGGATTACATGTTCCTGTGATGGAGGAAAGCAGTTTTTGCATGAATAACTGCATTCTTTGCGATATGGGGGATGGCCAGAGTATTGAGCAAAATTTATCTACGTTTTCATCTCATATTATTCGTATTATTGATATTCTAAAAAATATAAGTGAAGATAGCTTGGTGCTACTTGATGAACTTGGGTCTGGAACTGATCCTGCAGAGGGCATGGGAATAGCGATTTCTATTTTAGAGGAATTAAAGAGGATTGGTTGCTTATTTGTAGCCACAACCCATTATCCAGAAGTAAAAGATTATGCCATGAATACAAAAGGACTTATGAATGCTAGAATGGCGTTTGATAAAGAAAGCTTACAACCTTTATATCAACTTGAAATAGGTGAAGCAGGAGAAAGTTGTGCGTTATATATAGCTAAACGTTTGGGATTTCCTGCACATATGCTTGAGACTGCTTTTATGGCGACTTATGGCAATAAAGTTGAAAAAACCAATGGAATTAAACACGCGAACGGAAAGAGTAAATCGGTTGAAATGAGTGAAGAAAACTTAAAGTTTTTAGAGGACTTATCAAAAGAAAATGAAAATGATTTGCATGGTAAGACCAAAGGAACAAAACGCTATCCACAGAATAATGTTTCTAGAATTACGAAGGAACGTGTAAATAAACAAGTAAATAATCATGCACTTAGCTTTGACATTGGAGATAGCGTAGTAGTTTATCCGGAAAAGAAGATTGGAATCGTATGTGAAACAACCAATGAGCAAGGGGAAATCTTAGTTCAAATACAAAAGCGAAAAAGATTAATTAATCATAAGCGGTTAAAGATTAAGGCAAAAGCGGCTGATATGTATCCAGAAAATTATGATTTTTCAATTATTTTTGATACGGTTGAGAATCGTAAAGCACGACATAAAATGACGAAACGCCACGATCCTAATGTAATAATTAGATATACAGATAATTAATCTTAGAAAAAACGAAGTAATAATTGCTAAGGTATTTAAAATTAAGATTATCAAGTATAAAGAATGAAAAATTAAGAGTAAGGGATACTATACTTTGATAGAAAACTTGAAAGGTATGGTAAGATCATGAATAAGAAGGAAATCGAGAAAAACACACAAAAAAAGGAAAATGAGAAATTTAATAGTATCACTCAAAAAAATAAAGTGGAAAATCAAAATCAAAGGCACAATGTTAGAGAAGAAGGAATTGCAAAACAGAATAACTTGAAGTAATTACTTTTTATATTGATTTATCAAGTAATGAGAAGGGCTATTGTAAAATAGAGTTTTATATGGGAGATACATATGAAACAAATCTATTTTATGATAGTCCCTTCTCTTTACATATTAATAGAAGCTTAAATTCTAAAGTTACCAACAATTTCATATCTATGGGTTCTTAAATTGAGAAAAATTTAAGTACATGGTAATTAATTTTATGTTATACTAGTGATATTAATAAAGTTGAAATTGGAGGTAATATTATGAATAATGAATGGTCATTAGATGTACTATATCAGGGATATCAAGATAAAAAATTCCTAGATGATTTATCTAGAATTGATGAATTGGTAAATAAAATGAATTCCGTTGCATCGGAATTATCTAAATATGAAACAAAGGAAGCGCTACATACAATAATTAGCACACTTGAGGAAGTGTACGCATTACAAGAGCGTTTAGGAGGATATTGTTCCTTAAGACAAGCGACTAATACAACAGATAGTGAGAGTGCATCCTATCTAGGAACTATTTCACAAAAATTTAGTAACATTGCAAAAGCAGAAGCGATTTTTAAGTCATATATTGCAAGTGTTGATAATTTAGAAACTATCCTTGAAGGTGATGAATTACTAAGTGAATATCGTTTCATGCTTCTAGAAATCAAAAAGAATGCAAAGCATTTACTGAATGATCAAGTAGAAGAAGTGATATCAAAATTTGATATCTCTGGCGGAAGTGCTTGGGAAGAACTTCAAAGCTACTTAACTTCTACTGTAAAAGTTGATTACAAAGGAGAAGAAATTACACTTTCTTCCGTAAGAAATTTAGCGTATTCTAAGGATGCGAAGGAAAGAAAAGAAGCATATGAAGCTGAAATTGCAGCGTATGATAAAATAAAGGATGCAGTAGCATATTCTTTAAATAGTATTAAGCTTCAAGTATTAACAGAATCTGAGTTAAGAGGTTATGAATCTCCTCTTATGATGGCTTTAAATCAATCCAATATGCAAAAATCAACATTAGATGCTATGCTTACTGCAATTAAAGAGTATTTACCAAAATTCCAAGCTTATCTTAGAAGAAAAGGTGAAATTTTAGGCTCAAATCAAGGACTTGCTTGGTATGATATGTTTGCTCCATTAGGAACAAGTGAACAAAGCTTTTCCGTAGAAGAAGCAAAAGATTATCTTTTAAAACATTTTAGAGGATTTGCGCCTGATTTGGCTGAAATGGTTGAAAAAGCCTTCGCTGAAGAATGGATTGACTTCTTCCCTAGAGCTGGTAAAGTAGGCGGCGCTTTTTGTAGTAACTTACAGAGTGTAAAACAAAGCCGTGTATTAACTAATTTTGACGGTACATTAAGTGATGTAGTAACTCTTGCTCATGAACTTGGTCATGCATATCACAATCAACAAGTACATGATCATAGAATTTTAAATACTGATTATTCCATGCCAGTTGCAGAAACAGCTTCAACATTCAATGAAAATATTATTATGAATGCTGCAATTGATGAGGCAGAAGGGGTAGAAAAACTAGTTTTAATCGAAAGCCAGCTTCAAGATGCAGCTCAGATTATTTGTGATATTTATTCTAGATATTTATTTGAAACAGCAGTTTTTGAAAATCGTAAAAGCTCTTTTATGTTTGCAGATGATTTAAAAGAATTAATGTTAAATGCACAAAAAGAAGCTTATGGTGATGGTTTAGATTCTAAAACATTACATCCATATATGTGGGTATGTAAAGGCCATTATTATTCCAGTCATTTAAGCTTTTACAACTTCCCTTATGCATTTGGTGGATTATTTGCAAGAGGTCTTTATGCAAAATACAAAGCAGAAGGAAGCGAATTCGTTCCAAAGTATCGTAAACTATTAAATGCAACTCCAGTTAGTACAGTTGAAGAAGTTGCTAAATATGCAGATATTGATTTAACAAATCCAGAATTCTGGAGAGCAGGTCTTAAATCCTTTGCAGATCAAATTGACGAATTTATTAAATTAAGTAAGGAATATAGTTTATAAAAATTGAGTGGCGAATATAGTTTATAAATTAAGTACTGAGCATAGTTTATAAAATTGAGTAGCGAATATAGTTTATAAAATTAAGTGTTGAATTCTAGTTGAAATGAAACATTTCAAAGCTTTTTTACAAGCTTGATCTTAAAGTGTTACTAGTAGTGATTGTAAAAAGACATATAAGGATAAGTGCATAATGAAAGATAATGTATGGAAAAGAATAATAAGGCTAAAGAGGTTATGTTTTTTATTACTCATACCTGTTTCAATGTTAATTTTACTAATAGTAAAAAAGAGTACTTGGGTTGCAGAAGTTATATTTGCAAAAGGAGTTTATAAAGTAGTTTCACATTTCATTGCAGTGGTGACTGGACTCCTTCCCTTTTCCTTAGCTGAATGGATTTTAGTTTTAGGACCAATTGCTCTAGCAGCACTTATGATAATATTCATCATTCGTCTGATTCGTACAAAACAAGATGTAAAGTTTCGAATCATAAAGGCGCTGATCAATGTAAGTTGTGTTTTAAGTATAGGCTTTTTTGTTTATACCATTGGTTGTGGTACAAATTATCACAGAGCTTCGATCGGGGTATATCTGGGGCTTACAATAGAACCCTCTTCAGAGCAAGAGCTTTATGGGCTATGCTTAGATTTAGCAGATAGAGCGAATGAATTGCGTGAGCAGATTACCTCAGTGGATGAAGACTGGGTATACAAATTATCAATGAATGTGAGTGAGCTTGCAAAAGAAGCACAAAACGCATATAAGAAAATTGCAAAAAAAATGGATGTTTTTTCAGGCTTATATCCGAAATCAAAACCAGTTTTTTTTTCAAGATTCATGTCTAAAATGGAGATCACCGGAATTTTCATTCCTTTTACGATGGAAGCCAATGTAAATGTAGACATTCCGGACTATTCCATAGCCTCAACCATGTGCCATGAACTTGCGCATTTACAAGGGTTTATGAGAGAGGATGAGGCAAATTATATTTCATACCTTGTTACAACGACTTCTGGTAATGTAGAACTTGCATACAGTGGTGTTATGGAAGCGCTTATTTTATCCGGTAACGCATTGTATGATAAAAATAAAGAACTGTATGCTCAGTTACGTGAGACATATAGTGAAGGTGTTGTAGCAGATTTAAGAGCAAATAGTATGTACTGGAAGCAATTTGAAAATACTACAGTTAGTACTATGGCGAACAAAGTAAATGATACGTATTTAAAAGTTAATAATCAAGACGATGGCGTTCAAAGTTATGGACGTATGGTTGATTTATTATTAGCAGAATATCGTAGTAAAAACGAAACAAACAAATAAGTGAATCTTAACAAAGAGGTCCATACCTGGCTTTTTAGCAGAAGGTATGGACTTCTTTATTTTATGGTTTTATTCATTTCCAATCTGAGCTTTTTGTATTTTAAATCCTCATAATTTATGGTAAAAAGTTAAGTACTCAAGGGGGTAGTACATAGTCGTAAACCATCCATGGTAAATTTAAACATGCCAAATTACTTGACATATTTCGAATATATGTTACAATTATTACGAAATTGTTAATTGTTTATTACAAACAGTAATAATAACGTAATTTTTAGCCATATGCAATTGAAATGATTTTTAATTGAAAGGGCACATGGAGGATTAAAATGAAATCGAAAAAGTTACTAATGTTACTACTAATGATAACAACTTTGCTTGGAACAAGCAGTATTAATGTATTCGCAAGTAGCAAAGTACAAAGTTCAAATGTTAAGACAACAAGCACTACTTCAAAACGTGTTTTATCAAAATATACAGAAGCAGATGTAAGACTTTTAACTGCAATCACATATTGTGAAGCTGGTTATGAAGAATATAAAGGGAAAATAGCAGTTGCAAACGTTATATTAAATCGTATCGAAAGTAATGTCTTTGATCATGTTACTTCAATTAAAACAGCCGTATATGATTTAAAACGTTGGGGGAGACAGTTTAGCCCAGCCTATGTAAAAACATCTTCCGGTAAATATACAACAAAGGGAAGTTTATTAGAAAAAGCATTAAAGCTTTATACAGAAGGAAATTATACATCTTCTTATCAAAAAGCTATGATGGAAGAATCCAAAAGAGCTGCAATTGCGGCATTAGAAGGCCAAAATGTAATTGGCGATTACTTATACTTTAATGCTTATATAGATTCAACAAGACAAACTTGTAAGAAAAATAATAAGCCTTATAAAATAATTGGTGGACATATCTTTTATTAAGATTCATATATAGTCACAAAGCATTTTAATGGAATGTTTTGTGACTTTTTATTTTTTCTTTGATATTTTGTTAAGTTGTGGTATTATATAGCTATGTTTTCTTTTACAGGATATTATATATTTATGATATTTTAGGAAGAATAAGTTGTATTATGAGTATTAGGAGGAACATCATGGAAAACGATGTTAACGCTATGAACGAAATAAAGGAAACTTCTGAAAAAGAAGTTGTATCAAAAAACTTTATAGAACAAATTATTGATAAAGATATCGAAGAGGGACGTTGTACTACAGTTATCACTAGATTCCCTCCAGAACCAAATGGATATCTTCATATTGGACATGCTAAATCTATTTTATTAAATAATGGACTTGCTAAAAAGTACGGTGGCCGTTTTAATTTACGTTTTGATGATACGAATCCTACCAAGGAAAAGACAGAATTTGTGCAGTCAATTATTGAAGATGTAAAATGGATTGGCGGCGAATTTGAAGACCGTTTATTTTTTGCATCCGATTATTTTGATCAAATGTATGAAGCAGCAGTTAAGCTTATTAAAAAAGGCAAAGCATTTGTATGCGATTTATCCGCAGAAGAAATTCGTGAATATCGTGGTACATTAACTGAGCCAGGAAAGAATAGCCCATATCGTGATCGTAGTGTTGAGGAAAATTTAGATCTTTTTGAACGTATGAAGAACGGAGAATTCCCAGATGGATCTAAAGTTTTACGTGCTAAGATTGATATGTCTTCACCAAATATTAATATGAGAGATCCAGTTATTTACCGTGTTGCAAGAATGACTCATCACAACACAGGTGATAAATGGTGCATTTATCCAATGTATGATTTTGCACATCCAATTGAAGATGCGATAGAGGGAATTACACATTCTATTTGTACATTGGAGTTTGAAGATCATAGACCATTATATGATTGGGTTGTTCGTGAACTTGAATATGTGAATCCTCCAAAACAGATTGAGTTTGCTAAATTATATTTAACAAACGTAATCACAGGAAAACGATATATTAAGAAATTAGTAGAAGACGGAATTGTAGATGGTTGGGATGATCCACGTCTTGTATCCATTAGTGCATTAAGAAGAAGAGGATTTACACCAGAATCCATCAAGATGTTTATGGAACTTTGCGGTGTATCTAAGAGTAACAGTTCTGTTGACTATGCAATGCTTGAATATTGTATTCGTGAGGATTTAAAATTAAAATGCCCAAGAATTATGGCAGTTGTAGATCCAATTAAATTAGTAATTACGAATTATCCAGAAGGACAAGTAGAATATTTAGAGGCACCAAACAATCAGGAGAATGAAGAAATGGGTACACGTATGATCCCATTTGGTCGTGAATTATATATTGAACGCGATGATTTCATGATTGAGCCACCAAAGAAATATTTCCGTTTGTTCCCTGGTAATGAAGTGCGTTTAATGAATGCATATTTTGTTACTTGCCAAGAGTATTTTACAGATGAAACAGGTAAGGTAACTGAAATTCATTGTACTTATGATGAAGCAACAAAGAGCGGTTCTGGATTTAACGCTCGTAAAGTAAAAGGTACAATTCATTGGGTATACGCACCTACCGCAATTAAAGCAGAGGCAAGGTTATATGAGAACTTAGTGGATGAAGAAAAAGGCGTTTATAATGAAGATGGAAGTGTTAATTTAAATCCAAACTCTGTTACAATTATGAAAGATTGTTATGTAGAACCTAGCTTAAAGGATGCGAAAGCACTTGATCGTTTCCAATTTTTAAGAAATGGATTCTTCTGTGTGGATTCTAAAGATTCTAATTCAGAGCATTTGGTATTTAATCGAATTGCTTCACTTAAGAGTAGTTATAAGCCTGTATAGGGGAGGAATTAATAATGGCTAATCTATTTTCTGGGTTAGAGTCCCTTGGATTAGGGAAATTATCAAAACTAAACGTGTATGATGAAGAGCAATCTTCAAAGAAGAATGATAATACGCAACACGTGCAACAACTTAGTGAAGCAGATTTCTTGTTTGACAAAACTTTTAAATGTCCAGTTTGTGATCAGGAATTTAAATCTAAGACAGTAAAGGCTGGTAAGGTAAAATTAGTTTCAGCAGATACAGACCTTAGACCAAAATACCAATTGGTTGATTCATTAAAATATGATGTTGTTGCTTGTCCACATTGTGGATATGCCGCATTAAATCGCTTTTTTAATTACATGACTTCAATGCAATCAAGATTAATTAAAGAAAGTATTTCAGCATCATTTAAAGGCTTAGCACCGGAGGGAGATGTGTTAAGTTATGATGAGTCTATCACAAGACATAAACTAGCGTTAGTGAATGCAATCGTTAAAAAGGCAAAGTTAAGTGAGCGTGCTTACACTTGCTTAAAAACTGCATGGTTGATTCGAGGAAAAGCAGAATCTTTACCTGCGGATACAAAGGATTTGCCAAAAGTAGTGGAAGAACTTCATAAAGAAGAACTGGAATTTTTAACGAAAGCTTATGAAGGTTTTGTAGAAGCGTTTAGTAAAGAGCTATTTCCAATGTGTGGTATGGATGAAAATACTACTACTTATTTAGTTGCTGATTTAGCAAGAAGAATTGGTAGATATGAGGAAGCAACTAGATTAATTTCTAAAGTTTTAACTTCAAGAGATGCAAACGAACGAATAAAGGTAAAGGCTAGAGAAATAAAAGACTTGATATCAGATGATAAACAAACTACAAAATAGTACGTTTATGAAATCTGAGCAAGAGCGTGGCAATAAGGCTATAAAAAAGTAGCCCAAGTGAGCTTAAATATCTGCTTTGACCATAACTTATGGCTGTTTCAGAAGGAAATGTTGGATGTTTATCCACACCATGATGAAACAGCCTTTTTCGCATGATAGAGAATTGGAAATCGACTTGTAAAATGGTGTAGAAAGTACTTTTTGATTACGAATAAGCTGCTATCAGGCAGTATGGAGGATATGATGAAAGAACAATTATATACAATTCCCGTAAATGATGCCTTTAATAAAGATTGTGAATGCCCAATCTGTGAAATGTATCGTTCCTTAGAAGAAGGAGCGATTGAATTCGTAATGGGCCCTAGCTATATGGAAGATGATATCCGTATGGAGACCAATAAGATTGGATTTTGTACGAATCATCTAAAACTTATGTACAAAAATCAAAATCGTTTGGGATTATCACTTATGTTATTAACTCATATGGAAAAGACGATTAAAGATATTGAAAAATTAGCTGCTAGTGGAAGAGGCCCTTCCGGTGGTTTCTTTAAGAAAAAAGAAGGAAGCTCAGCGATATCAGAATATGTAGAAAATCTGAACCACTCTTGTTATGTATGCAATCGCATCAAGGGAATGTATGAACGATACATTGTAACGGTATTTTACTTATATAAAAATGACCAAGAGTTTAAAAAGAAGTTTCAATCCTCTAAGGGTTTTTGTATGAATCATTATGCTTTGTTGTATGAGAAGGCAGCTGATAATCTAAAAGGGAATGAGTTAGAAGAGTTTACTAAGAATTTGAACTTAATATACCTAGAGAATATGAAACGAGTTCGTGATGATTTGGAATGGTTTACAGATAAATTTGATTATCGTTATATAAATGAACCTTGGAAAAATTCGAAGGATGCATTACCAAGATCCATGCAAAAAATCAATAGTATTATTAACATAGAATAGAAAATAAGGGCTTTTACAATAGGTTAATTCCTCCTGTAAAAGCCTATTTTTGCTTTAACTATGTTTTATTTGTATACGAATATCCTGATTATAATTTCCGAAGCCTTTTCCGAACAAACTTATACCACCAAAGTATTTAGGATTGTCAGTAACTGCAATTTTAAATTTTAATATACTTGAATAGTCAAGTTGGAAAGAATCGATAGTGACATCTGAGAGCTTCATTCCATCTATAAAAGTACCTTCTTTTTTTATAGAGATCTGTTTTAACACACCGTGTTGTTTCCAAGAAGTATCAAACCAGTTAGGGGTATAAACACCGGATTCACTTCCAGTATCACCAGCAATCATAAATTTACCGATTGAAACTTGATTTAGATAAAATTCTAATTCACTTGCAAAGGCGGAATCACAGTTAGTTACAATAGAAGCTAATTCCATTTGAATGGTAATTTCATCGATTACGTGAGCAGTAGGTATAAAATTAGGAAGTAAATATTCAACAAATCCTTTTTGAAACCAAAGCATATTAGTAAGCATACGATCTGGGTGAGAGAAATATCTTATATTATCGAGCTCTCCAAGTAACCCCTCCTGTGTCGCTAGTCCGCAGCATGGTTCTATTTGATAATCACTATACTGTCCAATTAAGACATTAGCTTCATAGATATCGGACGGTACTTCCGCTGAAGCGATGTCTACTAAAATCTTATCTAGGCATACACGGCAGTGTTTTTCATTTCCATGGCCAGTTGCCTCATTCGTAATCTTTATAAGACCACAATCCTCAAGTTTTTTAATGTGGCTTGTTAGAGCACCGTTTGTAATATTTAGGTTAGTAGCTAGTTCATTTAAATTCATATCCTTATTATTAAGGAGTAATTTAATAATATCAATTCTTACATCGGAACCGAGTGTTTTAAATAACTCTAATCCAGTATCTAAAGAAGTAATGTGAAGCATTTTTATATCCTTTCAATGCAGCAAATCAATAGATTCTTGCTTTGTAATATATTTCAAGTAATGTATAGTAATGACTAGAGAGTTAATCTACGTAGATGACTAAGCTATGAATAATAAGCAAGGATTGCAAATTACAATCTAATATTTAGCCCTCATTATTCAATTATAACCTAGAATGTAGAGGTAATCTCTATTTATGGGAATAATTATAACAATAAAATGGTAGAATAGATAGAGGGAAAATTTTTAGGTTAAAATGAAAACTAATGAAAAAGTGAGAATAAACGAGGATACAAGAGTATATAATTGAAAAGAGCTTGTATTATAATGATAACTACTGACCAGTGATTTGCATTTAAATGCGAAATTCACTAATATATACCTAGAATTTAGCACTCGTTCAAAGTGAGTGCTAATAATAAAGAAAGTAGTAGATTTACTTAGTCGAACAGTGAATAAGGAGGAAACATTATGAAATTAGTACCTTTAGGAGACAAAGTAGTTTTAAAACAATTAGTAGCAGAAGAAACAACAAAATCAGGTATCGTATTACCTGGACAGGCAAAAGAAAAACCACAACAGGCAGAAGTAGTTGCTGTTGGACCAGGTGGAGTTGTAGATGGTAAAGAAGTTACTATGCAAGTTAAAGTTGGAGATAAGGTAATTTACTCTAAATATGCTGGCACTGAAGTAAAATTAGAAGAAGACGAATATATCGTAGTAAAACAGAACGATATCGTAGCAATTGTAGAAGATTAATTGATTCGAATGAAAGAACTGATTCATACACAATAAATTAAATTATGGAGGATGTTAATTATGGCAAAAGATATTAAATATGCTGCAGAAGCAAGATCAGCCCTTGAAGCTGGCGTTAATAAATTAGCAGACACAGTAAAGGTAACTCTTGGACCTAAAGGAAGAAACGTTGTACTTGATAAATCTTTTGGTGCTCCACTTATCACAAACGATGGTGTTACCATTGCAAAAGAAATTGAATTAGAAGACGCATTTGAAAATATGGGTGCACAAATCGTTAAAGAAGTTGCTACAAAGACAAATGATGTAGCTGGTGATGGTACAACAACTGCAACTGTATTAGCTCAGGCAATGATCAATGAAGGTATGAAGAACCTTGCAGCAGGTGCTAACCCTATTATCTTAAGAAAAGGTATGAGAAAAGCAACTGATTGTGCTGTAGAAGCAATCTCTAAAATGAGTTCTAAAGTTACTGGTAAAGAGCAAATTGCAAAAGTAGCTGCAATTTCTGCTGGTGATGAAACCGTTGGTGAATTAGTAGCAGACGCTATGGAAAAGGTTTCTAACGATGGTGTTATTACAATCGAAGAATCAAAAACAATGAAAACTGAACTTGATTTAGTAGAAGGTATGCAATTTGATAGAGGATATGTTTCCGCATATATGGCAACAGATATGGATAAAATGGAAGCTAACCTTGAAAACCCATACATCTTAATTACTGATAAGAAGATTTCTAATATCCAAGAAATTTTACCTATCTTAGAGCAAATCGTTCAAAGTGGTTCAAGATTATTAATTATTGCTGAAGATATCGAAGGTGAAGCATTAACTACTTTAGTTCTTAACAAATTAAGAGGAACATTCGTAGTTGTTGGTGTTAAGGCACCTGGATATGGTGATAGAAGAAAAGCTATGCTTCAAGATATCGCTATCTTAACTGGTGGTACAGTAATTACTGAAGAACTTGGACTTGAATTAAAAGATGCTACAATGGATCAACTTGGTCGTGCAAAATCCGTTAAAGTTCAAAAAGAAAACACTATCATCGTTGATGGTGAAGGAAATAGAGCAGAAATCGATTCAAGAATTGCTCAAATTAAAGCTCAGATTGAAGAAACTACATCTGAATTTGATAAAGAAAAACTTCAAGAAAGACTTGCAAAACTTGCAGGTGGCGTAGCTGTTATCCGTGTTGGTGCAGCAACTGAAACTGAAATGAAAGAAAACAAACTTCGTATGGAAGATGCCTTAGCTGCTACAAGAGCTGCAGTTGAAGAAGGTATCATCGCAGGTGGCGGTTCCGCTTACATTCATGCTTCCAAAGAAGTTGCTAAATTAGCAAATACTTTAGAAGGAGATGAAAAGACAGGTGCTAACATTATCTTAAAAGCACTTGAAGCTCCATTAAATTGTATCGCACGTAATGCAGGTCTTGAAGGCTCTGTTATTGTAAATAAGGTAAAAGAATCTGTTCCTGGTGTTGGTTTCAATGCATTAACAGAACAGTATGTAGATATGGTAGCTGATGGTATCCTTGATCCAGCAAAAGTTACAAGAAGTGCATTACAGAATGCAACAAGCGTTGCTTCTACATTCTTAACAACTGAATCAGCAGTTGCAAATATTAAAGAAGAAACTCCAGCAATGCCAGCAGCTCCTGGCGGAATGGGTATGATGTAATCTAATATAATCTGTTATAAATGTATATTAGATAAAATCGGATTATTGCTAAGATTACGAAATAGATTATAAATAATATAGGACATTATAAATTCATGGAAACATGGATTTATAATGTCCTTTTACTTTTTGAGAAAATACTTTACTTTCTGAGAAAATACGTAGTACCGCACCAAAGTTGTAATAATCTATTGGAATGCAGCTTGTGTTTTATAAAGATTTAAGAAATTAAGTTTCTTTTTTCATGGAAAAGCCTTTCAATTTCTGCATGTATTTAGTATAATGAATTTTAGGAAGTTATATTGTTACAGGGACTTTCGTACATGTAATAAGCAAAACTAGGAGGGAATAGGTCCATGAATGAGTCATACGCTGAGGCTAGTGTGCGTAGAAGAACTACGATGTCCGATCGTTTGATTAAGGCCGCTATTATTGCATTAATCGTATTTTTTGTTATATTTGGTGTATTATTAATTGGCCAATTTGCGATTTTAGTAGCAACTGTTTTAATAGTTGTAGCAGTCTTTTTATTTCCAAGATTTAATGTAGAATATGAATATGTATTCTGCGATGGACAACTTGATTTTGATAAGATTATGGGGAATGCAAAAAGAAAGAATGCGTTACGTATTGATTTCGAAAAAGTTGAAATGATGGCACCAGTAAACTCACATGCACTTGATGCATATACCCATCAACAACTTAAAGTAAAAGATTTTACATCATTAAATCCAGAAGCTAATGTATATGCAATTATCGCAAGAAGCGAGAATGAAGTATTAAAAATCTTATTTGAGCCAAGCGAAAAGATGCTTGCATGCATTAAGCAAAAAGCACCAAGAAAATTATCTGAGTATTAAAATATTTTTTTAGGGAATGTTGTTAATATTATGCTATATGGGGCAAAACTTCACATAGCGTGAGTTATATTAATAATATTCCCATAATTTATAATTATTTTTAATAAGTAGAGTAGCGTTTCTTGCCCTATAGGGCTTGACATTATATAAGAAAAAAAGTATACTTGTGAAAATTATCGTTTTAAACAGGCAGCGGTCTATAGAAATTATAGACAATTGGCTGATTTTTTATAACAAAAATTAGCGGTGAATTTATTTAAAATTCGTTTCATATACGTTAATTTTTATTTCACTTTATTATATAGTTTTTAGAAAGAGAGGATCTTACAATGGGAACAATTATAGGTGAAGGGATAACCTTTGATGACGTATTACTAGTACCTTCATATTCTGAAGTGATTCCTAATCAAGTAGAATTATCTACTTACTTAACTAAAAAAATTAAATTAAATATACCACTTATGAGTGCTGGTATGGACACAGTAACTGAACATAGAATGGCAATTGCTATGGCCAGACAAGGTGGCATCGGTGTTATCCATAAAAATATGTCAATTGAACAGCAGGCAGAAGAGGTTGATAAAGTAAAACGTTCTGAAAATGGTGTTATTTCTGATCCATTTTCATTATCTCCAGAACATACACTTCATGATGCTGATGAATTAATGGCGAAATATCGTATTTCAGGTGTGCCAGTTACAGAAGGTAAGAAGTTAGTTGGTATTATAACAAATCGTGATTTAAAATTCGAAACTGACTTCACAAAAAAAATTAAAGATTCTATGACTTCTGAAGGTCTAATTACAGCAAAAGAAGGCGTGACTTTAGAAGAAGCAAAGAAAATTTTAGGTCAAGCTAGAAAAGAAAAACTTCCAATCGTAGATGATGAAGGAAACTTAAAAGGCTTAATTACTATAAAAGATATTGAAAAAACTATCAAATATCCGTTAGCTGCAAAGGACTCTATGGGTAGATTACTTTGTGCTGCAGGTGTTGGTGTTACAGCAAATATTTTAGAGCGTGTAGATGCTTTAGTAAAAGCTAAAGTAGATGCCATTGTTATCGATACTGCACATGGTCATTCTCAAAATGTTATTAAGTGTGTAAAAATGGTACGTGAAGCATATCCAGAACTTCAGATTATTGCTGGTAACGTAGCAACAGGGGAAGCAACTCGTGCATTAATTGAAGCAGGTGTTGACTGTGTTAAAGTTGGTATCGGACCAGGTTCTATTTGTACTACTCGTGTTGTTGCTGGTATTGGTGTACCTCAAATTACAGCGATTATGGATGCTTACAATGTTGCGAAAGAATATGGTATTCCTATTATTGCAGATGGTGGAATTAAGTATTCTGGTGATATAACAAAAGCAATTGCTGCTGGTGCAAATGTATGTATGATGGGTAGCATATTTGCTGGATGTGATGAATCTCCAGGAACATTTGAATTATTCCAAGGTAGAAAATATAAAGTATACCGTGGTATGGGTTCAATTGCTGCTATGGAAAATGGAAGTAAAGATCGTTATTTCCAAGCGGATGCTAAGAAATTAGTTCCAGAAGGCGTGGAAGGTCGTGTAGCATATAAAGGTACTGTAGAAGATACTGTATTCCAGCTTATGGGAGGTCTTCGTTCTGGTATGGGTTACTGTGGAGCAAAGGATGTTGAAACATTAAAGACAACTGGTAAGTTTGTAAAAATTTCAGCTGCATCTTTAAAAGAAAGCCACCCACACGACATTCATATCACCAAAGAAGCACCGAACTACAGTGTAGATGATAAGTAAAAGTAAATATAGGTGCTTCTTTTGAAGCAACCGAACTATAGTGTAGATGATAAGTAAAAGTAAATATAGGTGCTTCTTTTGAAGCAACCGAATTATAGTGTAGATGATAAGTAAAAGTAAATATAGGTGCTTCTTTTGGAAGCGTAGAGTTGCATTTAAAGGCAAAATGCAGCTCTTGAACTACAGTGTAGATGATAAGTAAGAGTAAAAAAGGTGCTTCTTTTAGAAGCATAGAGTTGTATTATAAAGCATAATACAACTCTTGAATTACAGAAAAATAGTTGCATATAAGGTAACAAAGACCTTACATGTAACTATTTTTTTGTTTTATAAGGAATTTTAAATCCATTATCAATGGGTAAATAGATAAAAATACTAGATAATTGCATATAATTTTTAAATATATCGAAAAATTAATATAAATTTAATTCTTTAAACTTGAAATAGTACTGATTTTATGAAATAATTTAATCTATGAAGTTAGTCTGACGTTGTTTCGACGAGAGTCAGAAAATCCTTATATCAATGGGAGAAAAAGTACCCTTTGATATGCAGATCGGCTACGTAATTGGCATTAAGTTGTAGCAAAGCGGAATGCGTATGTTCGCTGAATAAAAGATTACAACAACAGACGATATCGTTTGATTGTTTTATAAAAGGAAAGGTGCTGGGAAGTATGAAAAAGTTAACGAAAGAAGAATGGCTTAGAAGAAAAAAGCAAAAAATGTACATTAGGCGTTTTACTGCTGTTATGATTTTGATTTTATTTGTACTAATTCTGTTTTTTTCAGTAAAAGGTATCATAACGTTGATTAGTTCTTCTAAAAAAGGTGATGAGGCATTAACATTAGAGAATGGAACAAAAATAGTACAAGACTTTTTAACTCCAAATCCGTACTCTCGTCCTCAGGATGCGTTAGAAAAGGTGAATGGTATTGTAATTCATTATGTTGGTAATTCAGGAACCAGTGCACAGTCAAATAAAAACTACTTTGAAAGCTTAAAAGATACAAAAAGCACATATGCTAGTAGTCATTTCCTTATAGGGCTTGAGGGAGAAATTATTCAATGTTTACCACTTAACGAAATTGCATTTGCATCAAAAGAAAGAAATCTAGATACAATTTCCATTGAATTTAGCCATAAAACCATTGAAGGAGAGCCATCAGAAAGCACATATGAGTCTTTGGTAGAATTAAGCGTTGCATTATGTAAGAAATATAATCTTACAAGTGATGATATTTTAAGACATTATGATGTAACAGGAAAGAATTGTCCAAGATATTATGTAGAGAATGAAGATGCTTGGAAGGCATTTTTAGAAGAAGTTGATAATCGATTAAACAACAATAATCAAGCATAAATCCATAAACATATGAATATAAGAATGAAGTAAGTACAGAAAGCTTATAATAATCAATTTTATAAATGAAGTAAGTACAAAAAGCTTATAATAATCAATTTTTAAATGATTGTTATAAGCTTTTTTAAATTTAATTATACAATTACAATATATTTAAATTCAAAATAAAATTTAAAATTCAAAACAACTAATGGATTATAATATCTGCATTATTTGTTGTTTACTTTGGCATTGAAATCCACGGTTGATATTACATGAATCGGTAATACTGATAACAAAGTTACCAGTGTAAATTCTGATTTCATATAATAAAGATTGGGGGCATTTCATTGAAGAAAAATGTAACAAATCAAAAAATTATAAGAAAATATATGCAAATTATAGTGATATGTCTTATTGCCCTAGTCTTCGTTTCTTGTAATAAAAGTAACAATAGCTCCTCACAAGGTTCAGATAATTTTTGGGGCTTAGGAAATTCAGACAAGAATAGCGTGAATAATAGCTATAAAGATAAAGTTTCTGAAGCTACTAAGGATTCCTATACGTATTATACCTCAGAAGAGTTTCAGTCATTCATTCTAGAAAAACTCAATGGAAAGTTAACCAGTATTTATGATAATAACTATCAGCAACTGGCATACGAACAGGTACAGTTACTCAAAGAACAAAATTCCTATTCACTTGAAAATCCTTTGTTTATTATGAATCCATTTGGGACAAATACCAGTGGTATGTATGTTTATTTTGGTAATTCAGATAAGAAAGTTAATGTCAATTATACAATTTCTATCGATGATAAAACAATCGCAGATTTTACAGAAAGCATGTATTTTAATTATGAGAATAAAATTGTAGAAGGGCAATTAATCGGGTTATTACAAGGACATAAAAATAAAGTGGTTCTAGAATTGGAAGATAATTCAGGTAACTTAATTAGTAAAAAGGCTTATTATTTTGATATCGCCGATTTAGATTCAATAAAAGAGCCATCTCTAAAAGTTGAATTTGGAAATGATGTGGCGCTGACAAGAGGATTATATACATTTCATGCGAAGGATAGTACTGCATCACATTTTTTATTTTACGATAATTTTGGAACGATTCGTGCGGAAATTCCAACAGAATTATTAAATGTAAATTCTAAAGTGTTACAGTTAGGTCATAAAGTTTTCTACCCAGTTAGAAATGATTTGTTTGTTTTAGCAAATAACCTAGGTTATATAGAAAAATATTATTCGTGGGAAAATCAATCTCCTTTTATTGACTATGATTGCGATAAAGAGAAAAATAAAATATTATTTATTGTAGATTCACAAATTAATGACGGAAATGCAATTCTTGGATTAGATTTAGGCTCAGGAGAATATAAAGAATATATTGATGTTGAAAAACTTCTTAATATGTCAATGAGAATTGATGGTATTCAAGTGGTGGATGGTAAGGATATTATAGTAAATAGTAAAGAAAATTCTTCGATTATTAGAATTAATAATATTTATACCTCTCCTGTCATTCGTTGGATTATAGCAGATGAATCTTTTTGGAACGGCTCCAATTATGAGGCTATGTTATTATATAAGAAAGGTAATTTTGAAACGCAAGCGGAGCAGCAATCAATTATTTACAGCAATAGCAGACGATTAAGTTCAGGACAATTTTATCTCTCTATACTTCATACAGGAAAAGGTATAAGTAGCTTAGAAGGAATCTTAGATGTAAATGAAGGTGAGGTAAATAATATAGAAGAAAGCTCTTATTATTATCAGTATTTAGTGGATGAAACTCAAAATCGATATGAATTATTAAAAAAAATTGAATTACCATATATTTTAGATTCATGCACGGCTATGCCATATGGCAATAATGTAGTGATAAGCATTGGTGCCAATAAAGAATTTAGAGAATATAATGCAAAAGGAGAAATTATGTCAAAGTATTTTATCAATGACACGAATTCCTCCTATCAAATATTCAAATATACGATGGACCGTTATTGGTTTTAATAATAATAATTAAATTTTGGATGTAATAATTGAGTGGTTCTATGACTTTTCTTTTTGTGTAGATAGAACATAAATTGAATGACACTTCCAATTAATACAAAGCCAATAATTATAAAAGCACATTGCATAAAGTATGATTCTGGTAACAAATTAATAATTGGGTCCGTAACCGGATCAAATAGCCAATCATCATTACGAAACACAATTTTATGAAATAAAAGAAATACAGTATTAAAATTAAAAATGCAAAATATTAAGAGAATAAGTGGAATTACCACAGTTGTTATGGATGATGTCAGTAAATATTGATAGTCATCCTTTCTCTTTTTATAGATAATCAATATGGCTAAGAGTGCCATTGAGATAAGCCCTGCAATGTAAAAGAACATAAAAATCTGTTTTACTTCTACAAAATGAGAAAGGCCAGAAGCTGAAGCAGGTAATGTTGGGAAAGATAGTTCTCCAAAAAAGAAAGGAGAATTGTAATCAATTAATGCATCATAATTCAAACGAATTATATTAGAGCTTAAACCTGTGCTTGCCTCTAAATTAAGCCATTTAATATTTGCATAATACAGTGGTCTAAAATTGATCGCCACAATGAGTCCAAGAGATATTAAAAAAATTAAAAATAAAATACCAATTATAATATTTAAAAATGTTACGGGATGTGCCTTCTTTTTTATTCTACTATGTACTCTCATAATTTACTTATACTCCTTTTCTATTATCTTACGCTTATTATAAAATATTTGGCAAATGATATCAATAAATTACATCTTTCATGATTCGCTTATTTTTGCATTTACTAAGCGCGGATATCAAAAGAATAACGTTTCATGCCAATAATAGGATCCGAGTTTTTCTTTATTTCTTGCACAAGATCAGTATCTTTAACACGTTTTATTATTTCATAGGTAAAAGAATAACCTTTCTTTTCAAGAGCACTTTTTAACAAACCTATGTTTGCATCAAATAAAAACTTAGAATCCTTACTTTCTGTATAAATTTTAGTATTAATTTTTGTCTTTAATAAGTCAAGATGAATATCTAGTGGACCTAATTGTTCCATATCTAAATGCAAGAGTACAGAAACATTATTTGATTCTTGATTCGCTTCCTTTTTTCTTTTGTATACATAAAGCTCACTATGAACATTTTGATTGGATAGTTTCATTGGTAATTGAACATAAGGAAATAATTGATTTAGAGTTTTCATAAAATCAATATTTTCTTGTAGATTTTTTGCTTGCTTACTTGCATTCTCAAAAGAATGTTCGAAAGACTCCTTAGTTGTAGTATTAAAAAAATCAGCGAGTTCCTTAAAATCAGCTTCCAGTTGCTCATAGAATTTATCAATGCTAGTTAAGTTTTTTAAAGTCTTTGGTGTTAATGTCCATTGACTCATAATGGCTTCTTTTAAAATGGAATGATATACAGGTGTTTTTAACAAAGCTTGTAATTGGACCGAATTAAAAGAGTCTATGTGATCATTTATTATAGAGGCTACATCTAAGGTAGTGTATGAGCTGTCTTTAAATTTTTCTGCTAGCACATTTTGTATTTCTGATGGTAACACATGTATAAGTGCATTTTTTTCTGCATCATTTAGTAAATTACTAATTGACATAGAAGAGGAATCTACGGTTAGTGTTGAATATAAATTTGAATCCATACCTAAGTTTATAGCATGTTCTACATTTGATTGTAGTGACGCCCTAGATGAGAGGAAAAGTCCTATATTTGGTTGTAGTGACTCCCTAGATGAGAGGGAACGTTCTTCATTTGGTTGTAGTGACTCCCTGTATAAAAGGGAATCTTTTATATTTGATTGGTTTAATTCCTCATATGCAAAGTGACTGTCTAATATTTCTTGGTTTATGAAAGGAGTAGACATTTCATTAGTGTTTCCTTGATTCATTGGATTATGTATAAAAGTAGCAGTCTCATCCCTTGCCATAGAAGCGGAACGTTGGCTATATTCATTCATTACCATACCAAAGGGTGAACTAAACGGCCGTGTGGAAATCCCAAGGAGTAATTGATTTAGTTTCGTAGCTACTTCATTTGATGTTTGCGATAATACGTCTAAAATAGTATTTAACAAGGCATCAGAGCCATAGATTAAACGATGCTCAAAGTTTTGATATGCTTCAAACTGAGTAGTATTTATATCATTTAATTCTATACCATATTTATTCATAAAAACTAAGGTTTGAATGGAAGCATTTTTAAACGTAATGGATTGTTGGTATAACTTTTGCAAACTTTCTTTATCAATGGACATTTGATTATTAAGAAGCTCTTGAACTAGTTGTATGCTTTTCTCTGTCTTTGGAAGATTAGCATCTTCCAGTGCCTTATCAACGATTATGGATTGGGACGATAGCCGATTGTCAGCCATTACTTTTAATGAGATGGAAGTAAGGCTAGCATCTTCTACCTGAAATGTCACTTGTTCACCGATTGATAAGGGAACATCTGAATTTATTTTACCTGAAATGATATCTGAATTATTTAATTGTATTTTGATATCTTTTCCGCGTAAATCAATAACTTCAGCTTTAATAATTTGACCTTTTATTAAGGTCTGTGTATTAGAAAGTTGCGTATTATTACTTGCTGTTGAACTACTTTTAGATAGTGCTGAAGCGTTCGTAAAGTTGTTTTTATTAGAAGAACTCGTCTTTAATGATTTAAAATCAAAGGAATTCATTGATATACCTATACCTTTCATATGAAACTGTACATTAAATAGTTATTTTACAGCACATAATTATAAATTACTCGACAAACTGTAGGAGCCGATCAATCTTTACATTTTGAACTCTATACTATATATAAAGAATGTTTACTAATTTATATATCGGTTGTATCAAAGATAAATTTACATCTGTATTTGTTTTAACTGCGGCAGTAATCATGCTACAAGGATATATTTAATCTATCAGGAAAGAGCATTGCGCCTTAGGGTTAGGTATAAGGCAATGCAAAAGAAAACTTATAAAAGTAGAAGAAAATTTTTGAGAGTAAAAGAATAATTTGGTAAAAAAGTTATTGCATTATCATATGCAGTATGCTATTATCTCCTTACGAACAAAGGTGTTCTTGAATATTGTTAAATATTCAAGAGCGCCTTTTTTGTTTTATCAAACAAAGAATGAATGCTTTTTATTATAAGAGGCGAATGAATGAGCTTGGTTTTTCTTCTCTACTTTAACACTATAAATCAATAAAGAAAGAGGTTGGATGGATGAGAATTAAATTAGAAGAAAGCAAACGTAAAGCAAAAGGTTTATATGATCCAAGGTTTGAACATGATAATTGCGGGATTGGTGCGATTGTTAACATAAAGGGAAAGAAAAGCCATGAGACAGTTGCAGGAGCATTAAAGATAGTAGAAAACTTAGAACATCGCGCTGGTAAGGATGCTGAAGGTAAAACAGGCGACGGTGTAGGTATCTTACTTCAGATTTCTCATAAGTTTTTTTCAAAAGCAACTAGGCTGCTTAACTTTGAAATCGGGGAAGAAAGAGAATATGGTATCGGTATGTTCTTCTTTCCACAGGATGAATTCCAAAGAAACCAAGCAAAAAAGATGTTTGAGATTATTGTAAAAAAGGAAGGCTTAGAATTTTTAGGCTGGAGAGAAGTACCAATCCATGCAGAAACGCTTGGACATAAAGCTTTTGAGTGTATGCCTTGTATTATGCAAGGGTTTGTAAAAAAGCCTAAGAACGTAAAGAAGGGAATCGACTTTGATCGAAAACTTTATATAACAAGAAGAATCTTTGAACAAAGTAATGACAATACCTATGTCGTTTCACTTAGCAGTAGAACGATTGTATATAAAGGAATGTTTCTTGTAAATCAACTTCGCTCTTTCTTTGGTGATTTACAACAAGAAGACTATGATTCAGCAATAGCTATCGTGCATTCTAGATTTAGTACGAATACAAATCCAAGTTGGCAAAGAGCGCACCCGAATCGTTTTATCGTTCATAATGGTGAAATCAATACGATTCGTGGGAATGCAGATAAAATGTTAGCACGGGAAGAAACGATGGAATCAAAATATTTGTCCAGTGAATTTCATAAAATTCTACCAGTTGTTAATACGGAAGGTTCGGATTCTGCAATGCTTGATAACACCTTAGAATTCTTAGTTATGAGTGGTATGGATTTACCACTTGCTGTTATGATAACAATCCCAGAACCATGGGTAAATGATGCAAGTATTAGCGAAGCAAAGCGTGATTTTTATCAATACTATGCCACAATGATGGAACCATGGGATGGTCCAGCATCTATTTTATTTAGTGACGGAGATATGATGGGAGCAGTGCTAGACCGTAATGGGTTACGTCCTTCTCGTTATTATATCACGAGTGATGATCAGCTTATCCTCTCCTCTGAGGTTGGTGTCTTAGACATTCCAGCGGAGAAGATTATAAAGAAGGAAAGACTTCGTCCAGGTAAAATGTTGTTAGTTGACACCGTGAAAGGTTGTCTCATCGATGATGACAAGTTAAAAGACTATTATGCAACCCTTAGGCCATATGGGGAATGGTTAGATAATAATCTAGTAAAATTAAAAGAACTTCCGATTCCAAATCAGAGAATCATTGAATATAGCAAAGAAGAAAGAGCAAGATTACAAAAAGCATTTGGTTATACCTATGAAGATTTTAAAACATCGATTCTTCCTATGGCAATGACAGGTGCTGAGCAAGTAAGTGCAATGGGAGCAGATAATTCTTTACCAGTTCTTTCAAAAAGTAAACCAGCATTATTTAATTATTTTCGTCAATTGTTTGCGCAGGTTACAAATCCACCAATTGATGCAATTCGTGAGGAAATAGTCACAAGCACAAGTGTTTATATTGGAGAAGATGGAAACTTATTGGAAGAAAAAGCGGACAATTGTAAAGTATTAAAAATAAATAATCCTATTTTAACAAATACCGATTTACTAAAAATAAGAAATATGAAGGTGTCTGGCTTTACAGTTTCGGTAATACCCATCACCTATTATAAAAATACATCACTAGAAAAGGCCATTGATCATTTATTTATTGACGCAGATCGTGCGTATAAAGAAGGTGCTAATGTTTTAATTCTCTCTGATCGTGGTGTGGATGAAAATCACGTTGCAATTCCTTCCCTATTAGCAGTTTCAGCGATGCAGCAACATCTAGTTAGGACGAAGAAGAGAACTAGAGTTGCAATGATTTTAGAGAGCGCTGAACCAAGAGAAGTACATCATTTCGCGACCCTTTTAGGATACGGTGCTTGTGCAGTGAATCCTTATTTAGCTCAGGATTGCATCAAACAACTCATTGAAGAACATATGCTAGACAAAGATTATTATGCAGCCGTTAATGATTATAACAACGCAGTTTTGCATGGTATTGTTAAAATTGCCTCTAAAATGGGAATTTCCACAATACAATCCTATCAAGGCTCGAAAATATTTGAAGCAATTGGTATTAGTAAAGAGGTGATTAATAAATACTTCCCTGACACCGTTAGTAGAATCGAAGGTATTACCTTAAAGGATATCGAAGAGCAGGTAGATGCACTTCATACAAAAGCCTTTGATCCCCTTGGTTTAAATGTTGATTTAACACTGGATAGTTCCGGTAGCCATAAGTTTCGCAGTGGGGAAGAGGAACATTTATATAATCCAGAAACCATACATTTATTACAGATGGCAACAAGAACTGGAGATTATGAAATATTTAAACAGTATACAAAGGCTATTACAAGAGAAGAGGAAGGAATAAATCTAAGAGGATTACTGGATTTTAAATTTCCGGAGATAGGGATTTCCATTGATGAAGTAGAAAGTGTTGACTCGATTGTGAAGCGTTTTAAGACGGGTGCAATGTCCTATGGTTCTATTTCACAGGAGGCACATGAAACGCTAGCAATTGCAATGAATAACTTAGGTGGAAAATCAAATTCTGGGGAAGGCGGAGAAAGTCTTGAGAGACTAACACTTGGAAAAGATGGCTTAAATCGGTGTTCAGCAATTAAGCAAGTGGCCTCTGGTAGATTTGGCGTAACTAGTAAATACCTTGTTAGTGCAAAAGAGATTCAAATAAAGATGGCACAAGGTGCAAAACCAGGAGAAGGGGGACAATTACCGGCTGGAAAGGTATATCCTTGGATTGCAAAGACGAGACATTCAACCCCTGGGGTAGGTTTAATTTCTCCACCACCACATCATGATATCTATTCCATTGAGGATTTGGCGCAATTAATTTATGATTTAAAGAATGCGAATAAGGATGCGAGGATTTCTGTAAAATTGGTTTCAGAAGCGGGTGTAGGTACTGTCGCAGCAGGTGTTGCAAAGGCAGGAGCAGGAGTTATTTTAATTTCTGGTTATGACGGTGGAACAGGTGCAGCTCCAAGAAATTCAATCTACAATGCAGGACTTCCATGGGAGCTTGGATTAGCAGAAACTCATCAGAATTTAATTGCTAATGACTTACGCTCTAAGGTTGTGATTGAAACGGATGGGAAGCTAATGACTGGACGTGATGTGTTAGTAGCAGCGTTACTTGGAGCAGAAGAATTTGGTTTTGCAACAGCGCCGTTAGTAAGCATGGGCTGTGTTATGATGAGAGTTTGTCATTTAGATACTTGCCCAGTTGGTATAGCAACACAGAACCCAGAGTTACGTAAGAATTTTAAAGGAAAGCCTGAGTATGTTGAGAATTTTATGCGCTTTATCGCAAGTGAACTTCGTGAATATATGGCAAAGTTGGGGATTAGAACAGTGAATGAATTGGTTGGTCGTTCTGATTTATTAATGGCTAAGGCGAAGTTTAGTAAGAATGAAAGGAAAAATACAAATCAAGACGTAAATAATATTGTTGGAAGAATAGATTTATCTAATATCATTAATAATCCTTACGCGCAAAAAGGTAAAGATTCAGCCAAGAAAAACTATTGTTTTGATCCAAAGCAAGCATATGATTTTGAACTATATAATACAGTGGATGAGAAAGTATTACTTAAAAAGTTAAAGGGTGCAATGGAGAAGGGACAGCCAAAGACCATAGAGGTGAATGTAAGTAATGTTGATCGTACCTTTGGAACGATTTTAGGTTCTGAAATTACTAAATTATTTGATGATTCCTTAGAGGAGGATACCTATAGGGTAAAATGTAAAGGCAGTGGTGGACAGAGTTTTGGTGCATTTATTCCAAAAGGGTTAACCCTTGAATTATGTGGTGATAGCAATGATTATTTTGGGAAAGGTTTGTCTGGCGGTAAGTTGGTTATTTACCCACCAGAAGGTTCTAAATTCAAAGCGGAAGAAAATATCATTATCGGTAATGTAGCGCTTTATGGTGCAACTAGTGGTAAGGCATTTATTCGTGGCGTGGCTGGGGAACGTTTTTGTGTCAGAAATTCAGGTGCAATGGCAGTGGTAGAAGGTGTTGGTGACCATGGCTGCGAGTACATGACCGGAGGAAGGGTTGTAATTCTTGGCCCTACAGGAAAGAACTTTGCTGCTGGAATGAGCGGTGGCATCGCTTATGTGCTTGATGAAAACAGTGATCTATATAAGAAGTTAAATAAGTCTTTGGTTTCCACGGAAGCAGTGACAGAAAAATATGATGTCATGGAATTAAAAGCAATGATAATGGAACATGTTGCCTGTACGAATTCTGAAAAAGGAAACGAAATACTTGATAACTTTATGAATTATCTACCGAAGTTTAAAAAGATTATCCCTCATGATTATCGAACCATGCTTCAAACCATTGTTCAAATGGAAGAAAAGGGACTAAGTAGTGAGCAGGCACAAATTGAGGCATTCTTTGCAAATAGAGGGAAGTAAATAAGTTGGTAAGTGAAAAATTCATTGGAAGAAATGAAATATAAGATAAATTATGAGATGCAATTCGAAATGAATTTTGCATTTACCTTTCATAGTTCATGGAAAGGAGATAAAGCGTGGGAAAGCCGACAGGATTTATGGAACATGATAGAAAAGAAAGTCTTGCAGTGAAGCCAAAGGATCGTATTAAAAACTTTAATGAGTTTCATGTGCAATTATCATTAGAAGAAAGAAAGTGTCAAGGTGCTAGATGCATGGAGTGTGGAGTTCCATTCTGCCAATCAGGAATGATGATAGGTGGAATGACCTCAGGTTGTCCACTTCATAATTTAATACCTGAATGGAATGATTTAATTTATACTGAAAATATGAATGAGGCATTAAGTCGTTTGCTTAAAACCAACAATTTTCCTGAATTTACAGGTAGAGTATGTCCTGCCCCCTGCGAAGCTGCGTGTACCTGCAATATTAATGGAGATCCAGTTACTATTAAAGAAAATGAATTAGGAATTATAGAGAATGCTTATGAGCAAGGCTTTATAAAAGTAAATCCACCAAAAGTTCGTACTGGAAAACACGTAGCAGTGATTGGTTCAGGGCCTTCTGGACTTGCAGCAGCAGATCAGTTAAATAAAAGAGGGCATACAGTAACCGTGTATGAGAGAAGTGATCGTATCGGTGGATTATTAATGTATGGTATTCCTAATATGAAGCTTGAAAAGCATATCATTGATCGCAAGGTTGCTATTATGGAACAAGAAGGAGTTCGGTTTGTTACCAGTACTAACATTGGTAAGAATGTGAAAGCAGATCGTATTATGAAGGAGTGTGACGCAGTGATATTAGCTTGTGGAGCTTCAAATCCAAGAGATATTAATGCGCCAGGCAGGGATGCAAAAGGAATTTATTTTGCAGTGGATTTTCTATCAAACGTAACGAAAAGTTTGTTGGATTCTAATTTTATGGATAATGCTTGTGTATCTACAAAGGGTAAGAATGTAATCGTGATTGGTGGCGGCGATACTGGAAATGACTGCGTTGGAACATCTATAAGACAGGGGGCAAAATCGGTGGTTCAATTAGAGATGATGCCCAAATCACCACTTGTGCGAGCCGAGAATAATCCATGGCCAGAGTGGCCCAGAGTACTTAAAACCGACTATGGTCAAGAAGAAGCAATTGCTGTATTTGGAAATGATCCTAGATTATATCAAACAACAGTGAAAGAATTTATAAAAGATAAAGATGGAAACTTGGCGAAGGTTAAAACTGTTAAGTTAGAAAGTAAGAAGGAGGAAAAGACAGGTAGATTCTTAATGGTTGAGGTACCCGGTAGTGAAGTCATACTTGATGCAGATATCGTACTAATTGCAGCTGGTTTTTTAGGAAGTGAGAAGTATATCACAGATGCATTTGGTGTAGAATTAAATGAAAGAACGAATGTAAAGACGGTAAATGAAGGCTATTCTACAAATCAAAAGAATATATTTGTAACTGGTGATATGAGAAGAGGCCAGTCGCTTGTTGTGTGGGCGATTAATGAAGGTAGAGAAGCTGCGAGAGCGGTTGATGAATATCTTATGGGGTATTCGAACTTGTAAAGTGTAATAGAATCATTATAAAAGAGCAAGCCACTCTGAACTGGCCTCCTATAAGTTAGATTTTCTAAATCTAACTTATGGGGGGACCTCACTCTAGGTGGTTGCTCTTTTATAATTAGATAACTATTTTGGTCGTAATTATTCTAAATTCAAATGTTTTTTTAAAGTATTATTTATAATAGTATAAAATACAATGCTTCCTATTGTTGATATAATTAATCCTAAGTATGTGGCGACAGTTATCATTAATTTTTCATCATTCAAATCAATTTTAAAGAGCATAGCAGCAAGTAAAAGAAGGCCAGCAAACATTTGGCAGATTGTATATATGCAAATATAAGCTATGAGCGAACCAAACACCTTGTTTGATGATATATTTTGGCCAATTGCAATAGAGGCATAAAAAGTCAATATATTATAAACAAGTATCATTAAGAAGAGTAAAAGTAATAAAACTGTTTTACCAATTCCATAGTCTGTAAACATATTGAAAAATGTAGAAAGTGTAAAGGAAGAAGCATTTGGAATTATTGCACTGCAACTAGGGATTACAAGCAATAACGAAAAGAAGCAGATTAGAATGCTTAATACTCCCCACAGTATGGAAATGATCAGTTTCGCGTTGATTAAATCATGTACTTTTACTGGTAGAGTAAACATTAGGTAACCCTCTCCAGTTAATAAGTTTTTATAGAATCTCATAATAATTAGTAAGAAAGTTGTAACGGCTATAACTATAATGCTAATGATATAAAGAACAAATAGTATATTTGATAGAGCGAAAACTATTCGATTACCAGTAGATAAAGTTAAAGCAATTTTCGTAAAAATAGTTATAAAAGCTAATACAATATATAATGGTATCATATATCTGGCAGTTGCCATCCACTCGTATTTTGTTAATTTGGTAAGCATCGAAACACCTCCCTAAAATATGCGTCAATTGACATGTTTTGTTTGCTACGGATTTCATCCACGCTGGAATGAAGAAGAACCTTCCCTTGGTTTAAGAAAATAGCATCATCTAAAACCATTTCAACATCCGCAATTAAGTGTGTAGAGATTATCACACTTGCATCTTCATTATAATTTGTAATAATGGTATTCAAAATGTATTCTCTTGAGGCAGGATCAACACCACCAATTGGTTCATCTAAGCAATAAAGATCAGCTTTTCTGCTCATTACTAATATCAATTGCAACTTTTCTTTCATACCTTTTGACATCGTTTTTAATTTCATTTTACGATTTAACTTTAATTGGTCTAACATCGTAAATGCTTTTTTTTCATCAAAATCAGAATAAAATTCAGAGAAAAAGTGAATTAATTGTTCTGATGTCATCCAATCGTTTAAATACGATGCATCTGGTAAATAGGAGATGCGTTTTTTGGTTTCAACAGAAGGTGCTAAACCATTGATTAAAACCTCTCCTTCATCTGGAACAAGAAGTCCATTGATAATTTTTAGTAGTGTAGTTTTTCCACTACCATTCGCACCAAGGAGTCCAACTATTCTTCCCTTAGGAATACTTAGATTTACATGATCTAATGCTGTGACCCCTTTATAGGATTTGGTTAAAGATTTACATTCTAAAACAGTCCTATCCATAATAACCTCCATTCTGAAGCTCATATTTATTAATTTTGTTTTTGTGATTCAATAATTCGGATGATGTCTTCATATTCAAAGCCTAAGGTTTTCATACGTTCCATAAATTGCTTTACTTCTTCAATGACCATTTCTTTTTTCATCGCTTTAATTAACTCCTTATTGTCCGTAATAAAACGTCCGCTGGTACGTTCTGCATATAATAATCCTTCGCGTTCAAGCTCTACTAAGGCTCTTTGCATTGTGTTTGGATTAACAGCAGCTTCAGCAGCTAAATCACGAACCGAAGGAAGTTTTTCCCCAGCAACATATTTACCAGATAAAATATTTCTCTTTACTTGTTCAATTAGCTGAAGATAAACGGGTTTATCCGAATTTAGTTCCCATGGCATTTGCTCACCACCTTTTGTATTATTGTACTAAGTGCTTAATACAATAATACATTTTTTAAAATTAAATGTCAATATAAATTTTTGTGATAAATATTTTTCAATTCCGTGCTAAAACTACATATATGAATTAAAATAATTACATTTGCATGTCTATATAAAATAGTTGTAAGAATAGTTAAATTGTGGTTTCTTCTATTTATTTTATGGATTAGATATGCTATACTGATTAGGTGAAATTTAAATATTCCTCGTTTTATTAGGATTTTTGCTAGTGTAACGATCAATAACGTAGGAATTCTAAAATTTTATGCTTGTTATAAAGGAGAAAATTATGAGTGATTACTATATAGTTAGTGATGTTACGTTAGATTTGCCACAGGAAGTAATAGATGATTTAGAACTTAAAATCATTCCTATGGACTTTCACTTAGGAGATACGACATATACACATTATCCAGATGAACGAGAATTAAGCTGTGAAAAGTTTTATGAACAATTAAAAGCTGGGGCTACTTCGGTTACAAGTCAGATTAATCCTGTTGCTTATGAAAACTTTTTAGAGCCTTTATTAAAAGAAGGAAAAGATATTCTTTATATCGCATTTTCTTCTGGGCTTAGTGGAACCTATAATACAGGAAGAATGATGACAGAAGAATTAAAAGAAAAGTATCCAGAGCGTACAATCTATTGTATCGATTCCCTATGTGCTTCCATTGGTGAAGGGCTTTTAGTATATTTAGCTGGAATGGAAAAAAGAAAAGGAAAGTCCATAGAAGAAGTAAAGGACTTTGTTCTTGAACACAAAACAAAATGTTGTCACTGGTTTACAGTAGAAGATTTGCATCATTTAAAACGTGGTGGTAGACTTACTTCCTTAGAAGCAATGGTTGGAACTGCTCTTAAGATTTGTCCTGTACTTAGTGTAGACAGAGAAGGAAAACTAGTTGTTGTGTCCAAGGTAAGAGGGAATAAAAAAGCCCTTGATTACTTAGTGAAGAGACTAGAAGAAGATGGAATTGATACGAAAGATCAAACAGTTATTGTTGGTCACTCCGCATGTAGATCTTACGCAGAGACTGTAGCAAATACATTGTTAGAGCGTGGGCTTGTAAAGGATGTAATTATAACTAATATTGGACCTGTGATTGGAACTCATGTAGGTTCTGGTATGTGTGCGCTTACTTTTGTGGGTGAGAATTTTAAATTTTAATATTGTGAATAAAAAATTTTAAATGCCTTATGAACTTATTCGCAGTTTATTACTGTTTGCAATAAGTTTCATAAGGTTTTTTAATTAGTTTCTTTTTATGGAAGTCTTTTCATAATTGTTTTGGTATGCTATAATCAATGAAACGTTGTGTGAAAGGCTTCGCTTTATAATACAAAGAGAAAGGATATGTGATTATGTATTCATTTGAAGATATTAAGGCATTTGATCCTGAGTTAGCGGATAGTATAACAAAGGAGATTGGAAGACAGAACGATCATATTGAATTGATTGCATCAGAAAACTTCGTAAGTAAAGCTGTTATGGCAGCTATGGGAAGCCCACTGACTAACAAATATGCAGAAGGCTATCCAGGAAAAAGATATTATGGTGGCTGCGAATTTGTAGATATCGCTGAGAATTTAGCGATTGATAGAGCAAAGAAATTATTTGGATGTACCTATGCGAATGTTCAACCACATTCTGGTGCACAGGCAAATATGGCAGTATTTTTTGCTTTATTACAGCCAGGGGACACGGTTATGGGTATGAATCTTGCTCATGGTGGTCACTTAACACATGGTAGCCCTGTAAATTTCTCAGGAAATTATTTTAACATCGTACCTTATGGTGTAAACGATGAAGGTTTCATCGACTATGATGAAGTTGAGAGAATTGCAAAAGAATGCAAACCAAAATTAATTGTTGCAGGTGCATCTGCTTATGCTAGAAAAATAGATTTTAAGAGATTTCGTGAAATCGCAGATGAAGTTTCTGCTTATCTTATGGTAGATATGGCACATATCGCTGGTTTAGTAGCTGCTGGATATCATGAATCACCAATTCCTTATGCACATGTAACTACTACAACAACTCATAAGACGTTAAGAGGACCAAGAGGTGGTATGATTCTTTCAAGTGAAGAATTTGCTACAGAACATAAATTAAATAAATCCGTATTCCCAGGAATTCAAGGTGGCCCATTAATGCATGTAATAGCGGCGAAGGCCGTTTGCTTTAAGGAAGCCTTAGATCCAAGCTTTAAAGAATATGCAGGTAGAGTAGTAGAGAATGCTCAGGCACTTGCAAAAGGTTTAATGAATCGTGGATTTAACATTGTTTCTGGCGGAACAGATAATCACTTACTATTAGTTGATTTACAGAACATGAATATTACAGGTAAAGATGCAGAACACCTCTTAGATTCTGCTAATATTACATGTAATAAAAACACAGTACCAAATGATCCAGCATCACCATTTGTTACAAGTGGTATTCGTTTAGGAACTCCAGCAGTTACAACAAGAGGAATGGTTGCGAAGGATATGGATATCATTGCAGAGGCAATTTCTTTAGTTGTAAAGGATGCAGAGAAAAATAAAGAACAAGCAATTTCATTAGTGAAGATGTTAACGGATGCTTATCCATTATATTAATAATAAGAATGCGAATTACGTATTCCCACATATATAATAAAAAAAGATGTTGCAGTTAGAAATTCTAGATGCAACATCTTTTTTAGGCTTAATAAAGTATGAATTAGTACCCTAGTTCTTCTCCAACTAAAATTACTTTTATTCTTCCAGGAATTAATGATTTTCTTGTGACAACGATTTGGCAGCAGATGCAGTCATCGCTTAAACAATTTGCACATCGTCCAATCTCAGAGCAAGGAGTTTTTTTATGTAAACGAACAGCATTTGGAGGAGCTGCCATATTACGAACTCTTTCAATACCGCTTTCAACGTCTGTTACAATTTTATTCATTCCTGCAACGATAATTACGTTTTTTGGACCTGCAATAAGACAGGCAACACGATTGCCTCTTCCATCAATATTAATTAATTGGCCATCTAAAGTAATTGCATTGGAACTCATAAAGAAATAATCAGAGGTTACAATTTTACTGTACATTTCTGAATATTCCTCTGGTGTAGTAGCGGTATTACGATCATAGATTACATAGTCTGAGTCATTTATCTCATCAAAGAATCCGATTTCTTCTAAAGTCATAGAACCACCCCAAGAAATAGAGCAATCTGGAGTTAGAAAACGTTTTGCCATTGCAAGTGCTTCTTCTTTGCTATCACAATAATATCCCTCAATTCCGCGAAGATTGAATTTTTCGATTAGACTATCTGCTAGATTTTCATAATTTTGCTTTTTGGGTGTCATAATTAATATTCCTTTCAATCATAATTAAAAAATATATAAATTTCAGCTTTTAACAACCAATTCTTACCATATATTTTATACAAGATTTGTATAATGTGCAATTGTTTTTAGTGAATAATATACTTGTTCTTTTGGTAACAATTGAAGTAGAATATTTAAAAGGGACCACTGGATTATGAGCAGAGGAGAGATTCCGTAATTATGTATTGATAATGGGAATGTAGGATAAGAAAGCGCCTTGATTATTATATGAGAAGGGTTTTTAAAGCTAGAATAACTTCACAAAAACATTATCGTATGTTAAAATAGTAATAATAGAGTTGACAAGAAGAGCTATTTCAATTCTTCGAATACGTTTTTGTAACAAAAAGAAAGTTGGATGAATACATGTCAAAAAGCTTATATATATCAGAAAAGCCTTCCGTTGCGCAAGAATTTGCAAAGGCACTTAAGGTAAATTTTAAAAAACACGATGGCTATATGGAGGCAGAGGATAGTATAGTGACCTGGTGTGTTGGTCATTTAGTAACCATGGCATACCCAGAAAGCTATGATCCGGCATTAAAACGATGGTCACTTGAAACGATTCCATTTTTGCCAAAGGATTATTTATATGAAGTAATTCCGAATGTAAGCAAACAATTTAAGACGGTATCCGCCCTATTAAATCGTAAAGATGTTGATAAAATTTATGTTTGCACTGACTCTGGACGAGAAGGAGAATACATATATCGATTGGTAGATCAGATGGCAAAAGTTCCAAATACGAAGGAAAAACGCAGAGTTTGGATCGATTCTCAAACCGAGGAAGAGATTCTTCGAGGAATTAAAGAAGCAAAGCCATTGTCAGCATATGATAATTTATCGGATGCCGCATATTTACGTGCTCAAGAAGATTATTTAATGGGTATTAATTTTTCACGTGTTCTTACTTTAAAATATGGAAATGCAGTAAATAATTTTTTAAAAAGTGAAAAAAGACAAGCAATTTCAGTTGGGCGTGTAATGACTTGTGTACTTGGGATGGTGGTTCGTAGAGAGCGAGAGATTCGTGCCTTTGTAAAGACACCATTTTACCGTGTGACGATATCCTTAGATACATCTATGAAGCCATTTGATGGAGAGTTTAAAGCAGTGGAAGGGTCAAAGTTTTATTTGTCACCAAAGCTTTATAAAGAAAATGGATTTCGTGAAAAAATAGATGCAGAAAAATTAATTGAGATGCTTACTGGATATGAACCTGAGTATGAGGCAAAGCAAGAGAATAATAAGAATAGCTATTTGGCCTTATTAAAGAAGGATACCGAAGAAGCATTACAAGCGGAAATTATTCAGATTGAGAAAAAGAAAGAGAATAAGAATCCGCCACTGTTATTTAACTTAGCAGAGCTTCAAAATGAATGTTCAAAATTATATAAGATTAGTCCAGATGAAACCTTAAAATTTACACAAGAGTTATATGAAAAGAAATTAGTAACCTATCCAAGAACGGATGCCAGAGTTCTTTCAACCGCTGTTGCAAAAGAAATCCATAAAAATATTGGTGGTTTAAAAAATCTAGGACAATTTAGGCCATTTGCTGAAGAGATATTAGAGGTAGGTTCTTATAAGAACATAGCAAAAACTCGTTATGTAAACGATAAACAGATTACAGACCATTATGCAATAATTCCAACAGGACAAGGTTTTTCTGCATTAGGATCACTGTCCCTTACAGCAAAGAAAATTTATGTTACGATTGTGAAACGTTTCCTAAGTATTTTCTATCCACCAGCCGTATATCAAAAGATTTCCTTAACAACAAAGATTGATACGGAATGCTTTTTCTCTAATTTTAAAGTAATGGTGGATGAAGGTTATTTAAAAGTAGCTGGATATCAAGGAAATGCTACAGATAAGAATAAAGAAAAAGATGGGAATGCACAGTCAGAGGAAAACTCAACTGATGAAGATGCTGAAAATGATAGTTTTGGTCTTGATTTCTTTGAAGTAATTAAAGGATTAAAAAAGGGAATGAAACTGAATGTGAATTCCTTCTGCATAAAAGAAGGAGAAACAGCACCTCCAAAACGCTATAATTCTGGTTCTTTAATTCTTGCAATGGAAAATGCCGGTCAGTTAATAGAAGATGAAGAATTACGTGCTCAAATTAAGGGGAGTGGTATTGGTACCAGTGCTACCAGAGCCGAAATTTTAAACAAACTGGTTAAAATTAACTATCTTTCTTTGAATAAAAAGACACAGATTATGACCCCTTCTTTGTTAGGAGAAATGATTTATGATGTTGTAAATGCGTCGATTAAATCGTTGCTCAATGCAGAATTGACTGCAAGTTGGGAAAAAGGATTGACCTATGTATCCGAAGGTTCCATTACAAAGGATGAATATACACAAAAGCTGAATGGATTTGTACAGCGAATGACAGAAGGTGTGAAGTCTCTTAATAATGAAAACCAATTGTTCTACTTTTTTAATGAAGCTGCATCGAATTATAAACGATAAGGTGAAAATTAGCTTTAGGCAGAGTATTAGAAAAGTATTAGAAAAAGTATTAGAAAAACATTGGTAAATGTTAAATAAATTATTATATTGAGTTTATATTAGATTTCAAGAATATTTTTATTGAAACTTCGTATTATTGTATAAAATAATCTTATATAATAAAGGATATCTTTTCATGAAGTTATCTTTATCATATAAGAGTTTATTAATCTTGATAAAGATATTCGAATCAATAAAAGGGAGGTATCAGCGAACGGGAAATTCGCTGTGAGATATATGAATCAATTACAGATAAATGAATTATTAGATTTAAATCAAACAATTGCTTCTGATATTTTTAATGGGATTACATATCCATGGGAAGCACTATCAAAAATCAGTGCATTTATATTAGAATTAGGAGCAACTTTATCATTAGAAGAATACGATAAAATTGGAGAAGATGTATGGATTGCAAAGTCTGCTGTAGTAGCACCAAGTGCATACATTCATGGGCCAGCGATTATTGGTAAAGATGCAGAGATTCGACACTGTGCTTTTATCAGAGGAAATGCGATTGTTGGTGAAGGAGCTGTAGTAGGAAACTCCACGGAATTAAAAAACGTTATTTTATTTAATAAAGTTCAGGTTCCACATTATAATTATGTCGGAGACTCAATTCTTGGATATAAAGCTCATATGGGGGCAGGTTCCATTACTTCAAATGTAAAATCAGATAAGACATTAGTAACCATACGTCAATGGGATGAAAAAATAGAGACAAATCTTAAAAAGATGGGTGCTATTCTTGGTGACCGCGTAGAAGTTGGTTGTAATTCTGTACTAAACCCAGGAACAGTAATTGGACGTGATAGCAATATCTATCCATTATCCAGTGTTAGAGGGTTTGTACCAGCAAATAGTATTTACAAGAAACCAAGTGAAATAGCAGAAAAACGATAGAAAGGCGGAAATTAAAATAAATGGATGAATTATATCAAATGATTGAGGACAAAATCCGTAAAGCTGGCTATCTTGGTGAAGTCGATGGTTTTGATATATATGATGAAATATGTGATGAAATCGAAGACAAAGAAGCAGGCAGCTATATCTTTATGTCAAAGAAAACGGACGATATCTTTTTTGAATATAAGGTAGAGGTAATGGAAGAAGAGTTTAATCTATCTTATATTGATATTCATGTGAAAGATAAGGTATTCCATGTGGATTTTGATGAGGAATAAAAATTATTAAAAGTAAAAATTATTAAAAGTAAAAATTATTAAAAGTGAAAATTATTAAAAGTAAGAATAATTTAAAACTAAAAAGCTCTGTTGAGAAGAAATAAAATCTCAAGAGAGCTTTTTTACATTAAAAAAATAAAAACATTAGTATAGTCTATAACACTTGCAACAATTTTCCGAAGCCTTGTAAATATAGTAAATTCAATATAATTCCATTTGATTTCCACCAATTTTTACTGATCGCCCATTCCTTAGGATAATCACTCCAATCCCAAGTAATATTCCATGAACCGTCATCAAGCTGTGAATTGATAATATAATCGCACTCATATTCGGAAATATCTTTATTTTCAGCATAGAAAATACTATCCTTGGTCTTGAAAAACTGTGACGGCTTGCATATATATGATGTTTCCCATGCTGTAGTATTTTGGGTTATACTACTTTTCACATATTCAAGCAATTTAGTTTTTAAAGTAGGTAAATCGATAATCTCTTCTTCCCTCGCTTCTTCTATGTACTGCATAAGCCCGATATAGCAGGCTGTTGTGTGCATATCATTTTGTCTTTTAGCGGAGTTTAATTGATCAAAGGCTTCCTTAGCAATACGACAGCCAAGTTTATAAAGGTTACTGTCTCGTTCAGCAAAACGGATGATAAATCCAGCAAGGCAAGCGGTGGGATTATAGTTATTATGGCAGGTACTGTCACTTTTTGTATGCCACCATGGAGCGTGAGGATAATCATTGTTACTATTTATGGAATTGTGCCAGAACGTACCATTAAAATCTTTGCCACTTTCAAGGTATTGTAGAATCCCTTTGATGATTGGATGCGTGCTGTCGGTAAAGTCAATTTCACGTAGTATCTCAGTTGCAGCCCAAGTTTGAATCGGAGCAGAGTTTGGATTCCAAGCATCAGGCTCAAGTGCATGACCAAATCCACCATCTGTATTTTGATAATATGCCAAAGTATTTAATACAGCATTTTTGCTGCCATTTTCGAAATGATACTGCCACCGTGCTAAGTCCAGTGGTCTGGCATTTCGGTAGATAAATTCTCTTGCTTTTTGATATAACATATTCATATCTGGCACCTCGTAAGATATAATACTTTATTATATAAAGTCCTGTTTATAAGTTCTAATATTATAATATCATGTCTATGATTATAAATAAACTAAAAATTCCCAATTATTTAAAAACTCAATAGACGCTTATGTTGACATATTAACAACTCGTATTTCCTAAATATGTACTAAACTTGAATGTAATTAAAATTGATCCTAATAAATAATGTTAAATAGTGGTATAATTTAGATGTTTATTTATCAATATATTTCAAATATAGTAAAGAAAAATAGATAGGAATAAACCAAAGAATAAAGATAACTGGAGGTAATTATGGCAATAGAAAGAGTAAGAAAATACTTAAAGCAATGGGATATGGACAGTAAGATTAAAGAATTTGAGGTATCAAGTGCAACGGTTGATTTGGCAGCAGAGGCTTTGGGATGTGAGCCGAAGCGTATTGCTAAGACCTTATCTTTTAAGTTCGATGATAGTTGTATATTAGTTGTAGCTGCAGGAGATGCAAAAGTTGATAACGCAAAATATAAAGCTAAATTCTCTAAAAAAGCAACAATGTTAGCAGCAGATGATGTAGAAACAATGGTTGGACATGGGATTGGTGGAGTTTGTCCATTTGGAATAAATGATGGTGTAACTGTTTATTTGGATGAGTCGTTGAAACGATTTGATACCGTATTTCCAGCCTGCGGAAGTAGTAATAGCGCAATTGAACTAACAATCCCAGAACTTGAAAAATTATCTGGGTATGTGGAGTGGGTTGATGTATGTAAGGGATGGGAGGATTAATGAATAACAAAAGAATTAATAGAATAATTCTTTCAATATTAGTATTGATTATTATACTTCTTGGAGTAATTTTGGGAAAAATGAAACATGAAAAACAAGGCATCTTAAATAACATAAATAAGAAGTATGTAGAATCTCTTTCAGAAGTTTTAAGTGGTTTGTCCATTGATTACTCGACGATATCTGAAGAAGAGAAGATTTATTTTTATACAAATACAATAGGAAGTATTGCGTCTGCAAATCAGATGTATCGTTCAACCCAATATAGTTATAAAGCATCGGAAATGAACATGATACTAGATATGTTGCAACAATATATGAGTGAAGAGTTTTTAGTTAATTTCGATAATTTTAAAGTGAATCAATTAGATTTATATAATGGACTAAATCTAATCTATATGAATCCACGTGATAAAGAAGCAATCAAAAGTTTTTTTGACTATTTATCCGTAATTGTTAAAGAATAAGATTCATTGGTCGTTTTCATTTTATAATCGTATTAGTTTATGTAGAACTTAAAAATAAGGACTATGATTAAAGTCCTTATTTTTAAGCTAAAATACTGATATATGGAACTATTATCTGTTATGAATAAGATAGTTAATTCCATAAGCCATCCATGCTAACAAAACACCTATAAACGCTGCACCAACAAAAAAGTCGTAAATAATTGCGACAATTTCATTTCCTGAAATTGCACCAGCAGAATAAGAGCCAAAAAAGCCTAAATAATTAGCGGTACAGATAAGTGCTCCTAATATAATCAGATATAAAGGAATGCACTTGATTAACGTTTTCTTTCCTTTGTTACACAACATAAATTGAATCGCAAAGAAAATAACTGCACAAATAATGCCTGTAACTATAAAAAACATGTTTAGGTGTCCCCCTTTATACATATTGCGCATAGCATAAGACCGTTTCGGTCAACCTCCACATTTTATTCCAATAACTTTGCCATATAATACTCATCAACATATGTACCATCAACAATCATTGAATTTTTTTTGGTACCTTCTATTGTAAATCCACATTTCTGATACAAGTGTAGCGCAGGCTGATTGGAGGTTACCACTGTTAATTCTAAGCGTGTTATGCTGTTTTTAAGAGCCCATTTATTCAGTTCTTCAAAGAATTTTGTACCAATTCCTAGTCCACGATATTTTTCTCTAATTCCTATTACAATATATGCAGTATGCTTGATACGATTGTATTGACCACGGTCAGCTGTCATAAAACCAATAAGTTCATTTTTATGTTCAGCAATCATAAAAAAGTTCGAATGATCCAATCTATTTTTAATCATTGACTCAATCGATTTTAAATCGGATATTCGTTCTCCAGGTTCAAGCATCATCATTTTTGTTTCATTATCAAGTGCAAGCATCATACTTAAGAACTGCTCTGCATCTTCTATTTTGATGTCACGTATTATCATTTGGTATCTCCATTTTAATCTTTATTTTTATGGCTGTTAGACCTAATTATTGATATAGTACACAACTTTCAGGTATTTAACAACCATAACTAGTAATATCATAATTTAAATAGGTTTTTTAACATTATTAAATCCATAGCCCATAAATGCTGTGATAAGGCAACCTATACCAACTATGAAAAGAATCCACCACGCCCATTTCGGAGTAGTGTTGTTCTTCTGAAATCTATTATTCTTTAAAATAGAGTAATAGTCAGTACACGAATTCCATATCCCATTAAATATACACCATAATCCCATAATCACCCTACAGATTATTCCAAGGTAATATATTACTGTGCCATTAGTTATTACAAATGACGTAAACAATAATAGAAATATTACCGTAATAGTGGATATGTTAATTAAAAGATTTAATTTTTTAACCTTTACAATTTCCAATTATACACCCCCTTAATAATTAAAATATTCATTTTAATATATAAGTAGCTTTAAGTGTATATGTTATTATATTCATTTAATATATTATCTTTACTATCTATGAGTGTGGCCACACAGATTTTCATATTGTTAAAGCCTCTCTTTTTTACTTGTTTACCTCTTTTACTTATTAAATTATCTATAAAGTGTAGCTAACAATATGATATTACTTTTTATTCCAAATTGCAATCTATATTAAGAGCAAAGAAATAAACTAAAGTATTATCTGAAAAGAGTAAATTATTGTAAAATGTATGAAAATGCTGTATTATAAAAATGGATATAATATGAAAGTAAGTTTGGAAGGGGAATATGATATAAAGAAATTTTTTTTAAAGAACAAATAATGAGGCAATTATGATGATATTTAATAAGATCATAAGGTGTTAAGAGGAGGTTTATTAATGGATGTATTTGAAAAAAGTATGGAAGTAATGAATAGTCTTTTTTCTAAAGACTATCAATTTGCATTAGCACTGTGAAGGAAAATGTACCATCCGTAAGATTTGTTGATACATATTATGAGGATTCTAATTTTTACATTGTTACGTATGCAAAATCACAGAAAGTGAAAGAAATTGAACAAAATCCTAACGTTTCGCTTTGTAATAAGCAGTATAGATTTAGCGGTCTAGCTCACAATATTGGACATCCATTGGAGCCACAAAATACACAAATCAGAGAAAAATTAATAAAAGTATTTGAACCATGGTACTTTGCACATAACAATGAAAAAGATGTGAATATGTGTTATTTAAGAATTGAAATAACGAATGGTTTTTTCTATCAAAATGGTGTCGGTTATAGAGTTGATTTTATCAAAGAAGAAGCCATTGAGTTTCCATTTGAATTTGATATATTTTCGATAGAATAATTAACCCATTTAAATAAAAACATAATAAAGAAATGGGGGGTTTTGATAATTATAAAGTCAATAATTGAGGTAATTATATCTATATTGAAATCATCTATGCTTTTGATCTTAATAGCTATGATATTAATATTTACTCGAGATTATATTACGGACGATGATTTAAAGCGTCTAATCGAGGGGATAAGTCTCGCATTATTCGAAGTATTCTATCTTTATCAAGCATATAAAGATTTGAAAGATAATCAATATATAACTTATAAATATATAGTTCTTTCAGATATCGTAGTTATATTAATTTTTACTTTTATGTGTTATCTAGTTTTTAAGCATTATGAAAACACGGATGCTATAATCACAGGACATAGTTATTTACGATGGAGTTTAGTTTGGATAGGAATAGTAGATTTGATAAAGAATTATTTAAGAAATGAAAAATTTATAAAAAATAAGTTATAGCACATCAAGGATTACGTCAAAGTGATAAAATGATAGAAAGACAAACTAAGAAAATTTCTAGAATGGAGACTTAAATGAAGCTATTTTTTACAAGACATGGAGAAACGGACTGGAATAGGTTAAAGAAAATTCAAGGAAAACAAGACACTGAATTAAATGCAAATGGAATTATGCAAGCAGAACAATTAGGTGACAACTTATTATTAGAAGAATATAATTTTACAGAAATTTATTCAAGTACGCAAAAGAGAGCAAAACGAACTGCAGAAATTGTAGCTGAAAAATTGAACATGGATTCTGAAACATTAGAAGGTCTAGAAGAGATGAACTTAGGTTTATGGGAAGGACTTTCATGGAATGAAGTTGAAGAAAGGTTTCCGAAAGAATTTGAGAACTGGTTTATAAATAGAAGGTATATGAAAACACCGGAAGGTGAATCTTATCAGGATTTATTAGATCGAGTTCTTTTTGCTATAAAAACCATTATAGAAAAGCAGGAAGGCAATGTATTGGTGGTAACTCATAGTGCTGTAATCATGGCACTACTATGCTACTTACATAACACTCCATTTGAAGAAATGGTGGGAAAATATGATATAAAAAATGCAGAACTAGTGGAAATTGATAGCAAGGACTTATTCTAAAAATTATATTGAAGTATATTTGGAAAAGAATGCGTTCTTATTTCTACGGATATCTTGGTAAGGGAGAAAATATATGTTATTTTCAGAAGTATGCTTATTTACAAAAGATGTTGTAACACTTGCTGATTTTTATAAATGTATATTAAAAACAACTTCGGATTGTGAAGATGAAGTACATCAACAAATAAAGACCCAAGGAGCAACATTATCTATTTACAATAATGGAGATGTGAAAGATTCAAAGAATGAAAACATATCAATTGCGTTTACGGTAGATGATGTAGATGAAGAATTTGAACGATTAAAACAGCTTGGGGTGCAAATAAAAGAACCACCAACCACAAGGCCATGGGGAGCTAGGAATATGCTTTTCTATGATCCGGACGGTAATCTTGTTGTATTTCGAAGTTTTGCAAGTGAAAAGAATATGTAAGATGACGCATATAAATTTTTTTTAATAGAGATTATCGGTGTATTGATATGTTTAGTTGATAATGAATATTTACCTTATGTTTTTGTGTAGTTGCTTTGAAAATAAGAAATAAAATGAGTTATTTTATACAAATGTAATAAAAAAAGTTAATTTATTTCTTAAAAAGAGTTGGTTCTGATTCAAGATTATGTTATTATTAATTATGTTAATTAACTTGTTAATTTAAAATATACCTGCAATACGGACAATAGGGACATGAATTGATAGGAAAGAAACAAATTTTAAGGGGTAATTACATGAGATACATATTTCTAGATGAAAAACTTGGCATTCGTAAGATGGAAGATAATATTATGGATTATAGTCATATGGTAAAATGGCTTTCAACTCCGGAGGTACTTGAATATTATGAAGGCCGTAATAATGCATTTGACTTAGACAAGGTAATGAAGAAATTTGCACCTCGGGCAAAAGGACAAGAAGCTTTTAAAGCATGTATCATCGAATATGATCAAAAGGCAATTGGTTACTTGCAATATTATCCTCTAGATGATGAATATGGTTTAAATGGCACTATAGACTTAAAGGATTACAAACTACCATATGGCATTGATTTATTTATTGGTGAATTAGATATGTGGAATCAAGGCATAGGGACTACGGTAGTAAGAGCCTTAGTAAAATATCTATTTCATACAATTAGAGCAGACATTGTTTTTATAGATCCTCAAACTTGGAATAAAAGAGCAATTCGATGCTATGAGAAAAGCGGATTTACAAGAAGAATTGTAATTGAAGGTAGAGAAATGCATGAAGGTGGATTTAAGGATTCTTTAATCATGTCTGTCTCCATAGATGAATGGGAATCTGAATGTGATCAGTTATAGACTTTAGCAATAATAAATGAATAATTTAGAGAATAAAGACTTCACAGTTGTATTTTGATAAGTAATGAATCAAATATAAATTGTGGAGTCTTTTTCTTTATGTGTCAGGTATATATAGCGATTGAAAAATGTTTTACATTAATTTGTTATTTGTTATTAGATAGTAAATAAAGTTAGTTATTTATTGATATATGGTTACACATATATTAATATAGTTTTATGTAATATTTATCCAAACATCACAAGATAAACTCTCTTTATTTAATAAATACAGTATGAAGGATTGTAATGGTACCTTAGGAATATTGTGCTGATAAAGAAAAGGTTTTAGAGGAAGAGATGAAGTGGAATAAAGATGATGCTTATAAGAGCAATAGCAGATCGAAAAATTCTTCATATTTAGAGGAGGGTTCCTATGCTGTTTCACCAACAATCATTTGAAGAAAGACTGAAGTTTTTTGAGCGAAATATCTGTGAATATCCGTTTGAATTAACATGTGATCGTATAAAGAATGAGAATTCAGATCAGATTATACAAGGATTAAAGGAATTACGGAAATTGTTCTTAACTATCTACCAATCCTCAGAATTATTTAAAGAAGAAGATCCTCTTGAAAGTTTACATAATGTAAGCAATACAATGCTTTTTTTATATTCAGTAGGCGTAATTGGAAATCTAGCAGAACAGGGAGAATTATACCTTAGCGTTGAGAAAAAACAATTGAAAGCTCATTATAAAACAACTCCCAATTATCCAATGGAACAATTAAAGCAGTTTGGTTTTTATTATGAGTATTTTAAAAAGGATAAAATAGTAGATTCAGTTAATAAATGTACACAGTTTACTATTATGTGCAAGAATCTAGATCATGTCCTTGTGGCACTTAATTATTTACTAAAAAATGTACAATTTGAAGCTTCAGCACAGGATTATGCTAGAATACAGGGATTATTTTATAAGCTCGATTATAAAAGCTTGATTTTAAATGAAACAATGGATAGAGAAAAAATAGATCCGTTAAGAGAGGATATTTTAAGCACAGCTGGTTTATATCAGGATTACTACACATTAGTAATAAAGCATCTTTTAGAGGAATATCCTCTTTATACGAAGATTAAAATTCATGAATATTTCACTCCACATTGGGTGTTACAGTTTTATCATTCAAAAACAAATAAATATATATTTAACATAAATGTCGCTGCTGATTATGTATGCTTAGAAATACGCTTATCAGTAGCAACTGTAGAGGCTTTGGCAAATTGTAAAGAGGAACTAAAGGGACAATTAAGAGATGAAATTGAACGGTTTGGTTGTATTAATTGTAAGAATAAATGTCTGGAGGCAAATATACTAGGATTAAATGGTGTTCGATATTGTACTTCATATTCAGAAGCAAGATTATTAATGTTTTATGTTACGAATGAAGAGGATGTTGAGGCTATATTGAAAATTATGGATTTAGAGATCGGTAGAATCAAAGCATTATGTATGAGAGATTAGTTCATTAATAGTATTCGTGGGGTGCCTAAAGATTCTCTATCATATGAAAATGGAAGAAGGGTATAATGCTTGATATTAAGACAATTTCACGTTCCTACTGGAGAAAAGTTACTGAAATTATTTTGATATAACAGATGAAAATGTTATCTTAGAAGATGGAGATTCCTACTTTTATGATTTATTCCTAGACGTTGTTTTATTACCAGATGGTAAGTTGTATTTGATGGATGAAGATGAACTTGAAGAAGCATATAACAATAAGTCGATTACTTATGAGCAATACATAAAAGCTATTGAGACTGCAAATAAAATAATGAATGAAATTAGAGGGAATGAAACAAAATTAAGAACTTTTTGTTCTAAATACTTTCAAATATTAAAAGAGAAATTATAAATTGCAGTTATTTTTTGTTTAAGTCATTAGAAGCATTGGAAAACCTATGGAGTTAGAAATCGATAGACATAAATCACATATGTAAGTAATTTATTATATAGAAGTTGAAATTTTCAACTTGTACAAAAGGGAGGAACAATGATGGAAACAAATAATGAATTTTGGTTGATGTTGGATAAACTGGTGCAGCAGTCTGAAATCGTAATTGATAGACCTAAGGGAACCGCACATCCGAAATATCCAGACTTGATCTATAAAGTAGACTATGGTTATTTAAAAAATACAACATCAATGGATGGTGCTGGAATCGATGTATGGTTAGGAAAAAATAAAGACCAAAAAGTAGATGCTATCATATGTACGGTAGATTTATTGAAAAAAGATTCTGAGATAAAAATATTAATTGGGTGCTCAGAAGAAGAAAAAGAACTAGTATATAAAACGCATAATGAATCAGAGTTTATGAAGGGAATCTTAATTCGAAGGTAATCGAGAGATAGCTGTTAAACCAGAGTATCAAGGAAAAGGAATTGCTAGAAAATTAATGGGACAGGCTTTTGCATATGGGATAAAGCATGGTGCGAAGAAATCCTTTTTAATGGCAGATGAATGTAATGAAAATGCATTACATTTATATAAAAATATGGGATTTGTGGAAAGTCCTGATGAAGGTCAGATTGATATGGTGAGGTAAATAAAAAATCGTCTCATTAAGTTATGTAAATAAATTGGAATGCATCCTACCCTTTCCTTTGTTTAAAAGGATATTTTATTTTATTGTTGCCATACTAGATAATAAATATGAATTATTAAAAGAAATGCAATAGGAAAGGGGTATTAAGATGGATGAAAAATCAACAATTAAAATTCATAAGTATAACCAAGTAAATACTGCAAATACCATTAATGAGAAAGAAACGGATAAATATAACGTTGGTGATATTGATATCTGCAATAGTAGTTCCACAATGGATTGTACAGGATTGATGTTTCGTCCTCCATTAAATGAAGATGAAACAGATTCCTATCATCAAATTTATTCTTTTGGACCACCTGAAATCCAACTAAATGAAAAGAAAAAAGAAGATTAAGATATTCCAATATAGTATTTTGAGCAAGAAAAAGAGTTGTTAAAGAAATTATAACTCTTTTTCTTGTTTATTATTCTGAGTGATAGTATAATACATAGAAAAAACAGAGGCAAAAAATGGTGGTAGCTATTGATAAGTATTCTATTTAGCATGTGTAAAGTGATATTTTAATACTAGGAATACTTTGTTTCATTAAATACTTAAAAGACAGATTAGAGAACAGATTAGTAGGAAGTAAGAATTGTTTATAAATAATAAGGTTTATAAATTAGTACATAGATTGTATATGTTCTTAGTTAGATTTTTATTAGGAAAGGAAAGTATAGATTATATCTAGAACTAGATGTAATAACTTGGGGTATAAAATGAGTTTTGATATTAAATTTAGCCAAGCAGACTATAACGATGTTATTGAAATAAGTGAAATTATAAAGGAAGCTATAAAGTTAATGCCAAATGCTAGTTGGTTTTGTGCGGATGATGCGGAGTTTATAAAAAGACATATTTCAAAGGAAGGAATTGTAGTTAAGGCTGTTCAAGGAGAAAAAATAGCAGGTTATTTGATGGTGCGTTTTCCTAAAGAAGCAAAAGATAATCTAGGTAATTACCTTGATTTAAATCAGATGCAACTTATGAAAGTTGCGCATATGGAATCAACCGCCGTATTGCCAGAATTTCAAGGTATGCATATCCAAAGATCTTTAATTGAATGGGCTGAGTCATATCTACAAAATAATTATAATTATTTTATGGCTACCGTACATCCAGATAATATTTATAGCTTAAATAATTTTCTTTCTCTTGGATATGAGATAGTTGTAACAACTAAGAAATATGGAGGATTGCCACGTCATGTACTCTGTAAAAAACAGCAGCAGAAATAATACATTTTAGGAGGTTAGGTTATGCAACATTTAGGAACATTATTAATAGAAACAGAGCGTCTTATTTTAAGAAGATTTGAAGTATCAGATGCAGAAGCAGTATATCATAATTGGACCAAGGATTATGAGGTAACAAAGTATTTAACATGGCCTACTCATAATTCTTTAGAAATAACAAAAAGAGTATTAGAGGATTGGATTAATAACTATTCAGATTCTAGATTTTATCAATGGGCGATTGTTCTAAAGGGCCATAGTGATAAGCCAATCGGTTCCATTAGTGTAGTACATATAAAGGAAGACTTAGATATAATGGAGATTGGTTATTGTATTGGACGAGAGTATTGGAATCAAGGAATTACTTCTGAAGCTTTTCAGGGAGTAATTAAATTCTTATTTGAACAGGTTGAAGTAAAACGCATTGAAGCACGTCATGATCCTAGAAATCCGAATTCGGGAAAAGTTATGCTTAAATGTGGATTACAATACGAAGGAACTTTAAGAAATGCAGATCGAAACAATCAGGGAATTTGTGATACAGCTATGTATGGGATATTATCAGAAGATTATTTTTCTAAGAGAAAATAAATTGGAGGGATAACTTTATTTCCTATAAAGAGGAAATTAGATAACGAGGTGTCTAGTATGGCGATTATGTTAATATGCTTTGGTATATTTTTATTTTTTCTCTTGATCGGAATCATTGCAATTAAGAGCAAAAAGCCAATTGGAATCTATAGTAATATTAAGGCACCACAAGCGGATAGCATAACGGATGTAAAAGCTTATAATCATGCATGTGGAATGCTATTTGTTGGTTATGGTGCTATGATTGGTATTACTGGGGTGAGTAGTATCTTTTTATCAGAAAAGACATTAGGTATCTTACTTGCCTTTATTGCTTTTTTTGGAGCCATTGGCATGATGATAATATATGAATGCGCGATTGTAGAAAAATATGTTAGCAAAAATAATAAGGATTAAAGAAAATCAAGCCAGAATGCTATATAAAGTTGAATTTACTAGTGTGAATTTTGAATGGAGAATGCAAGTTCATATAATGAAATATTCAGAGAGAAAGAGTATTTACATGATTGGTATTCAATAAACCTAGCAGAATAAGGAGTACTTATATGATTATTGAAATAGGTTATGAGAGATTAAACGAAATTTTAGATTTTTCATGGGAAACATATTGTCAAAAAGAAAATTCAAGTTACCACAGATATGAAAGTAAAGAAAAATTAAAAGAGGCGTTTGAAAGAACAATAGAGCACCTAGAAGATAAACTATTGGCATGCTTTGAGAACCAGAAATTAGTGGGGGTTCTTAAACTGATGGTGGAGAGGAATAATAAATACCTTCAGTCATCTGGTATTTATGTGCAAGATAATCATAAAATGATATATTCCTTATTTATAAATTATTTGACCGAACATTATAGTGGATATGAGATTTACTTTGGTTATCCAAATGAGAACAAAATGGCTATACATATTATGGAGGAATTAAAAGCAGACTGTGTGGATTCTTGTATGAATATGCAAGTTACAAAAAGAGAGTTTGTTTTTTATCCAACAACCTATAACATCAATGAAATAACAATTGATAGTTTTGAGCAATATGCATCATTTCATGATAAATTTAACTCAGACATTTATTGGAATAGTAGTAGAATGAAAGAGAATTTTAAGGATTGGAAGATATATGTTATTAAGCAAGCAGATAAAATTATTGCTGGAATATTTATAGGCATGTGGAATAAGTTTGATGCTGAAATTTATACACTGTTGTCACTTAGATGGGTATAAAGATAATAAGGATGCATTACTCAATCGTTTAACAGAGATTGAGGATACTTTCTTATCGAAGCAGAATAATGTAAAGTATAAGTTGTGGTTTAATATGGATGGTAATGTTCTAGATGTAGATATTATGGAGGAAGTTTGTTCTAGCTTATTTCGGATAAGCAATCATATTAATAAAATTGGATTTATAGGGCTGAGAATATTACAAAGAAGAAAATTTGAGAAGTTGTTGAAGAAAAAATTTAAACATTATGAAGTCTTATATCATGCTTATTTTTCAGATGCGGAAGAAGCAAAAGAGTGGCTTGTGTAGATGCTCCTCGGGATTATTTTTCTTTAAGATATTTTATAAAACATAGTATTCCTAATACTAAGAACAAAAATCGTAAATCATAAATAAATTAAATTAACGAAGCTTAAAGGAGAGCATAAAAATTCCCTAGCATTACACTAGGGAATTTTCTATATTGACCACATTATGAATTTTTAGTGTACAAAATGGGGTCAAATTCTTAATTTTATAATTTTTATGATATATAAAAATCTTAGAACTTACCTTCTTCAGCAGCCATCTGAATTGCAACAGCAACAGCAACAGTAGCACCTACCATTGGGTTGTTACCCATTCCGATAAGACCCATCATTTCAACGTGAGCAGGAACGGAAGAAGAACCAGCGAACTGAGCATCGCTGTGCATTCTACCCATAGTATCAGTCATACCATAAGAAGCAGGACCAGCAGCCATGTTATCTGGGTGAAGAGTTCTACCAGTACCACCACCAGAAGCTACGGAGAAGTATTTCTTACCTTGTTCCATACATTCTTTCTTGTAAGTACCAGCAACTGGATGTTGGAATCTAGTTGGGTTAGTGGAGTTACCAGTGATGGAAACGTCAACACCTTCTTTATGCATGATTGCAACACCTTCAGTAACATCGTTAGCACCATAGCAGTTAACTTCTGCACGAGGTCCCTTAGAATAGGATTTTCTGAAAAGTTCTTTTACTTCACCAGTATAGTAATCCATCTGAGTTTCTACGAATGTAAAACCGTTGATACGGGAGATAATCTGAGCAGCATCTTTTCCAAGACCGTTTAAGATTACACGTAATGGTTTTTTTCTAACTTTGTTTGCAGATAACGCAATACCGATTGCACCTTCTGCAGCAGCAAAGGACTCATGTCCTGCTAAGAATGCGAAACATTCAGTAGTTTCTTCTAATAACATTTTACCAAGGTTACCATGTCCGATACCAACTTTTCTTTGGTCTGCAACAGAACCTGGGATACAGAAAGCTTGAAGACCTTCGCCAATAGCAGCAGCAGCGTCAGCAGCTTTTTTACAATCTTTCTTTATAGCAATTGCAGCACCTACAATGTAAGCCCAACAAGCATTTTCAAAACAGATTGGTTGGATACCTTTTACCTGATTGTAAACATCAAGACCGGCATCTTTTGTAATCTTTTCAGCTTCTTCAATTGAAGCAATACCATAGCTGTTTAATACAGCATTAATCTTATCAATTCTTCTTTCATATGATTCAAATAAAGCCATGTTTATGTATCCTCCTTTTTTATTGTTCTCTTGGGTCGATAATCTTCACAGCATCAGCAACACGGCCGTATTGACCTTTTGCTTTTTCATATGCAGTGTTTGGATCATCACCTTTTTTGATGAAGTCAGTCATTTTTCCAAGACTTACGAATTGGTAACCAATGATTTGATCTTCTTCATCAAGAGCGATACCAGTTACATAGCCTTCAGCCATTTCAAGGTAACGAGGACCTTTCTTTAAAGTACCGTACATAGTACCAACCTGGCTTCTTAAACCTTTTCCTAAGTCTTCAAGACCTGCACCAATTGGAAGACCATCTTCAGAGAAAGCACTCTGAGTTCTACCATAAGCGATCTGTAAGAATAATTCTCTCATTGCTGTGTTGATGGCATCACAAACTAAGTCTGTATTTAAAGCTTCAAGAACAGTAAGTCCTGGAAGGATTTCTGCTGCCATAGCTGCAGAGTGAGTCATACCTGAACATCCAATGGTTTCAACTAAAGCTTCTTGAATAATACCTTCTTTTACGTTAAGAGTTAACTTACAGGCACCCTGTTGTGGAGCACACCAGCCTACACCGTGTGTTAAACCGGAAATATCGGAAACTTGTTTACTTTGAACCCATTTTGCTTCTTCTGGGATTGGCGCAGCACCATGGTGAACACCCTGTGCTACAGGACACATTTTTTCTACTTCATGTGAATAAATCATGTTGAGACTCCTTTCAATCTTTTGATAAGATACATATGCATACTCTGCATTTGCTTTCCCCATATTCTCTCATAAAAACTGAAAATAGTCTATACTTTTTTGGCGAAAATTTCAGTTTTACAAGGAAGCATATACACGCATAGCTTGTATTTATACGGAACTATAATATCATCAAAAGCATAGTTTGTCAAAAAGTTAACTATTGGAACTTTTCTTAAAAAATTATGAAATAATGAAAAGTTTTAAAAATTATGAAAAACATGTATAAAATAAGAAATTATACTTTTCAATCGGTTTGAATATTGCTATAGTAATATATAATATTTAAAGTTTTGTATGGAGTTTTATTTTAATATTTATTCAATTTTTAAAAGAAAGTTTATGGCAAAGTTATTAGACTTTATAAAATAATTAAAGAAGAAGAGGATGCTATGACAATATTTGATTACTTGAAAACTTCTCGGTTAATTACAGACGGAGCAATGGGGACATATTATGCAGCTCGCGAACTTAGTGAGCCAGCAATTGCTGAATATGCAAACATTAACTCAAGAGACAAAATTAAAACAATACATAAAGAATACATAAATGCAGGAGCAAGACTTTTACGAACCAATACGTTTGCTGCAAATAGAACTATATTAAACATTTCTAAAGAAGAGCAAAAGGATATGATATCTGCAGCCTGTGATATTGCAAAAGAGGCGGTAAAAGAAAGTAATCAGACGGTTTTTATTGCGGGTGATATCGGTCCGATTCCTGAATTTGCAACTACTGAGGAAGAGGATATCGTAATTGAATATAAGGAAATGATTGATATTTTTATTAAGGAAGGGGTAGATGCTATTTTATTTGAAACCTTTCCTGATTTAAGATATATTAAGCAATTAGCAGGATATATTAAAGAGAAAAGCAATAACGTATTTTTGATGGTAGAATTCTGTTTAAATAAAAATGGATATACAAGGACTGGATTCTCTGCTGCAAAACTTTTAGAACAGGTATCTGAGATAAATCAAATCGATGCCGTTGGATTTAATTGTGGTATTGGATCTGGACATATGTTGCAGGTTTTGAAAAACTTAAAGCTACCAAAGACTCAGTATTTTATGGTTTCTCCAAATGCAGGTTATCCAGAGCAATACCAAAATCGTATGGTGTTTATGGACAATGCAAATTATTTTGCTGATAATTGTAAGAAAATTGGCGAGTTTGGAGCGGCTATTATTGGAGCTTGCTGTGGATCAACACCAAAATACATTGAAGAGACAAGTAAAAGAATTGTTGATTTAGAGCCAGTAAGCATAGATGTTAATAGTAAAAGAGAAAAAGAAAGTTTTAATACATATAATAAAGTATATAATAACACGGAAACTTCCGACTTAATAAATATAAATAAAAACAAAAATAAGTTCCTAGAACTCTTAAATTCTGGAAAAAAAGTTGTGGCTGTTGAATTGGATCCTCCATTTGATGCGAATGATAAGAAAGTCATTGCAAGTGCGGAGTATTTAAAGAATCATAATGTGGATATGATAACGATGGCAGATTCACCAATGGGTAGAAGCCGTATTGATTCTATTCTTATGAGTATTAAAATCATGAATGTAACTGGCATGCCAGTAATGCCTCATGTTTGTTGTCGAGATAAGAATATGATATCCATGCGTTCCTCTATCCTTGGAGCTTATGCAAATGACATACGAAATCTTTTAATTGTTACTGGTGATCCAGTACCAGATGGCAGTCGTTTAAAGACCACTGGTGTATTTGATTACAATTCAATAAGACTTATGGAATATGTAAACGAAATGAATAAGGAGCATTTTGTTGAGGAGCCAATCATTTATGGTGGAGCATTTGACCCGGGAGTTCGTAATATTGATAAAGCAATTGAACGTATGCAAAAAAAGATTGATGCAGGCGCTTCCTATTTTTTAACTCAACCAATTTATAGTGATGAAACCATCGATAAAATTCGCTACATCAAATCAAAAGTAAATACTAAAATATTGTGTGGAATTATGCCTTTTGTAAGTTATACCAATGCTAATTTTATTAAAAATGAATTTGCGGGAATTCAAGTACCTGATGAAATAGTGGCTCGATATCATAAGGATATGACAAAAGAAGAAGCAGAAGTTGTCGGGGCAGAAATTGCAAACGAGATTATAGAAAAATTAGAACCTTATGCAGATGGATATTATTTTATGTTACCATTTAACCGAGTAAGTTTAATGGATAAGATTAGAATACCATCTTCAAATACTATATTTTAGGTGCTTGTTTCTTAGGAGTTCTACTGCCTTAGGAGTTCTAGTACCTAATGAAATACGTCGCATTTAAATATAGGATATGAGTAAGTAACGTAAGCGGATTTATAATATCCGCTTTGACCAAAATTCAGACCTTGATATGGTCATAAGGAAGGGTGTGGATATGGGGATTAAAATTATAAAACCAGAAATTCGAAATAATCAAAGAATCATTGCAGTCAGTGATATACATGGAAATTTAGTAGCACTAAAGGCTTTGCTTAAAAAAGTGAATTATACAACGAAAGATGTCTTAGTATTATTAGGTGATATCGTTGAAAAAGGAGACGAAAGTCTAGCAACACTTCGATTTGTAATGGAATTAGCAATGTCACATACCGTTTATACCATCTGTGGTAATTGTGATATGATATGCCTTGAAATATTAAAAGATAATCGCAATGATGAATTATTAAAATATATTGTTTCTAGAAGAAATACTCTAGTTGGAGAGATGTGCAGAGAGCTTGGTATTCAAATTACAGCTAATTTAGATATGCTTGCAGTGAAGAAAATTTTAAGAGAAGCTTATGCAAAAGAGATTGATTTTATATACAATTTACCTCATGTATTAGAATTAGGAGATTATGTTTTTGCGCATGCAGCAGTATATCCAAATCGTTTGGAAGAAATGAAACCTAGTCAGGTCATGAAGGCAGATGCTTTTATGGAGCAAGGTTTTCATTTTGATAAGTATCATGTTGTGGGACATTGGCCAGCTGTTTTATACTGTAAAAACATCGCAGATTGTAATCCAAGAATTGATAAGGAAAATAAGATTATCAGTATTGATGGTGGAAATGTTCTAAAAAGAGATGGACAATTAAATGCGCTTTTGATTGAAGATGCATATAAAGAAGAGTTTACTTACGAATATGTAGATTTACTTCGCAAGGCGAAAGTTTTAAATACGCAAGAAGTTGGTGGTACTTCGTGTAATATACCATGGATCGATAGTAGCGTTCAAGTCCTTAGAAAAGAGCGTGATTTCACTTATTGTGAACATAAGTCTACAGGATATAAAATGTGGATACCAAATGATTATCTTTATATGAAAAAAGGTGAATGGCATACGGAAGATATTACAGATTATCAAATTCCAGTTACCTTTGGAGATATTGTTTCAGTGACGGAAGAAACAAGTAGAGGATACTTAATTAAAAAGAATGGTATCTGTGGATGGTATTATGGACTATTAGAATTTTTACCATAATTAAATACGATGATATAGAATTTCTAAAAGAAAGCACGGTGAAATCCATGAATAAACAAGAGTTTAAGAAGTTTGTTGACAGCAAGATTGTTATATTAGATGGAGCAACAGGAAGTAACCTTCAAAATAAGGGGATGACTTCTGGTGTCTGTCCTGAAAAGTGGATCTTGGACAATAAAGAAGCACTGATTGAGTTACAATTTGAATATTTAAAAGCAGGAACAGATATTTTATATGCTCCTACATTTACAGCGAATCGAATTAAGCTAAAAGAATATGGCTTAGAAGATAAGATCAAAGAATACAATCATGAATTGGTAAAACTATCCAAAGAAGCGATTAGTCGCTATGAAATGTGGAATACTAATAATAGTAAACGTAAGGTATTGATCGCTGGTGATTTAACAATGACTGGAGAACAATTGTATCCATTTGGTAAGCTTAGATTTGAAGAACTTATTGATGTTTATAAGGAGCAAATTAGTTACTTAGTAGAGGCTGGTGTTGATTTACTTATTCTTGAAACAATGATGAGTTTACAAGAATGTAGAGCAGCAGTTCTTGCAGCAAAGGAAACCTGTGATTTACCAATCATGGTTACCTTAACTTTTGGAGATGATAACCGTACCTTATATGGAACGGATCCGGAGACAGCTGTTATTGTACTTCAAAGTCTTGGCGTTGATGCAATTGGTGTGAATTGCTCCACAGGCCCTGAAAAGATGTGTGACATTTTAAAATTAATGAAGGAATATGCAAAGGTACCTTTAATAGCGAAACCCAATGCTGGATTACCAAAGCTTGTAGGAGGAAACACTGTATTTGATATGGAGGCAGAAGAATTTGCCGAAAAATCAAAGGACTTAATTAATGCGGGAGCTAACATGGTTGGTGGATGTTGTGGAACGACACCAGAGCATATCAAGCTCCTTGCAGAAGCTGCAAAGAATTTCACCCCAATTAAAATAGAAGATAAGATAGTTCGAGCATTAACGACTGAGAGAAAAACATTACATCTTGACTTAGATGGACGTTTTATGGTAATCGGTGAACGTATCAATCCAACAGGGAAAAAGGCATTACAGGCAGAGCTTAAGGAGGGCGTTTTAGATATTGTTTCTACCATGGCTACAGAGCAGGTTGAACTTGGGGCTGATATTCTTGATATTAATATGGGGATGAATGGTATTAATGAAAAGGAAATGATGTTACAAGTAATTGACGAGGTATTAGGCCTTGTAGATGTACCTCTTAGTATAGACTCAAGCCATGTAGACGTAATTGAGGCAGCGCTTCGTATTTATCCTGGTAGAGCGTTGATTAATTCTATTTCATTGGAAAAGCATAAATTTGAACAATTGATTCCGATTGCTAAAAAATACGGTGCTATGTTTATTCTTTTACCATTATCGGATGCAGGGTTACCTAAGGATATTAATGAGAAAAAGCAGATTATATTGACCATTTTAGAGGAAGCTAAGAGACATGGATTAAGCAAGGAAGATATTATTGTTGATGGACTTGTTAACACTGTTGGTGCCAATAAGAGAGCAGCAATTGATACCTTTGAAACGATTCGTTTTTGTAAGAATGAATTAGGGTTAGGTACGGTTGTTGGTTTATCAAATATCTCATTTGGTTTGCCAGAAAGACAGTTTGTGAATTCTACGTTCCTAGCGATGGCAATTCAAGCAGGACTTACTATGGCAATTGCAAACCCATCACAAGATCTTTTAATGAATACAGCGTTTGCTTCGGATTTATTAATGTATAAAGAAGAGGCGGATATTAGATATATTGATCGTGTTACGAATCGTCCTGTGGAATTCGTTTCTGCTAATAAATTAAGTGAAAATAAAAATGCATCGGAAAAGAATTTAACAGATAGAAACACTTCCCTAGATGGAAATGCATCCATGAATAAAAGTACAACAAACTCTGATAATTCATCTATGGGTAATTCTATGGATAGATTATCATCCGATTCAACTTCACAAAATGCTACTACGAAGTTAGAAGAAAACGATATTTACATTGCAGTACTAAAAGGCAATCGAAGAAAAATTCTCGATCTTGTAAAGGCTAGCCTTGAGAAAGGGTTTTCTGCATCAGAAATATTAGATGATATGCTAATCCCAGCAATTAATGAAGTGGGAAGACTTTTTGATATTCAATCCTACTATTTGCCACAGTTGATTTCTTCCGCAGAAACAATGAAAATAGCAATTGATCATCTTGAGCCTATGTTAAAAACAGGAACAGATGGACAAAAGCGAGGAGTTATTGTAATAGCAACTGTTGCAGGGGATATTCATGACATAGGTAAAAATCTAGTTGCCTTGATGCTTAAAAATTATGGATTTGAAGTGATTGACTTAGGTAAGGATGTTAATTCAGAAATTATAATCCAAACAGCAAAGGAAAAAGATGCTGACATCATTGCATTATCTGCTCTTATGACTACTACAATGCAAAATATGAAAGAAGTTGTAAAACTTAGAGATGCGGAAGGACTTCGTGCGAAAGTAATTATCGGTGGAGCGGTAATCACTCAAAGTTATTGTGATGAAATACATGCTGATGGGTATTCCAAAGATGCCGGTGAGGCAGTAGTGCTGGTAAAGCAATTATTAAATTTGTAGAAATTTGCAATAAAGTATATACTTAATGAGGATATATTCTCATTTGGGAAAAATTATATTTTTATTTGAGAATGCAATTATGTATAATTGATACATGTCATATTTATGATGAAAGCAGAAGTTTGATGGAAGGATGGACGTATGGAATTAAGCAAGAATAATATGAAAAAATTAATGGGATTAATCCTGTTTACCGTTGCTGTTTACGTGTGCTTTGACAATGTCGATGTTGTTTTACATACGCTAAGGACGATTATAGGGTTGATATCCCCATTTATTCTAGGTGGATGTATTGCATTTATAATGAATGTTCCAATGAGGGTAATTGAAAGAAATTTATTTCGAAATGAAAAACTAAAGAAAATTAAACGCCCAGTTAGTATATTACTAACCTTAATATTTATAATTGGAATAATCTTTATCGTAACTTTTGTTATCTTTCCAGAGTTACTTAGAACGATAGGAGTTTTAGTTAATAGTATCCCTGAATTTGGTCAAAGAGTTCAAACGCAGTTGACGGAGCTTGTAAAGAAATATCCTGAACTTCAAAAATATGTAACAGAATTTCAGATTGACTGGAACAGAATTGATTGGGAGATGCTTGCAAAAAATATACTTGGATTTGCGCAAAGTTTTACTTCTAATATGCTTAGCTCAACCATTGGAATCGTAGGCTCAATCGTAAGCGGAGTAGCTAATTTCATAATTGGATTTGTATTTGCAATTTATATTCTTACACAGAAAGAAAATTTATCAAGACAAGCAAAGAAAATCTTGTATGCATATCTACCAGAAAAAAGAGCAGAAAGAACGATTTATATTTTTTCATTGGCGGAAAATACATTTTCAAACTTTTTATCTGGTCAGTGTACAGAGGCAATTATATTGGGGTGTATGTTCTTTGTAGCGATGACAATATTTAAGTTCCCTTATGCGTTACTAGTGGGGGTATTAATTGCATTTACAGCATTAATCCCTATCTTTGGAGCTTTTATTGGATGTTTTATTGGTGCCTTTTTGATTTTAATGATTAGTCCAATTCAAGCACTATGGTTTATTGTTTTATTTAATGTATTACAACAAATAGAAGGAAACTTAATTTACCCACATGTTGTAGGAGGTTCCGTTGGATTACCTTCAATTTGGGTGCTTTTTGCAGTTACCGTTGGTGGTAACCTTATGGGTATCTTCGGTATGCTTATCTTTATTCCGATTTGTTCTGTAATATATGCGCTTCTTCGTACAGCGGTTAATAAAAGACTTAATAAGCGTGAAATACCAAAAGATAAATTTGACCCGAAACCATTTTTGGGACCTAAAGAAGAGGATAAAAAAGATTCTAAAAGGTTAGAAAACTTAGGTAAAACGGAAGAGACTAAAAAAAACAATAAGAATCAAAAAAACAATATGTTAAAAGATATGAAACAGACATTAGGTGAAACTATTAATAAAGTGAATCCTACAAACACAAAAAAGAATAATATAAAAAATGCTAAGGACCAATCAAAGTCAAACAACAGCAGTTTCACTAAGATAGATCGTTAGTATGTTGATTTTATGAAACAGTAACATTCTTGTATTAATTTTATTTAAAAACCCTGAGAGTCCTTTTGGTTCCATAATGTTGGGGAGTAATCTTTAACATTATGGAATCTAAAAAAGAATTCTCAGGGTTTTTAGGTTCTTTGTCTATATTAATATCGAAACTTATCTTACTTTATTAGTACGTTCAATTGCTTATTTTATTGTGGGATTAAAAAGTCTCATTCTCTAAAAAGTCTTATCCTCTAAAAAGTCTTATACTCTAAACAGCCTCATTCTCTAAATAGCCTCATCTTCTAAAAAATTATACTGAGACATATAAAGCTCGTAATATTGACCTTTTTTTTCCATTAAGGTTTCATGGTTACCCATTTCAGATATATTACCACCATCAATGTACAAAATACAGTTTGAGTTTTTAATTGTAGATAAGCGATGGGCGATAATAAAAGAAGTACGATTCTTTAACAGCTTTGCAAGTCCCTCTTGTAAAAGAATTTCAGTTTCCGTATCAATACTTGAAGTAGCCTCATCAAGGATCAATATTTTAGGATCTGCTAGTAGTGCTCTTGCAAAGGATATCAATTGTCGCTGTCCAGCAGAAAGTCTTGAACCACGTTCGTTTACTTCTGTATGGTAGCCATTCTCTAAATTCATAATAAAATCATGGGCACAAACTGTTTTTGCAGCAAGGATAACTTCTTCGTCCGTTGCATCTAATTTACCATAACGGATATTATCCATAATAGTTCCAGAGAAGATGAAACTATCTTGAAGCATTACACCCATTTGCTTACGTAAGGAACGAATTGTGACGCTATTAATATCAATACCATCAATTAATAGTTCACCAGAATCGATATTATAAAAACGGCTTATTAAATTAATGATTGTGGACTTACCTGCACCGGTTGGACCAACGAGTGCAAAGGTTTCCCCAGGATTTACATGAAAGCTTACATCATTTAAGATTTTAATTCCATCTTCATAGCTAAAGAAGACATGTTTAAATTCTACTTCTCCAACAATTGGAGGCATAATAGTAGCATCTTCTCTATCCTTAACTAATACTGGCTCATCAATTGTTTCAAATATTCTTTCAAGATACGACATTGCAGTTAATAAGGAATTATAAAAGCTAGCCAGGGTATTAATCGGTGCCCAAAACCTTCCGATATAGCCTGTAAAAGCTACCAACGCACCTGTTGTAATTCCTGCTATTCCATTACTAATCCAAGAAACACCAAGAACATAGATTGCAGATGTCGTCCAAGTTGAAATATTATCAATGGCAGGCCAAAGTAGAAAGTTTAACTTTACAGCATTCATCCAAGCAACACTATAATTGCTACTTAAATTATTAAATATCTTTATATTTTCTTGTTCTCTAACAAAACTCTGAGTCACGCGAATTCCGTTAATACTTTCAGCGATGTAGGCATTTAAGTTTGATGACTTATTACTAGATATTTGCCAGGCAACACGCTGTTTTTTCTTTATAATAAATATTAGAATCATGAGTAATGGCAAACCAACCATACAAATAAGCGTTAAACGAACGCTGATGGAAAGCATAAATCCAACAATGAAGAACAAGCTAAATAACTCAGTGATTGTATTTACGATACCATTACTTAAAAGGTCACTTAAACTGTTTACATAATTAACTACACGTACTTGTATTTTACCATGTGGTCGGTCATCGTAATAGGAGAAGGGAAGCTCCTGTAGATGATTAAAGATATCGCTTCTAATTTGATGAATGATATTTTGACCAAGCCTTGCAGTAATTGTTATTTTCATACGGAGTATTATAACAATAACGAGGTATATTGCCAGTAGTAAAAAGCTGATTGCGACAATGCCACGTGTGTTTTTATTTGGTATGTAATCATCAACAATTGTCATTAGAATTTTAGGTGTAAGCATTCCAAGGGCACTAGAAATGAGCATCATGACAATTGTAATCACCATATCTTTACGATATGGTCTAATATAAGAACCAAGCCGTTTTAAATGAGCAACACTAAATTCGGATTGTAGTGTTTCATCAATATCATATTTATTTCTAGCCATGATTAGCGGACTCCTTTCTTACGTGCTTCTTTGATTTGATTAAATTCTCCATATTGGTGATGGAACACAGTTGCATAGTAACCGTTCATCTCTAATAATTCGTTATGCGTTCCTGACTCTAAAATTCTTCCATTATCAAGGACTAATATAAGGTCGGCATCTTTGATCGATGAAATTCTATGGGCAATTAAAAACACAGTACGACTTCCAGAAAGATTTTTTAAAGCACCTTGGATATGGGATTCTGTCTCCATATCAACTGCTGAGGTAGTATCATCTAAAATAACAATGGATGGATCTTTTAATAAAGCTCTAGCTAGAGAAATTCGTTGCTTTTGACCGCCAGAAAGTCCCATACCACGTTCGCCAACAATGGTGTCATAGCCATCTGGTGTTTCTTTGATAAAATCATCGGCATTTGCAATGAGTGCTGCTTGCTTTACCTCTTCAAAACTTGCGTGAGGGTTACCATAAGCAATATTACCTTCAATGGTATCGGAGAATAAAAATACATCTTGCATTGCCATACCGATATTGTTACGCAAGCAGTATAAGTCATAGTTTTTAACATCAACATTATCAATTAAGATTTCACCGCCAGTTACATCATAGAAACGACATAGTAAATTCATCAATGTAGACTTACCAGAACCAGTTGCACCTATAATACCAACGGTTTGACCAGCTTTTACTTTAAAATTAATGTCCTTTAAAATAATGTCATCATCGGCGTGATAAGAAACATGTTTAAATTCAATATCACCAGCTAATTTCTTAACCTCATAAGGGGAAGGAGGCTCTTTTATACTTGGCTCTACACTAATTGTGGAATAAATTTTTTCTACACTTGTTACAAATCTTTGATAATCATTGGCTAGCCAGCCAGCCATACGAAGTGGATTATTAAGCATCCACAAATACCCGCTTACAGTAACTAATTTTCCTAGAGTAATTGAACCATTCACTACCATAAGTCCACCAACTAAGTATAGAATAAAAGTGGAAAAACTTGCTAAGAATTCAAATACAGGTACGTATTTTCTCCACATACTAGTTGCAGTTAATTCTGCATTGCGATATCCATCATTTTCTTTTTTAAACTTTTCTATTTCATAATCTTCTTTTGCAAATGCCTTTACCACACGATTTCCACTTACATTTTCTTGAACAAAAGTATTTAGGCTAGAAAATTGTTTTCTAATATTATGGAATGCAGGCTTAATTGCAGTTAATTGTTTTTTTGTTGTAAATATGGTAAGTGGGACAACAGCAATCATGCACAAAGCCAATCGATAATCAACGGTAAATATCATGATAACAGCGAATATAAAAAGTAAAATATTTTCATATATATTATAGATTACAAATGCAACAAAATGCCTAATTGCATCCATATCGCCAGTTTGTCTTGACATCAAATCGCCCGTACGGTTTTTGTTGTAAAATGTGAAGTCTTGTTGTAACAAACGACGATACACATGGTCCCTTAATGTATATAGCATTCGCTGTGAAGAAATCTCGAAAATATAGAGATATGTATATTTTAAAACAGAGCGAAGTAGGGTTGTTGTAATTAAAATCATTACTAATTTTAGTAGTAGGTCATATTTACCACCCTCAATAACGTCATCTACGATGATTCCTGAAATATAAGGGTTAACAATCGCAAGTAATGAGACGATAGTTACTAAGAATAGAGCAAAAATTATGTTTCGTTTGTATTTTTTCAAAAATGAAAAAAACCACTGCATGGCAGTCATGATAGATCCTCCTCGTAATCAGTCTTAACTCTGGATTTCAGGGGTGGTTCTTGTAACAAAGCTTTATTTGATACACATACCAGAATTTATATTGCATGATAATTATATAGGCCTTATTTTAAAATAAAATGTATATTGTTATTCATGTGATGTCATATCCTATAATCGAATATTTGTTCGAAAATAAGTAAAAAAATAGAAAATATAGCAAAATACGATATAATTCGATTTCTTTAAAATTTTTAATTATTATGTGATGAATGTAAATATTTATGGTATAATATAGTAAGTTCGTAAAGTACATCGATTTATTTGCTTGATCAATTGAACTTTATAATTAACGATATTAGTACCAAAATATAGAACTTCAAAGATAGGAAGTATGAGGTGTTAAAATTGTGTGACTGTCAATTTGATTTAACTTATAATGATTTTAATCCAACAGTATTATTTGCTAGTAAATTGCGCATGATAAAAGAATCTGCATATCATGCACATACAGATTTTACAGAACTTACTTATATTTTATCAGGAAAAGGAAGATACTTAGTAGAGGGTAAGATATATGATGTAGAAGCTGGAGATATGATTATATGTAACGCAGGTGTACATCATCAAAATCTAATGATAGAAGGCCAAGAGCCGACTGTAGAATTTTTTACTGGATTTACGGATGTACATTTTAAAAATATGGCACCAAATTCAATTGATTTACCAAATGGAGAACATGTAGTCCATTTGAACACAGAAGCAAAGCAAGAAGTGAATAAAAAGTGCTATGATATGTTAGCAGAAAATGAGTCCGGTCAAATCGGAAAATATTTTATGTTAAAGGCACATTTGATGCAGATACTGCTTATAATTGTAAGGGAGATAGTTGAAGCTCCAAAAATAAAGCAGTTAGGATGCAACTTTGAAACTTATAATAAAAGCTATGCTGTAAAACGAATTATCAATTATTTATCAGAAAATTATGAACAAAAAATATCACTGGACCAAATAGCTCATAATATGTATCTAAGCCCAGTATACATATCAAAGATTTTTAAAGAGGAAACAGGCGAATCACCAATTAACTACCTAATTAAAATTCGCTTAGAAAAAGCAAAAGAGATATTGAAAAATGATAGGAATGGTAGTATAAAGAATATTGCAAACGAAGTGGGATATGAGGATGTTTATCATTTTAGTAAATTGTTTAAAAAATATTATGGTATTTCCCCATTACACTATAGAAGGAAGCTATTGGAGCAGGAGGCATAATTTTATATGAACCTATATGAAGCAATCTATCAGAGAAGATCGGTCAGAAGCTATAATATGGAACCTTTGGAGGAAAAAACTCTAGCGCATATTGAGAATTTCATGAAATCTTTAAGGGCCTATCGAGACAACATTGAATATGAACTTAAGATTGTGGACAATTTAAAAGAAGATGGTGGGCTAGGTGGAGCTTTTCAAGTAAAGGCACCGTATTATCTAATTTTAACCTCAGAATTTAAACAAGATTATTTAATCAATGCTGGATTTATTATGCAGCAAATGGTTTTGTACCTTACTGCTATGAACATTGGCACTTGTTATCAAGGGGCGATAAAGCCGAAGTCAAAATTAAAATCAAAGTTGAAATATGATTTTGTAATTGCGATTGCTTTTGGAAAATCTCCAAAAGATATTTATCGTGTACCAGAAAAGGCAAGTCGACTTAGTGAAGAACGCCTTACGGTTTATAAAGAAGAAGTAGATGATCTTATGAAGACATTAATAAGTGCCGGAATATATTCACCTTCTGCTTTTAATAGTCAACCATGGAGATTTGTAGTTTACAAAAATCGTATTCACGTATTTTGTAAAAAAGCTCGAATTTTTAGTGCTGTGCTAAATGATATAAAGCTTCTGGATATTGGTGTAATGTTAGCCAATGTATCACAAGCAGCAGAAGAACTTTGGTTGAGTGACAGTTTTATATTGGTAGATAGTTTTAAAGAGAAAAACTTCCGTAATAATGAGTATATTACTACAGTTGTTTTAAAGGAAAAGATATTTTAAGTAAAATTAATACGATAGATTAGAAAAGGCTGATTTAAAATGCTTATTTAAGTATTTTAAATCAGTCTTTTTTTGTATTGCAATGAAAATAAACCACCAGCTAAGCCGGTGGTCCTGATTATTTGCTACTAAGGTACAAGGGAGGTTTTAGTACATTAAGCCAAAGTGTGTTAATTAAAAACTTAGTAATTAAAAACTTAGTAATTATAAACGTAGTAATAAACATAGTAATAATAAATCATTTACATAGTAACAATAACTATATTATAATGATATACAAACCAATAAATGAAGATATCAACACTAAAAGATATTGACATAACAACCTTGTTGGTGTAATATGGTAGAAAAGCTTTTCGGATTATTGGATTGCGTCCATTACAGTTTAAAACAAATAGTTTAAGATGCATCGTAAAACTTTTATATATTTAATACGTAATTGTGAAAAGGAGAGTTATCATGGAATTAAAACCACTAGTTATTGGTAATTTAAAAGCTAAATTTCCTATTATTCAAGGAGGTATGGGTGTCGGTGTTAGTCTAAGTCGACTTGCAGGTAATGTAGCAAAAGAAGGCGGTATTGGCATAATATCAACGGCTCAGATTGGTTTTGATGAAGAAGACTTTTATACGGATCCAGTGAATGCGAATCTTCGAGCAATCGATAAGCATATAAAGAAAGCAAAAGAAATCTCTGGGAATGGGATTATTGGTGTTAATATCATGGTTGCTTGTCAAAATTATAAAGAGTATGTTATTGGATCAGCTAAAAGTGGTGCAGACGTTATTATTTCAGGCGCAGGACTCCCTATTTCTTTGCCAGAGTATGTAAAAGGTTATGAGACAAAGATAGCACCAATCGTTTCTAGCGAAAAAGCTGCCAATGTTATTTTAAAAATGTGGGATAGAAAATATCATAGAACCGCTGATTTCTTGGTAATTGAAGGACCAAAAGCTGGTGGACATTTAGGATTTTCTTTGGATGAGCTGAATGGAATCGATACACTTAATTATGATGAAGAGATTAAGAAGATTATCGAATGTAAAAAGACATATGAAGAAAAATATCAAGTAGATATACCAGTGATTGTTGCCGGTGGCGTTTTTGATCATAATGATATCGTTCATTGTCTATCTCTTGGTGCGGATGGCGTTCAAGTTGCTTCTCGTTTTGTTGTAACAGAAGAATGTGATGCAGCACAAGCTTATAAAGATGAATATTTGAAAGCAAATAAAGAAGATATTGAGATTGTTGTTAGCCCAGTAGGAATGCCTGGAAGAGCGATACACAATCAATTTTTAGAAAAATTGAAAAATGAGCGTGAAAAGATTGATCGATGCTTACGTTGTATTATTAGCTGTAATCCATCCAATACACCATACTGTATTACGAAAGCGTTAATTAATGCAGTGAAAGGAAATGTTGATAATGCCTTATTATTCTGTGGAGCAGAGGTATATCGATTAAAAGAGATGACTACTGTTAAGAAGTTGATGCAAGAATTGGTTATGGGATAAGAAGTATATTGTTTTTTAGGTAAACTGCCAAGTGAAAATCGTTGAGATAGTCTTGGCAGTTTATTTTATTGTTTGGTAATTTACTAAGTTTGGAATTTTAAATATTTTTTTGTATTAAATTAAAATTTTTTTATATTTTGTGTTGACAAAACGTTTTTTATAATATATAATCTATCTTGCGTTTGAGAGAACGAAAGAAAATAAAAAAACATGCACGAGTGGCTCAGTGGTGGAGTATCGCCTTGCCAAGGCGAGGGTCGCGGGTTCGAATCCCGTCTCGTGCTTCTTACATACCTCAAAAACATCAGTAAATATGATGTTTTTGAGGTTTTTTCGTTTCGTTTGATGAGTATCCTTGAGTACGTGCTGGTATCCATAAGGATTATTAATATTTTACAAGTAAAGGAGGTATCAAAGTAAAATGATTGATGCGTATGTATTAAGCCTATTGAGAGAATAGGCTTAATAAAAATCTGTTCTCTCTTTCAATTAGAAATGTAAAATGAAAGTGAGAATTAATAATGAAAATAAAAAATGAATATATTAAAATAATAAATTCATTATCCTTACCAATACTAATGAATTACCTGGTTACAAGTATATTTGAGATTCTTGACAAAGCAATTATCGGCCATTATTCAACGAACGGTTTTGCAGTAATTGGAATAGCTTCATCGGTTATTTTTGCAATAACAGGTTCGTTAGGAATATTTTCAGTTGCTTATAATATTGTGGCAGCAGATATGGCAGGAAGACAAGATGAAGAAATGTTTGAAAAAACCTATAATAAAAGCGGCTATACAGTTGTCATTAATTGTAGTTTCATTTATCAGTATTATTTGTATTATGTTCCCTGAAAGAATAATGGGATTCATAGTTTCTGATTACCGAACAATAGATATATCAAAAGGGTTTATTATTTATTTAGTAATTGCGCAAATAATGAATATATTTTATCAGATTTATAAGAGTTATTTACAAGGTACTGATAATGAAAGGTTTGTTTTTAAAACTTCAATTGTAGTTTCCCTGCTATCTCTGATTTGGATTTATTTATTTTTAGTAATTGCAGGAATTGGTGGAATGTACATTGGGCTAGCATTAAAGTATATCACTTTATGGCTAATATATTTTGTAAAAACAAGAAAGTATATGCTAGAGGGTTAAAAAATCAATTTCAGTAGCCAGTATGCTAGTATGTGCAGATAAATAACAGAAGTCGCAAAGCCACTGTTTATCAGTGGTTATGAGTACGGGGACTTGTTCGAATCTCGTCTCGTGCTTAATGAAAGAAATCGCTAATCCTTATAAATTGAGGGTTAGCGATTTTTTTGTTACTTGAAAATCATGTTTGCATATGTGCAACATCCTTTTTAGTACGGAGATTAGCCTTGTTCATATTGGCATATTTGAAAAAAACAGATATGATAACCGTTAACTTGAAGAAATTAACGAGTAACCGTTAACATGTCTGTAAGCCAAGATGCACATCTACTTTGAGTATTAACTCACTTTCGCAAAGTTGACTTCCTTTATTAGGAAATGTATAATTAGATAAATTATCATCTACTATAATATAATGTAAAGCAACTCACCAAAGAAACAATATGCTTAGTATTTATATTTCACTTAATTTTACATAAATTTTGTTATGATATTATGGTTTAAGAAATCTACTATTTGAATTTGCCGGGCAGTTTTAAAATGTGGATTATTAATACTTTATTATATGACATACTGTGGTCAAGTTATATATGTTATGATGAAAGCAATTATTTATGAAAGAAAAAGGTGCATACATAATGAGTGAAAAAAACGAGTTGCAAAAAGTCAGCGAAGAGACCATGCGCTTCATGCGTGGTAAGTATGTTCTCGATGAGGTGCCGGGCAAGTATTATGACATTGATTGCTTGAAGTTTCGTCAGGGAAAGAAAACTATTCTTACACGTAAAATTACCGCCGACGAAGTTACGTGGGCGATATTGCCTTATGTGAAAGGGCAATACGGGAATTAAACGGAATTTGCAAACCTTCAATTTATAAGTATTTTCTTATGGGAGGATTTGTTCGTTTCACATCCCATGCTTACGGAATCCCTTGAACTTCAAGGGATTTTTTCATGCGCTTATGTGTGAATAACTTCTTCTTGAGCTGTTATGTATACATTTTTTACTTATTTAAAATATTAAAAGGAAACAAACTATTTAAAGAAGAGTGGGGGATATTATGTAGCTGTTAAGATAAGCAAAATGAGCATAATATGGAATCTACAACATCCAAGTTTGATGCAAAAATTATAATACTCAAATAAAGTGGGGGAGGCTTGCCAAACATAATGGAAAATCAATTAGAATTAATTGCAAAATCTTATGACAAAGGAATTGAATGCGGTAAGAAAGGAATTAATTTATACAATGATCTACCCGAATATATTACAAATAATCCAAACTTTCAAAAATGGAAACAGGAATGTACGAATGGGGATAGTGGTAGTACAGAAATTATAGAATATTTATTGCCCGACACGAATATGAGATTTATTGATCTTGGTTGTTGTCTAAACCTGATGTTTCGTGGATATGATAAATGGCCTTCAATATATCATGGGGTTGATATTAGCAACAAAACAATTCAGTTACTGAATAAGTTTGCTACAGAAAAGAAATTATCGATTGGATCTTTATTTTGTGGGAGCATACATGAAACACCTTTTGAAGATAACTATTTTGATATCGGAGCGTGTATTGGAGTATTGGAGTATTTTGAACAGGATTTTGTTGAACAATCAATTATTGAAATGCAACGAATTTTAAAACCCAAAGGAAAAATTGTTCTTGATATACCTAACATTAGTGATGAAACATGCCAACTTATGATGTTAATTGAGGAGCATTTAGGAAGACCTGATAGATTTAATATGCAGCCTCCAGAATTTGAAGATATGCTAAAAAAATATTTTGTTATAGAAAAAGCGGATACTGGCCCTATGATTCAATATTTCTTGAAATGTAAAAAATAATGGAATAAATAGATAATGAATCTTATAAAGATGATGCGAATGGTGAGTCGATTTTAATTAGTATTTATCTATGTTTAAAAAAGAATGAGTTATATTACAAATAGTCATGGGAAGGCATATGAGTCAATGGTGGTCCCTAAATTGGAGGTTAAATGTTAGATATACAAATTAGATTAGAAGAAGTAAAGGATTATCAAGAAGTTGAGTTAGTTGCGCGTGCAGCCTTTTATCGTGATGAGAGAATTGAAGATATTGGAGTTGGATGTACAGAGCATTTCATGATACATAAATTAAGAGAAAAAGATGGTATTCGTGAACTTAACTTTGTAGCGACTTTAAATGAAAAAATTGTCGGTCATGTTATTTATAGTAACTCATATATTATGAGCGATAATGGGAAGCGGATTGAGACATTGAATGTAGGTCCGTTAAGTGTTTTACCTGATTTTCAAAATCAAGGTGTTGGAAGTAAATTAATGCAATTTTCCATTGAAAGAGCAACAGAATTGGGATATGGCGCTATTGTGTTTTTTGGACATCCTACTTATTATCCACGCTTTGGATTTGTTGAAGCGAAAGAGTTTGAAATTACAACTGCTTGGGGTGCAAATTATCCAGCTTTTATGGCAATGGAGTTGAAGGAAGGATATCTCAAGAATAGTCACGGTAAATATTTTGAAGCTGAAATCTATGATGAAGGTATTACAAAGTTACCTGCAAAAGAATATGATAAACGATTTAACATTTAAAAAAGGGGCAAGGAAGCTGTGATTATCTACACGAAAAAAGACTGTGGTGGTGACGGTGATTATGGTTATTGTTATACTAAATGTGAAAGCATGAGATATAGCCATCCTTATGGACATAATTCATAGTGAGGATTATTATAAGAAAATTCACCGATAATAAAGTGGAGATTGACTGGAGAAAATGAAATGGATGAAACATTAAGTTGGAATACATATTTTGAATCTACAAAGACAAACCCACCAAGTGACACTGCAATAAATGCTTTAAAACAATTTGGAACTAATAAAAGTAAAGTAATTGATTTAGGATGTGGTGCAGGAACGGATTCATTATACTTTCTTGAGCAGGGTTGGCATGTATTAGCGATAGATTCACAACCAGATTTTATTATCAGAGTTAGAGAAACAATGCCTAATGAACTGCGAGATATATTTGAGATAAAAGAAATGTCGTTTGAAGAGTTGCAATTGCCGTATTTAGTTGATTGCATTATTGCAAATTATAGTTTACCATTTTGTAATCCGAAGAATTTTAATAAAATGTGGGAAGAGATTGTTGGTAATATTAATAAAGAAGGCATTTTTTCGGGAGTATTTTTTGGAGATAAGGATGAATGGGCAAATAATTTCAGCAAAGAAAGAACATTTCATTCAAGAGAGCAAGTAATGAACTTGTTTGAAGATTTTTATATAATCGACTTTTGGGAAGAGGATTATGATGGTAGATGTTGTGGTAGGGATGGAGAAGCAGTGCCAAAGCATTGGCACATTTTTAAAGTAGTTGCAAGAAAAAAGTAATATTTATTTAGATGGAGGTAGGAGTTATAATTATTATTACCGGTGTGTGATTTGAAAATATTGGATAAATTAGTACAGGAGAAATAAATATGACAACGATATATTTTATTAGGCATGCTGAGCCTGATTATACAAACCATAATGACAGAGAGCGACCTTTAACACAAAAGGGAAAAGAAGATAGTAAATTAGTGACACAGTATTTATGTGATAAAAATATAGATATTGTTCTATCAAGTCCATATGTGAGAGCTGTAGATACAGTAAAAGATTTCGCAGAATCATTTGGGTATCCAATTCTTACAGTGGAAGACTTTCGAGAAAGGAAAGTAGATAGCATTTGGATCGAAGATTTTTATAAATTCAGCAAGATGCAATGGGATGATTTTGAATATAAACTTTCAGATGGTGAGAGTTTACGGGAGGTCCAAGATCGTAATATTAATGCGTTAATGGAGGTCTTGAAAGAATATACCGGTAAAAATATTGTTATCGGCAGTCATGGTACGGCACTAAGTACAATTATTAACTATTTTGAACCAACGTACAGCTTTGATGATTTTCAAAGAATACGGAATATAATGCCGTGGATTGTGAAGATGTCTTTTCAAGGAGATACATTAATACATATAGAGAAAATTGATGTGTTTAATTTAAAGAATAACGAAAATAGTGAGAGCTAGATTTGTTTATGAAAAGCTTTATAAAGATATAGTTAAAATACGTATGATATAAGAATAAGGTGTAAATACAATGGAATCAATTTTTGAAACGAAAGATAAAAACGACTTAGTCACAGCAATATCTGGGCATATTGCGAAAAAGAGTGCATATGGTGATAAAATTGACATTTTAAATGAAGTTGAAAAAGTCTTTTATTTTGTTAGTACATTCGAAGAGGAAGTTAATAGTGGAGGCTTTGGTTCATTTTTTGGAAATTCTTATGGAGATTTTACAAAAGAAACATTAGAAGCCTTAATTACAATAGATGCTAAAAAGACGGCAAAGCTATTTCATAAAGCAATTGGAAAATTTAAACATGGGATTGTACCATTAGACTATGAAGAACGACAAGAGATAGTGTATAAGTTAGAAGATAAAGAGGCGTGGGAAAAATTAGATGATAAATTTTATAGTATAAAATATGCGGAAGAACTTTTGGATACACAATATAAATTTTTAATGGAACATAAAGAGAAGTTTTCGGTGTAATTCGCTGATGAAATCTGGAATTAGAATAGAAAGTTATTTGAGGATTATTAAATACTGTGTATGACTTTATAGAATTAATAAAGATAATCTAATGTAAAAAGTTGATAAGGGATTATAACACTTATCCCTTTTTAAATATGTGCAAAATGACGAATTTTATCGAAAATTGTTTATATACTTGTTAAAATTGCTATATATTTATATAATGAAAATATTAGTTAAATTAGTGTCGATTTGTAAGGCAACCATAGTTTTAAGAAAATCACATTATGATAACAAGTTATTTTAACCATTGGTTAATGGAGGATTGTATATGGCAATTAAAATTTTTTCTGATAATAAGCAGAGTAAAACGAAAAAAATAGCTGAGGAATTATTACAAAAGAACATAAGAAAGGTAACTATGGGTGAAGCTGATTTTATTTCTTATGAAGAAGGGATGGATGAAGAGACTGTTCAATTATTAAACGAGATGATTTTGTCAATAAAAGCAAAGACATCTCCAATGATAGCAGCTTTAAATAATTCCTTAGAAATGTCAACGAGCAATTCTATCGTAAGTGATATGCTTAAAACAGTGGAAAATCAAGTGTTTTCAATACATGAGATGGAGCGTTCATCAACGGAGCTTGAGAATTCAATATCAAATATTGCTGATATTGTAAATACACTAACAGAACATGTAAATCAAGTGACCATTACTACATCAAATAGTATTTCAACGATGCTTGATAGTATTAAGGATGTGCAACACTCTACTGAGGAAGTAAAAAACTTTAATGAAATGATACAAAGCTTTAAAGGAAAGACAAGCAAGATTAATGAAATTATAGATTTAGTAATGAAGGTAGCGAATCAAAGTAGCTTACTTGCTTTAAATGCATCCATTGAAGCAGCTCGAGCTGGTACGGCTGGTCGTGGGTTTGCTATCGTTGCAGATCAAGTAAAGGAACTTGCAGGAAGTACAAAAGTTTCTGCGGAGGATATCTCAAGATATGTAAAGGAATTGCAACAAGATATTGATGGATTAGTACATACGGTTGAAGAAACAACCACAAATCTAGAGACTAGTAATAAAGCAATCAATCATGTGGCTACAGATATCAAAGCAATCAATGAAAATACAGAGACAATTAATCTTCAGATTAAAGATATTTATGCTTACGTTCAAGAGCAAACAGCAACGCTTAATTTCTTTATGGAATCCATTCATACATTAACGGATTCCTGTAATCAGACACAGGAGAATTGTAATAACACAGGAACCTTTATATATAACGTCTTACGTGAATGTGATTTGGTTCGTGGAAAGCTCTTTAAGAATATTAGCAATTTGACCATGAAGGAAAAGTTACGCGTATTTGCAGTGGACCATATGATTTTTTCGTGGGGGATAGTAAATTATATTGATGGCTATCAGAATGTGGATCTCAACAAAATTTCACAATTTGATAAATGTCGATTTGGACTCTTTGCTTATTCAGAGGGGAATGAAGAGATAAGGAAACAGGAAGTATTTAAACAAGCAGTGGAATATCATAAAAAGCTTCATGATTATGCAATTGATGCGGCTAAGGCAGCTCATAATAATAAAAAAGCAGAAGCAGAACAGTTATTTGCAGAACATAAAGTGTATTTATCAAAGTTTATTGATGCATTGGGGCGTGTAGACGCGTAAGAAGTTAGTTAATAAAAGGATTATATTTAGCATTTTATAGAGTGGATACCTTGAATACGACAGGGTGTCCGCTTTTTTTTGCTAGTTATGCTATGTAAATTAAAAGGCATAGAAAGTAGACTTTGCTGGCATAATTTGACATTGGAAAATTAAAGCAGTATAATTGATGAAATCTTAATTTAAATAAGAAAATCTAGAGAGGATAATATAGATGAAAGATAAAAAAGATAAAAATCATAGCAGAACAACAGAAAAGATATAAATGCGATTGGAATAGTTGCAGATATAACAACAACATCAAAGGTACATAAAGTATTTATTTAGTATCTTTATACAAGGAGGAAAAATGAAAAAAAATACTTTACGAAATAAAAAAAGATTAACAAGGTATATATTATGTTTTAGTATTCTAATTACGGCCTGTTCAAAATCAAATATTCTTGATATAAGACTTAGTGAAGAGAAGCAAATGCGAACGGATTATTGTTCAAGAAGTTTTAGTAGCTACACAAAAGAAACCAAGAATGGATCTTATGTAGTAGAATCAAGTATTGCTAGTAAAGAAGAGGCAATGTCATTAATAGAAACGATTGAAAGCGATCTAAATAAAATACAAACAGCTTTACCATCACTTAATACACAGAATACTAAATTTTTCATTGTTGATGCGGATATTAGTGACGGCGAACTCCTTAAAAACGCATATTGTAAAGATGATGTAATCGTGTCAAATATTAGTTGCATAAAAGACGGTTCTTATTTGAAATCACTTATTCAAGGTGTTTTAGGCTGTAAAGAAGAATGGATAGCATATGGCATTAAAAGTTTAGTGTATGAAGATGAAATAGATAATACTGCATTAAAGCAATACTATTCAATTGAAGAAAATTTAGAAACATTGCACTTAAGTGATATACGATTCATAGCAGCTTTATGTTCAGAAGAAGATATTGCAATAGCGAAAGATACTTCTGCTTCCATTATAAAATATATAAATGAAATTGAGCCTTTAGAATTAACACTGAAAAAAATGATTTCTGGAGAAGTGGATACTGAAATATATAAAAACAAGTGGCTTTCCTATTTAGAGGTCCCTCATGAATATTCATGGAAGTACGAGGGATTACTGAACTCATATCAAATTACCCCATCTAGTAAATCCCTTATAATAGCGGAAAATGATTATCTAAATTTTCAAATAACATACTCCACAGATCGTGAATATTTATTAAGAAATGCTGGAAATGTAGAAATGTTTCTAATAAGAGCAAATGAACAGTTAGCAAATATTCGAACTCAAATAAAATTAAATACCAATAATAGTAGTAATAATTTTGAGGAACAAAAATTAATAGTATATGTAAATGAAATGATGGATGCTGCATCACACGCAAGTATTGATGGAAGTGAGTTATATTTATCTAATACGGAAGATGCATACGGTTCGAAGCTATTAGAACATGCAGTTTTATATTATCTTAATGCAACATTAACGGAGGAGAATACCTGGTATCTGAGCGGCATTAGTAATTATATTGAGAGTTTAGTTACTCAAGAAGATGATTATAATCTTGGTACTAAGAAACAATATTATTACAATGCATTTACTTATATATTAAAACAGATAAAGGAAAATACATTTGTTGAGGAGTTTGATGGTCAAGAAGAATATTACCAGGAGGTATATAGAATATATACTGAAAATGGAGGATCCTTGGTTAGCTTGGAAGAGTTTAGCTATGAGAAGTTTGATGATGCAATGGGAAAGGCGGATCAGTTAAACGACATGACATCAGTAAATGGAGCAACATCTCTAGTAAGGTACATAGTTTCAAAATATACCCTTGCGAACGCTTTCGTTGTAGCATCGGATTATTCTCAATTTGATAACGTATTTAAAGCTAATTTAGAAACAGTAAAAAAAGAATGGGTCTCATTCCATTAAGGTTTTAGGTGTAGATAGATTTAAGCTTAAATTTATCATCAAATTAATACTACTAAAATAACTGCTAAATATATGTACATCCACAAAATAATTGACAGGTATTGATAGAAAATATTATATTTAAAAGGCGCTTCCTTAGAGAAGCGCTTATTTTTTATAATTGGTGAGTACTTTATAAAAAAATAAAATTATTTGTAACCATTTCAAGATTCACTTGTCTAATAGATGAAAGGGGAAAGGAGGGTAGAAGGTGAAGGAGTTTAAGGAAGTCTATGACTTACATGAATATCAGGTATACCGCTATCTTTTAAAATTATGTCGCAACGAGCATCTAGCAGAGGAATTGACACAGGAGACATTTTATCGGGCTTATTTGAATATTAAGAACTTTCAGGGAAAATGCAGTTTATATACTTGGCTTTGTCAGATTGCACGAAATATACTGATTAATTATCAGTCCAATAAAAGTAATCAATCACAGGAATTATATCTTGATGACTATATTAGTGTTGAGAGTATTGAGGAATCCTTGATAGAAAAAGATCAGGCATTACAAGTACATAAAGCATTACATCAACTTAAGGAACCGTATAAGGAAGTGTTTACACTTAAAGTTTTTGGAGAACTTAGGTATCGGGAAATTGCTGAAATCTTTGGGAAAACAGAAAGTTGGGCAAAACTCACCTACTACCGAGCCAAGGAACAAATCCTAAAGGAAATGGAGGAAAAATAGTGAAGATATCGTGTAAAGTAATGGAGGATATATTACCTCTATATGTTGAAGATTGCTGTAGTGAGGATACAAAAAAACTGATTGAAGAACATCTTTTGGAGTGTGAAGACTGCAAGGAGGGATTAAAAAAATTAAGTAAACCTCTATTTTTATCACAAGAATCTAGCATGAATGAAAAGACTTATACAAAACATGCAAAAAAAGCATTTGGAAAAATTCGAAGAAGATTGGTTCGTTTAATTCTTATTATACTAATAATTTTGATTCCGATTTCTTGGCTAGGAATTAATGAAATAAAGGGTGAAGGGGTTAGTTATTCTAGTTTAATACCTGTACTAAGAGGTAATGCACTACTTCGAGCACTTAAGAATGGTAACTATGAGAAAGCATTTTCTTATCTTAATCTTGAGGCTTGGTATGGTTTTGAAATAGAGGTCTCGGAGAGTGAAGAGGATTCACGTTATACACAGATAAAGATAGGAGATGATATTTATTATATTAATGATGAAGTGTATAACAATGCGTATCGATCTTATCTAGCGGATGAAGATGAAGCTGCATTTTGGAAATTAATATATCAAACATCAAATTATATGATTCCTGCTTCTAAGGTGGACTTATATCTAAATGGAAATAAAGACTTTGATCGGAATGATTTAATGGAATTTAATATAGATGATAAGATATATTATATTGATGGAAAAACTTATAATTATGATACTAAAAATGCGGAATATGCTTGGTTTTCGATCATGACAGAGGAACAGTATAATCAGTTAATTGAGTTAAGAAAAGAAGCTGAAAAGGAAAGTAAAAGAATTATAAATCATTTGATTGATATGGGATATGATGGATATGTTGCTGAGTATAAACAACAATGGATTGAAAACTTTGAACAATTGAAAGAAGAAGGGATTACTATTGTGGGGTATCAAATCAAAGGAGTTTATCACATGGAAAATAGATATCAATTGGATTTCCAGCTAAAATTGAATGTGGATGGGGAGATAAACTATGATTATGGAGTTACATTTATGGCTCAAAACAATGGATTTTATCCAAGTGGGGGAAGTGTTTCAGGTAAATCTATGGAAAATGATAGAATACCAATTATAAGTGCATTTGGACATTCAATCAATATGGATTAAAATAACTTGGAATTAATCTTAGACATATATTAAGATATTTATTTTAATAGAATACAGGAAAAATTATAAAGGGTGAAAGGAAGATTCTGATAATTATTCATTTCTAAAATATGTAATACTACATTGAAGTACAAGAAAATCTAGCTTATAATGGATATTGATATAAAAGTACACACCGGAGGAATTCAATATGATTATCAGAAGACATTACCGCGGTTGCCTAAAAGAAAGCTTTGTTAAAAAGGCAGAAACCGAGTTACTGCTAAATGCAGACCGAGAAGTTGTTAAAAATGCGATTGAATCAAATCGTTGTTTAACCGTTGCGCTTTATAGGTATAAAGATATGTTGTTTTTATACTATGAGGCACTCGATAATGAACTTACACCTTCTGAATTATTTCCGTCATTGTCAAAGGCGCTTGAACTATGGCCGACAAAGGATGGAAAAGCAGAGTGGGCTTACATGTACCATATTTATTATCATTCGATTCCAGAAAGTATAGAGGAATGGGAGCGTACTAAGAAAAAGGTAAGAAGAGGTAGAATTGCTTATCTACTTCCAGAAAAGTTGTTTTCATATACATATTATCATAAGGCCATTGTGGATGAGGGGCTTTTGGACGGTGATCAGTATCAATCCATAGCACTTCATGAAAATATTCTCTTTTCTTATTTTGAAGAGCCTAAAATAATAACTCATATCAAAAAAGATAGGCAGGAAGAGTCTAAAGTTATAGATGAATGGCTAGCTGTAGATCCTGAAAGTCATTTTGATCATACGCTTTCAGGAGAGAACAACTTTTTATTTATTGATGAAATATTTTCAATGGGAAGAGAGGATTTAATAGATGGGACAAGTTTATAATATATTGGATTTCGGTGCAATTGCAGATGGTGTTACAAATAATGCGAAATCGATACAAAAAGCGATTGATGAAGCTACGGTAAATGGAGGGCAAGTTGTAGTTCCAGCAGGCCATTTTCTTAGTGGAACTTTAATTTTAAAAAGCAATGTAGACCTCCACTTAATGCCAGGTGCAGTTTTAATTAGTAGTTTAAAAAAAGAAGATATTTTGGATTTTGCGAAACTCTTTGAAGATGACAATCGTACAACAGGATGGGATGGAGGATGTTTTATCTTTGCGTGCCATGAAGAGAATGTTACCATTTCAGGAGAAGGAACGATTTATGGTCAGGGGGATAAGGTGTTCTTTGATGACAATGCGGATCATGGGGCCCATGAATGCCCTTTAAATGTAACGGCATTTCGACCTAGAACAACATTTTTAGAAGATATCACGAATCTTACAGTAAAAGATATAACAATCAAGGATGCAGCCTTTTGGACCTTACATATGGCAGGTTGCCGTCATGTTTTAGTAAAGGATATTAAAATATTAAATGATATCCGTGGGGCAAACAACGACGGAATTGATCCGGATTGCTGCCAAGATGTTATCATAACTGGATGTCTAGTTAAAACCGGAGATGATGCAATTGTTGTAAAAGCGACCAAACCAATGGCAAAGAAGTACGGTGCATGTGAAAATGTAGTAATCAACAATTGTATTCTTTATTCAAGAGATTCCGGTTTAAAAATTGGTACGGAAACTCATGGAGATATAAGAAATATTATGCTGAGTGATTGTGTAATTAAGGATTGCTCTAGAGGTGTTGGTATTTGGGTAAGAGATGGAGCTACGATTGAAGACATCCATATTCATCATGTTACAGGAAGCGTTCTAAAATATGCAGATGGTGTACGTAAAGAAGGCCCAACCATGTGGTGGGGTAATGGAGAACCGATTTTCATAAATGCAACTTACCGAAATGAAGCAAAAAACTATCCTGGTAAAATAAGAAATATTACCTTTGACCATATTTATATGAAGGCAGAATCGAGTGTGTTTATAGCAGGTGAGGCAGATGCTAGAATTGAAAATATCACGATTTCTGACCTAGAGGTTACAATGTGTAGTCAAGGCACCCAAGAATCTGGATATTTTGATGAACAACCTTCCATAAGGCATGTATATCCTCATAGCATACCAGCTGTTTATGCTAGATGTGTAGATGGAGTTCGCGTAAGTGGAAGAGTTCGTTATGAAGATCCATATCATATCTCTAAAAATAAATTGTATGAATCAGAGGATTGCAAAGGAGAAGAGATTAATCTTATTGAAAGATAATAAGATGGCCAAAGATTTTTGTATTTAGATACGGAGTCAAATCTTTCTATTTTTTCATTTTTTCTTGTATTCAATCATAGGTTGTGATATGTTCATAGTAAAGGAAAAGGAGTGATCATATGAAAATAACAATGTATGGTGCACCAATCTGCGGTGATTGCGTTGCAGCAAAAGAACAGCTAATGAAATGTGAAGGTATAGAGCTTAACTATCGTAATATTACGGAATCAACTACAATTTTAAAGGAATTTTTAGCTTATCGTGATCATGAAAGTATGTTTAAGCCTGTTATTCAAGATGGTAAGATAGGTATTCCATTTTTTATTTTAGAAGATGGTACGAAAACATTTGATTATTCTAAGTTTGTTGATGTAAATCAAGTGCAAGAAAAGAAACCTGCGAATGCTTGTTCTATCGATGGAAAAGGTGTTTGCTAAGGATAATTGAATAAAAATGAAGTAAGCAGCCCTACAATTAAAATACAATTTAGTGTTTTAGTTGTAGGGTATTTATATAATATATATAAGAAGGTTCTTAAATGATTATAAGCGTTTTTAAGTATATCTAAGCAAATTTTTGACACCCTAGTCATCAATATAGTAAATTTAATATAATTTCGTTTGGAAATATAAAAAATGTATTGTATAATAATTTGATGAATATCTATGGTTAAATTTGTTAGTAAAGAGGAGATACAATGAATATAGCAGTAATTGGATGCGGACGCTGGGGATCTTTAATCGCCTGGTATTTAGATAAAGCAAATCACAACGTTTCTTTATATGGTAGAGAAAATTCAAAGCATATGCAACGTTTTTTATCAGAACGTAAAAATGATTTATTAGAATTACCAGAATCAATACGACTTACGACAGAGCTTACTTGTGTTAATGATGCAGAGGCAATTATTATTTCAATCAATGCTCAAGGTTTACAAGCTTTAATGGATGAATTAAAGTCATTCGAGCTTAAAAATAAAATAGTCGTTTTGTGTATGAAAGGTATTGAAATAGCAACAGGTAGAAGATTATCTCAGATTGCAAAAGAAAATATGGATGAATCAAATTCCGTTGCTGTTTGGTTAGGACCTGGACATGTTCAGGAATTTTATCAAGGAATTCCAAACTGTATGGTAATCGATAGTGAAAATGAAGATGTGAAAGAATTATTAGTAAATGAATTTTCCAGTGAATTGATTCGTTTTTACTATGGTCAAGATTTAATTGGGAATGAAATCGGTGCAGCAGCTAAGAATGTTATTGGTATTGCGGCTGGTATGTTAGACGGCTTGAATCTTACAACCCTAAAAGGCGCGCTTATGTCAAGAGGGACAAGAGAAGTTGCAAGGCTGATTAAAGCAATGGGAGGAAATGAACTCTCTGCATATGGACTTTGTCATCTTGGTGATTATGAAGCTACTGTATTTTCAGCATTTAGCCATAATAGAAAATTTGGTGAGATGTATGTAAAAGGTGAAACCTATAAGGATTTAGCAGAAGGATATTATACTGTAAAAGCCCTTATGAATTTAAGTGAAAAATATAAAGTGGAATTACCAATCTCTGCAGCAGTGTATGATGTACTTTATCATAATAAGGATGCAAAGACAGTTTTAAGCACTTTATTTAGCCGTAGCTTAAAGAATGAATTTTAACAATTAGGTAGTTTTAGTTCAATAATTTTGTAAGGGTTTATTTAATAGTAACAGTACTAGTACTAGTAATAAGTAATAGTGATTTAAAATAATCTCAATTCAAATTTCTAATTGACAAATGTTTGAAAGTTGATACAATTAATTTAGTAAGACAATGGATAATAAAATAATAAAAAAGGATGTGTTTTGCTCGTTTTCATCTTACAGTTATTGAAGTTGTAAGATGATTTACGGAAAGAGGGATAAATCATAATTTAATAGTATAAAATGGACTGTTTATAACAGTTTTGTTTTTTGTACTTAAAATTAGATTTATTACTCTGCAAGATAGATATGAATGTAGCCGCAGAGAAATCTGTGGCTTTTTTTGTATCTTCGAGCATCAAAATTTATTATTATCTATTGTCTTATATTTTTTGAGTTGAAAATTTTTATCTATTTAAAACTTTGAAGATTTTGATTTGTTTCTAACTTTGAAGAAAGTAAAAAAATTTTTGATTTATTTAAAACTTTGAAGAAAGTAAAAAAGTTTTTGATTTATTTATTACTGTGAAGAAAGAGAAAAAGTTGTAATTAGTTTGTAACCTTGATGAAAGAGAAAGGAATTAAAATGATGGTATATAAAGAAGTGAAAGAAAAAAGTGTAAAAAGAGAAATCGTAAGTAGTATATTAGATCATTTACCAGATTGGTTTGGTATTGAGGAATCAAAAAGAGAATATGTTGAGGAAAGCATGGAGATGCTATTGTGGGCTGCATATGAAAATGAAATAGCAGTAGGATTTATTGTTTTAAAACAGCACAATCAGTATTCTGCTGAGATTTATGTTATGGGAGTAGAAGTAGAGTATCATAGAAAAGGCATCGGAAAATTATTATTCAAGCAATGTTGTGAGTGGTGTAAAAATAATTCAATTGAATATTTACAAGTAAAAACCCTGGATGAATCTAGACCTGACATTAATTATGCAAAGACTAGGAATTTTTATAAGGCATTAGGTTTTCGACCAGTGGAGTGTTTTAAGACTTTATGGGACGAATATAATCCATGCTTGCAAATGATTATGAAAATTTCATAATATAGTGTTTGAAAAGTTTAAGTAATTAACAGTTAACTTATATGGATAGAAAATGGCTTATTTAAGCCATTTTTTATTACTTAAAAAACTTAACATGAGTTTTGTTAAGTGAAAACTTTGTATAAAGTGCACAAAAATAAATATATTAATGAGAATAAATTTGATAAATATGTTGACAATATACAATGCCAGTGATATATTGGAAATATAATACAGGAAAAAAAGAAATAAAATGATTTGATCCGAGTGTCAAAACCGCAATTACATTCTAACACCCGAATCAATAGAGCTTATTAGTAAAGAAGCGCAAATAATATAAATTAATATCACATGCAATCGTATTTACATAAATCTTTTAAAGACTAAAATCTTTCACTTTTTAATAGGATTCGATTATCATCTTCTGCTTCGTAATCTAGCAGAAGCATATTTTGGAGAACTTCAGCAGCAATTGCAGCTTTTGTTTTATTTCGAACATAAAGAGTTTTAATATCTTGTGGTAACAACCCGGTATTACCAAGACTAGAGATGATTACTAAATCATCCTTAGGAAAACGACGTTCTATCTGCATCCCAAGTATATCCCCAATGACAATACCCTTACCATTTTGATGTTCTGCTAAAAATTGATCTAAATTAGAATTCGGAGTATTTATAAAGACATCTGGTGGGCGGAACCATTCTAATACCTGACGCCTTAGTGGTTGGTTATAAACATCTTCCATAACAAGAAAAGGAAATTCAGTATCAAGCATTAATTTCGAAGATTCTATGATTTCGGAATAATCAGGATAGATTTTACAAAACAAAGGATTGTTGATTTCACTATCTAGAAATAATATTGGAACATAGTAATCCTTCGTAAATTGTTCAATAGCTCGAACGTCGGCATCAATGATAAACAGTGCATCTGGTCGATGCTTCGTAATTACATTAACATCCTTTGTAAGTTCTTTAGTGGCCATAAGAATAGATTCAAAACCGATAAGATGCATTTGGTCACTGAGTTCGGCTGCTAAATCATAAAATAACATTTTTTTACCGGCTGTATTAGAATCTTTTAAATTAATAATGATACCAATTAGATTACTCTGTCGCTTCATGCAAGAATTACAACTTTTGCTTGGGGTATAATGCAACTTCGTTGCAGCCTCCATAACTTTTAAACGGGTATCATGGCTTATTTTTTCTTTTTGGGAATGGTTTAAAACGTAAGATACCGTAGCAACAGAGACTCCACATTCTTTCGCTATATCACGCATTGTGGTTTTATGTTTTGCCATCTTATCACTTCCTTTATTTGTTAGAATATAACAATTTTAGCATAGCAAAGAGTACATAGCAAACGAAATTAACCTGTAGAGCAGGGAGGCTTAAGGAGTATGAGAAAAAAATACGAAGCTGTTTTTCTTTCCATCTTAATTTGGGGCAGTGGTCAATTTTTAATTGGAAAGCAGAGAGTGAAAGGCTTTTTGCTTTTCATGACACAAGTTTTAATGTTAGGTATCGAATTGGGAACGGGATATTGGTTCAACTATTTTGCAGGGCAGATTAAAAATTTTGAATTACGTCTTTATGGTGGTTTCTTTACAAAAGGGATTTGGGGTTTGCTAACAATGGGAACGGTTGAGGGGGTACGAGGGGATCATTCTACCATTTTATTAATCAATGGAATTATTGCACTTATGGCTTTATTGGTATTTGTAGCAGTTTATTTTTTTAATATTTATGATGCCATAAATCTTGTAAAGTCAGAAAAACTTTTACGCGAGGGAAGGATTTTAAAAAGCTTAAAAAGTGCTAGTAAGCGGAAAGCATTTCCTTATATCGTATTGACTCCTTCAGCGATCATCATTGCTTTGATTGTATTAATGCCTATAATTTTTTCGGTTTTAACATCCTTTACGAATTATGATACAAATCATCTACCACCGGCACATTTGGTTGACTGGGTTGGTTTGACTAATTTTATTAAATTAATTAGTGTACCGATTTGGACCAAAACATTTCTAAGAGTTTTAATTTGGACGATACTTTGGGCTTTATTGGCAACGTTTTCAACATATTTTATGGGCTTATTTCAAGCGCTTATTTTAAATAGTAACTATGTAAAATATAAGGCTTTCTTTCGAACCATATACATATTACCATGGGCAATTCCAGGTATGATATCATTACTTGTTTTTAAGAATTTATTAAATGGACAATTTGGGCCCATTAATCAACTTTTAATGGATTTCGGGATAATTAAAGAACGTATTCCTTTTTTGACAGATCCTATTATAGCGAAGATTACGGTTATATGCGTTAATCTTTGGTTAGGGTTCCCGACGTTTATGGTAATGTTACTTGGCGTACTTTCAAATCAGGATGAAAGTTTATATGAAGCAGCTTCCATTGATGGTGCTAGCAAATATCAAGTGTTTGCGCATGTAAAACTTCCATTATTGATGCGTGCAACTGCTCCTTTAATCGTTATGAATCTAGCAGGTAATTTTAATAATTTTGGTGCTATTTACTTCCTTACTAGTGGTGGACCAACCAATCCAAAGTTACAGTTTGCAGGTGATACAGATATCTTAATTTCATGGATTTACAAACTGACATTGGATCAAAGATTGTACAGTATGGCAGCAGTAATGAATATTTTAATTTTTATATTTATTGCAGCCGTTTCTATATGGAATTTTAGAAGAACCAATGCTTTTAAGGAGATGTAGGAAGCAAAAAAATGTTTTAAGTAAAAAACGTTTTTCAAGTAATCTTTTATGCTGTTACATAAGGTTAGCGACGTTAATAGAGGGGCATAGCTGCCAGAATAGAGGAGGTTGATGTTATGAAAAGAGAAAGTGGGATAGGTATAAAAAAGAAGATTGTATGGTTGTTGATACATCTAGAATTAATCGTTGTTGCTTTATTCGTTATTATTCCAATATTTTGGATTATTATATCTTCTTTTAATAAGGGGAATGGATTGGCCTCGGCAACTTTGATTCCGAAAGAATTAACCATAGATAACTATCGTCGCTTATTTGCCGAGACAAATTACGTAAAATGGTTTATGAATTCATTTGTAATAGCAAGCTTAAATGCCATAGTTAGTGTAATGCTTATCATGATCACCGCGTGGACAATGTCAAGATTTCGATTTAAAGGTAGAAAAACTGGGTTAATGTCTATATTGTTATTGTCGATGTTTCCAACTTTTTTATCTATGACTGCAATTTATACATTGTTCTGGAATTTTGGATTACTTGATAAACCATATGCGCTTGTTATTATCTATGCAGCAGGAGCAATTCCATACAATGTGTGGCTTGTGAAAGGATATCTCGATGGTATTCCACAGGACATTGATGAGGCGGCTTATATTGATGGTAGTACCTATTTTAAAACATTTACAAAAATCGTACTTCCACTTTCAAAACCAATTATCACGTATTGTGCGGTATCACAGTTTATGATGCCATGGATGGATTATATTTTACCGAATATGCTTTTATCCAGTGACGAGAATCGTACGCTTGCAGTTGGGCTTTTTAGTATGATTTCTGGTAAGGAAAACTCAAATTTTACAATGTTTGCAGGTGGTGCAGTATTAATAGCAGTTCCAATCACTATTTTATTTATGTTTTTTCAAAAATACTTAGTCCAAGGTATAGCGGCGGGGGCGAACAAAGGATAAAGGGAAAAGTAAGATTGATAGCTTAAAAGTACAAATTTAATATTTAATTTTGAAAAAAGGTTAGCACGTATATTTAGTAGATTGATTTGCAATGGCGGCGGAATGGGAGGAACAATGAGAAAGAAAATTGCATTGGGAATTAGTATAGTTTTAACAGTTTTGACTTTTACAGGTTGTAAAGAGCTACCAGTTAATGAAAATTTAGAAATTACACCAACTACAGTAAGTGAAGTTTTAAGTAATGAAGAAGAACAGTGGACACCTGAAGAAGGTGCTGTACTTAGATTTCGAACGAGTGATAAAGAATTTGGGGAGGCAGTGGCGGGACTATTTAAAGAAAAGTATGGAGTCACCGTAAAAGTTGAACAGGGTGGTGCTTATGATTTTACTAAAGGTGTTTTAGAAGGGGTAGCAGGGGAAGGACCAGACGTATTTATGAGTCCACATGATAAGACTTTAGAAGGAATTCAAGCTGGAATTTTCTTAGAACTTGACTCTAAAATTGTAAAGAATTTAAATACCGTAGTTAGCGATGTTGCAATGAAAACAGTAACTGTTGATAGTAAAGTGTACGGAGTTCCCGTTTCCATTGAAACTAATGTTATGTTTTATAACAAAGCGTTAGTTATTGGAGAACCTGCATCAACATTTGAACAATTAAAGGAAGAGGCACTTACGTTTAATGATCTGAAAGAAAATAAGTTCATATATCTTTCAGATGTTACTACAGGCTCACCAATATTTCCTATGCTTAGTACTTATGGATTCCGCTTATTTGGAGAAGACGGAACGGATGATAATAATCCAGGATTTGATACTCCTGAATTTGAAAAGGGTTTGGAAGTTTTAGCAGATTATTATAATCTCATGCCGATTTCTTCCGGTGATTTGGCGAACCCTGATTTCTTAGTAACACAATTTATTGATGGTAAGACTGCTTATATGCTAGGAGGTCCATGGAATGTTAAGTCCTTTCGTGAGGCAGGAGTTAATTTTGGTGTTACGAAACTTGTAACTTATGATGGAAAACAGCAAAAACCATTTGCATTTGTTCAGAATGCTCATGTTTCAGCTTATACAAAATATCCAAAGGCTGCTCAATTATTTGCTGAATTTTTAGTTTCCAAGGAGTGTGCAGAACTACTTTATACCAAAGCTTTTAAAATTACATCCCGTGGGGATTCAGAAAATATTGAAGGTCTAAAAGATGATGCTGATTTAGTAGCGATAACGAAGGCATTTAATGAAAGTATTCCAATGCCAAGTGCAAAAAGAATATCTTACTACTGGACTATTTCAGGGAACATAGGCCCAGCAGTTTTTGATCAAAAATTGACACCAGCAGAAGCTGCAAAGAAAGCGCAAGATGATTGGAATGCATTTTTACAGACGGAGTAAAGAAACTAGGTGGATTAAGAAAACTATGTAAGTTAAAAAAGCTGAATAGATTAAGAAACTAGATAGGCTAAGAAAGCTACGGTTTTAAAAGGTATGCAGTTTAAGGAGGCTAATTTGAATCTACAAGCAATTTGTCATATACAAAAAAGTAATTATGCATATGCATATAAGAAGGATGAACTTCACATTCGCTTACGGACTGCCAAAGATGACTGTACACAAGTGAAACTTGTAATTTCTGAGAAGCACCGTTGGTCTGAAAAAACATCGTATGAAATGAAGAAAGTAGCCAGTGACCATTTATTTGATTACTATCAATATTGTTATGATGCTACCAATTCAAGACTAGGGTATTATTTTGAAATTTCATATGGGCAGGATACATTGATATATTCAGAATCTGGATTTTCTAAAACATATGATGATGTGAATGCGTATTTTCACTATTTTCAATTTCCTTATATTAATGAGGTGGACGTTCATCAGGTACCCGCTTGGGTGAATGAAACTGTTTTCTATGAAATTTTTGTAGAAAGGTTTTGTAATGGTGATAGTGAAAATGATAAAAAAGAATTATGCACCTGGGGTGAAAAGCCTGGTCCTCATAGCTTTTATGGAGGGGATTTGCAAGGTATATTAGATCGCTTAGATTATTTAGAAGAGCTTGGAGTAAATGGATTATACTTAACGCCAATTTTTAGTTCCCCTAGCAATCATAAGTATGATATTTATGATTATGAAAAAATTGACCCAATGTTTGGTAATAAAGAGCTTTTGTGTAAATTAGTAGAAGAGGCTCATAAAAAGGGAATACGAATTATTTTAGACGGTGTGTTTAACCATTGTAGTTGGTACTTTACTCCATTTCAAGATGTTATTTTACATGGAGAAAAGTCAAAATATAAAGATTGGTTTTATATAAGAAGTTTTCCAATAACAAGATATACGAGCGAGGAGGTGAGTGATTATAGTCAGCCGCTTGATTTGTCTCAGCTAAATTATAGCATTTTTGGTACCAGCCCGAATATGCCAAAATTGAATACGGAAAATAAAGAATTACGTAAGTATCTATTTGATACTGTTGCATATTGGACAAAAGAAGCGAAAATCGATGGTTGGAGGCTAGATGTATCGGATGAAGTTAGTCATGATTTTTGGCGGGAGTTTCGTAAGGTGGTTAAGGATATTAACCCAGAAGCCTTAATTTTAGGTGAAAATTGGCACAACGCCTATCCTTGGTTACAAGGAGATCAATTTGACGGTGTTATGAATTACCCTTTTACCAAGTCAGCAATTCAGTACTTTGCAATGGGTGAAAAAGATGCTAAGGATTTGGCAGCAGATTTATCAGAATACCTAATGTGGAATTCTAAGCAAGTATTAGTATCAATGCTTAACCTATTAGATAGCCATGATACTGTTCGTTTTCTAACCTGGTGTAATGGCGATGAACGCAAGCTTAAAATGGCTCTTATGCTGTTGTTTACTTATATTGGTATGCCGGGTATCTACTATGGAACTGAAATAGGCATGACTGGAAATGGGGACCCAGACTGTCGAAAAACGTTTGATTGGGAGCGTAGTAGTTGGAATGTGGAATTATTTGAGTTTACAAAACAATTAATAAAGTTACGTAAGACAAAGAAGTCGCTAAAATATGGAGATATTCAAATTTATGCAAAGGATGAGGTGTTTTATTTAAAAAGGCAATATGAGGAAGAAACTTTAGTTACCATTCTCAATATAACACGATCTGAAAAAGAAATTGAGCTACAAGATAATAAAACTTATTTATTATCAACTGGGGATATGAAAAATAATATTATACTGCCACTAACAGGTGTAATTGTTGAGATTAGCAGTAAGTAGGTAATGACAGGCACTAATTAGGAGGTAAATGGAAGTCGATAACAAGTAGGTAATGACAGTTAATTAGTAGGTAATAATGGGTAGTTAATAACAAGTAGGTAATGATAGGCAGTTAATTAGAAGGCAATAACTGCAATTAATAACAAGCAGATAATAACGAGTAATTAATTATTAGTTATAATGAGTAAGTTTTGCTGAAAGTAAAAATTTTAATTTATTTAGTACTTATAGGAGTGTGTAAATATCATGAAAAGGGGAAAAAATTTCAAATGTTGTGAATTGTTCTTGTTAGGTATATGCAGTATTACCCTTCTTATGACTTGCACTTGGTTGTTTAAATTTCATATAGAAGCTAGAAATAACCAACATTTAATGGAACAATTAGCTTCTACAATGAGTGATAAAAAACAATTTTTAGTTGCACCCTTTTTATTTACAGTATCTCCTACGCCAATTACAGTAGCGCCAATTTCTTCGATAAGAATATCCTCTTCAATAGGAACATTTTCTTCGATAAGAACATCTTCTTCAATAGGAACATCTTCTGCGAAAGAAGAGAATATAACTGTTTTAGATAACGACACAAGAGAAGCAAATGAGAACCCCAAAATGTTACAACAATTCACAGAATTATATCATCAAAATCCAGATATCTTAGGTTGGGTTTTAATTGATGGGACGAATATAAATTATCCTATTATGTACACACCGGATGATGGAGAGTATTACTTGCATCGAAATTATAATAAGGAGGAAGAGAAACGGGGATTACCTTTTTTAGATGCAGGGACGAATTTTTTACTTAGCCAGAATTATCTGGTTTACGGACACAATATGAAAGATGGTACAGGGTTTCATGATTTATTAAAATATACTGAGGAAAGTTATTATAAGGAACATTCCATCATTCATTTTAACACACTGTATGAGGAAGCTGATTATGAAATTATAGCAGTTTTCAAATCACAGATATTTTATGAAAATCAAGATGTATTTAAGTACTATAAGTTTACTAACATAGAAGAGGAAAGGGATTATAGAGAATACATAGACAATATTAAAGAAAAATCAATATATGATACAGGTGTTACCGCTTCTTTTGGAGAGAAACTATTGACATTATCTACTTGCAGTTATCATATAACAGACGGTCGTTTTATTATTGTAGCAAAAAAGAAGTAACCTAGATGGTGGTGAGAAGCTTTTATTAACGTACGAAGCATACAGTTAAAGTCTAAAAAAATTTTATTTAAATCATGAAAAGGGGAATAATGATGAAAACATTAAAAAAATTCTTTGTTAGTTTTATGACGTTAGCACTTCTTGTATTATCTTTTGCAGCAATGCCATTAAAAGCAAAAGCGGAATCTTCTGTGATGATTTATTTTCAAAATTCAGAAGGATGGAGTGATGTGTATTGCTATATCTGGCAGGGATTAGGACCTGTTCAAGGTACTGCAACATGGCCTGGAGCTCAGATGACTAAGGTGGAGGAAACAGAAGATTGGTATCAATTTGAATACACAAAAGGCAGTGCCTTTCAAGTAATATTCAATGACAATGGTACACCAAAGATTAATCAAACTGGAAACTTGCCTGCTGATTTAGAAGCAGACAAAGCAGCTTATTGGTTTGTTACAGGCACTTCAATCACGGATCAAGGCACTTCAGATGGCTATACTGCACAAGGATTGGCAGTTCAAGTACTTACAGAAGCTCCAGAAGGTTTTCCAACTTCAACAACGACTGAAACTGCAACTGAATCAAAGGATGCGGGACAAAGTGATACTACAACTGTTACTCCAGCCAAAGATGAGTCTCCTAAAACAGGCGACACAGCTCAGCCAATGTTACTTATGGGAGTAGGCATTGTAGCGGCACTTGGAATCGTTATTATTATTTCTAAAAAGAAATTACTTCCTAATAAATAAAATGGTAGCGTTAACGTTAAGCAGCATAGTCAATTGGCTATGCTGCTTAATGTTTATGGAAAATTATGGCCCAAACAGTTGTCAAGGTTATATGATACTGTTATTATAGTTTATAGATAGAAATTCTAATAGACGTTTAATAATAAATGTAGGGGCATTATGTAGTGTTATCCCAGAGGGGAGCTAAGTATGAGAGCAGCGGTTATTTATTATTCACTGGAAGGAAATACAGAATTTATAGCAAGAATGATTGCGGAAGAAGCAAAAGCAAAGATGTTTAAATTAGAAACAAGAAAGGAGTTTCCTACCAAGGGTTTTAAGAAATTTTTCGTTAGCGGAGGAAGTGTTTTATTTCATCGCAAACCAGAATTAAAAGAAGAGTCTTTTAATTTAGAAGCATACGATACTTTGATTATTGGAAGTCCTATTTGGGCGGGAACTTATGCGTCGCCACTGAATACTTTTTTATCATCAAATGAAATTAAAAATAAAACAATATACCTATTCGCTTGCCATGGTAGCGGAGATGCTGATAAATATTATTCAAAAATGAAAGAACGTTTGCATGGAAATATTATAGCGGATACTATTGATTTTCTGGAACCGATTAAAAAAGATAAATGTGAAATTGCAAAAAAAGTTAGTCAATTTTGCAAAGCCAATTTTTAAATATTTGTTAATTTAGTAGGCGTATAAGGTCATACATTCAATCATTAATATTGATAATAGAATTATAGAATAATAGAATTCCTAGAATATATGAGGTTTTATAATGGATATAACGTTGAGTTACATTGAAAAGGGAGAAGGTTATCCTTTTATTTTGCTACATGGAAATGGAGAAAGTAAAGAATATTTTAAACATCAAATAGATTATTTTTCAAAACAATATCGAGTGATAGTCATAGATACAAGGGGTCATGGGGAATCTAAACGTGGATCAAAGCCATTTACTTTAGAGCAGTTTGCAGAGGATTTGAAGGATTTTCTTGATGGATTTAAGATCACAAAAGCAATTATATTAGGGTTTAGCGATGGAGGTAATATTGCTTTATTATTTACTTTAAAGTATCCGAAGTATGTGGAAAAGTTGATTTTAAACGGAGCAAATTTACATCCATCTGGGGTTAAGAATCGTGTTCAACTTCCTATCTACATTGGATATGGAATGGTTTCGCTTATCTCTAAAGTTAATAAAAAGGTAGTAGTAAAAAAAGAAATATTAGCATTAATGGTGCATCAGCCAAACATTCAAAAGGAAGAACTTTTAGAGATAACGGTTCCTACTTTAGTAATTGCAGGAAAAAATGATATGATAAAGCAAGGACATACTGAAATGATAGCAAAATACATAAAGAATAGTCGCTTGTGTATCATTAAGGGCGATCATTTTATTGCAAATAAAAATAGTCAGTTATTTAATGAGAAAGTGAGTCAGTTCTTATTAAATGAGAAGGATTAAAAGAATAAGAAAGTAAATTTGCAAATCATCTCAGCTCTCAACTTCCTGTTGACAGCTGAGATTTTTTGTCCACCTTTTTGTTCTTAAAGAAAGAATTAACGTTTATTTATTAGCGTAGCCTTAGTTAAAGGTAATTGGAGTAAAGAAAATGTTTAGAAAATTTATAAATATTTTATAAACATATATTCTAGAATTATGTAAAATAATAAGTGTATACAAATATAAGTTAGATAGGAGTGACATAAAATGAGATTACAAGATAAAGTAGTATTAGTGACAGCATCAACGAGAGGAATCGGACTAGCTTGTGTTCAGCGTTTTGCAAAAGAAGGCGCTATTGTGTATATGGGAGCAAGAAATCTAGAACGTGCGAATGAAATAGCGAATGAACTAAATAAGGAAGGATATCGTGTAAAGGCAGTTTATAATGATGCAACGGTAAAAGAAAGCTATCAATCAATGGTAGAGGAAGTTATTCGCCAAGAAGGAAAGATAGACGTTTTAGTTAATAACTTTGGAACTTCTAATCCAAGAGCAGATTTAGATATCAAGACAACAAAATATGAAGAGTTCATTGGAACTATAGATACTAATTTAGCTAGTGTATTTTTAACTTCACAGGCAGTTATTCCACATATGGCAGCAAATGGGGGAGGAAGCATTATCAATATTTCCTCTATCGGTGGAATTATCCCAGATATTTCTCAAATTGCATATGGAACAAGTAAGGCAGCAATCAATTATTTAACTAAGCTTATTGCAACTCAATGTGCTAGAGATAACATTCGTTGTAATGCAGTACTTCCAGGTATGACTGCAACAGATGCTGTAAATAATAATTTATCCGAGGAATTTAAAGAGTTCTTCTTACGTCATACACCAATTAAGCGTATGGGATTACCAGAAGAGATTGCTGGAACTGTATTATATTTTGCAAGTGACGATTCAGCATTTACAACTGGTCAGATTGTTGATGTTTCAGGTGGATTTGGTATGCCAACACCTGTGTATGGTGACATGATTGAACTTAAAAATAAGAGATAGAAAGTCGTTTAAAGTTCTAATAAAAGAAAAAAAGTATTAAAGTTAAAATAAGTAATAAGGATATCAATAAGAGCCTTTGCTGCTGTATAAGTGGCAAGGGCTTTTATATTTTATGAAATATATACATAGAATATATAATTTTATCATGTTGTGAACAAATCAAAAAATACTTTTTAAGTTTTACTTGACAAAAGTAATTGAATTAAGTTTTTAATAGTGTTAGAGAATAAACGCTAGCTAGGGGAGAAAATGTTATGAAGGATAATCATCAAAATCATGAATGCCGATTTTATTAAACTCAATGAAAGAAAAGAGAGGAATATGAATAGATTTCATAAGACAAAAAGGAAGATTTTTAAGGGGGTTTTATTCATTACGTTCCTACTAGGTTATGTTAGTATAGTATCTGTACCAGTTTTTGCAGCAACAGTTGATGATTTAAGGGAATTAGTAGGTGATAGAAGGATTTCAGATGAAACACTTCTGGAAGACATGAGAGCTATTATTTATAAATATAAGAAATCACAATATAAAAATGAGCTAATTACATTTTTAGAGCAGATGGGGGATTTCGGTTATAGTAATAACTTAGATTTACTTTTAGCTGAAAAAGAAGATTCATTACTGGCATTAGAACAAAGTTTTAAAAAAAATGAGGACGTAACTACGATTATTCGCAATATGAACGATGCAATTGATGTGTTGAATCAGTTGGGAGCACTAAAAAAGCCGGATACGTATGTACTTGATTTGTTAACAGAAGATCAGGAGGAAGAGGCTTTTGCATATGCGAATTCTATATTAAATGCGAATAGTGATTCCTATGACATCGGAGTGATTGGTGAAGGGTTATTACCACCAACGGAATATTATCTTATTGTACAAAAAGCTTTTGGGAACATTTTGAAGGCAGGAAAAGAAGCTAAGGTAGAAAAAAATACAGGGATTGACCTGTTAATTAAGCCAAATGTTGAAGATGAGTTACCCTCTAAGGTTATTAGTCAGTTTCATGGAATAGTAGAAAAAATAGATAAAGTAAATGAAAATAACTATAAGGTAACGATAAAACATGGGGATTCATTAATTACTACCTACGAAAATTTATGTGATTTAAAAGTAAAAGTTGGGCAGAAGGTAAAGCAATATGACACTCTAGGGTATTCAAAAAGTGAAACCATGCATTTTGAAGTTTTATTAAATACAGTACCAATTAATCCATTATTTTTATATGGAACGGCTGGCAAAGATGCGTATGATACTTGGTACGCCACACATCCTGGCATGGCTTCGGAAAAAATAGATTTTTCAAATGTGAGGAAAACGATTATACCAAAATCAAAAGAAGATCATGTACTGGTGCAATCGACTGTTTGGGAGGAAGGGGCAAGTGAATCTCAAACGATTCAAATGGAAGAGGACTATGTGAAACCCAAAACACCAAGTATTCATGGCATAGAGAATGAGAATTGATTTTTTATCTATATTATAACGTTTCTAAAGTTTATTATAGTATTTTTTATAATCTAATACGCATTTCTTATAATCTAATACGGTATTGTTATAATCTAATACGCCAGTCCTTATATTCATATACTACGCTTATATAGTCTAATACTACATTTCTTATAATCAATTACAGCATTGCTTAAAACAATCAAGTATTATTTCCATGATAGATTCTATAAAAACAACTTGACATAATTTTCTAATTAAGTGCTTACTGTTATTAGAGATTCACAGTCCATGTTAAGGAGGTTATGTTGAATATTTTTTTAAAAAAGAAGCATGTAAAAGTTACAACGATATGTGTTATTTTTCTTGCTATAGTATTGGCATTTGGAATTAACACTTTTGTTAGAAAGGATGCTGGTGTGATATCAAAAACAGAAGAAATCATAAAAACAGAGGAAATATCTGATTTAATAGAGGGAAACAAGGATTTTTCTTATCCAACAATGCAAATTACGGATTATGAAGATAAAGATCAATCCGGGAATCATATTGTGTGGGAATGTCGTTACAGCATAGTAACCTCATCCTCTACTTTGTACGTAGGGGGAAAGGTATATAAGGAGGATGTTGATTGTTCTAATCTGAGTGAAATTATTTCGTTTCATCCAGAGAATATCAAGCAGGAATTCGATTTTACGAATAGGATGAGGGAGCAGGATACTGGAATTTTATATGAATTTCTAATAAAAGAAGCTGAAGAATATGTAGCTTCATTGTTAGAAAAAGGTCTTACTTTAAGACGAAAGATATTAACTCCAACGTATGCCGAAGTATATTTACTAAATGATAAAAGTAAAACGGTACGCATTATCGCTTTTAAAGATAAGATGCTTATGGCAGAAATTGATAAGAATGAATTACCGGAGATATCAAGCTATTTTAAATAAAATTAAAATGCTGGAAATATCGGCAGAATGAGAGGGGATATGTATTCTAAGCGAAAGATATTCATAAAAGCGTTTTTGGCTCTTTTTATTGGAGGGGGTATGTTGGCTTTAATATACTATTATCATACCACATTGGAAGAAAAGAATTTAGAAATAACATCACTAAAAGAACAATTGAATACTGTGGAGGAGACAAGTATTGTTTATCGTCTATCAAGTGATGTAAAAGCTGGAAATGCATGCAATGATTATGAATTAGAAGCAGTGGAAGTGCTCACTGAAGTATGTGCAAAAACAAATATTTATGATCTAGAAGATATTATTGGACGATATTATTTACTTGATTTAAAAGTAGGAACTATGCTTACTAGCGATATGTTTGTAGACTATGAGTTAACAAATGATATGAGATATATGGATGTTGTTTTTGATGAGATTCCAATTGGTTTAGAAGTTGGGGATTATATTGACGTTCGTATTTCCTTTCCTCTTGGGCAAGATTACATCTCTTTATCACATAAGCAAGTAGCAGAAATTAATGATTCAGTAGTAAAGCTTATTGTAAATCAGGAGGATTTTTATCGATATGAATCAATGAAAACAGATTTAGCTACATATAAATCCACGAAGATTTATGGGGCACAATATATTGCTGCGGGAGTTCAGGATGCAGCAAGGATCTATTATCCAGTGAATTTAGAGGTTTTACTAACAATGATAAAAGACCCCAATATTGATACGGAAGACTATAGTAATATTTTAGTGGTAAGGGAACAGCTAGAAGAGCAGCTTATGAGCTCTGATAAAGTTGATATTGCAAAGACTGTTACTTCTGGAAAACAAACAATTAGCCAAAAGTTCTCTAAAGCTTCTGAATCATATGAAAAATTACAAAAGGAAAAAGAAAAGGAAGCTGCCAGAGAGAAAAACAACAAAAGTAGTTAATGTAATTCATACTAATATTAATTTCTAAACAACAGAAGGAGGAAGGAAAATGGCGGTGGTTTCTATGGTAGGAAGAGTTGATAAGAGAATCCTGGCTCTTCCTTTGATCAGGGCTTGTTCCATTGATGGGAAAACGTTAGTCTATACAGATGATAGTAATTTGAAAAATTTATATCAGGGGAGGATTGATTTTGGGGGCATTGAAAATGTTGATATTAAATTTGATTTAAATCCAGAAGAATTACAAGAAGAAAACTTTAGTAATGATTATGTAAAACATGTTTTTTATGTTTATTCGGACTATAGATTTCCAGAATCCGATATCGTGATTCACTGTAATAATTATAATCGTAAGACGCTTTATGACGCAGAACAGGTTTTAGAGTCAGAGCATTATGAGGTAGAGAAACCAAAAAACCAACATGAGATATTTTTTAGCTCTATTCCAATGAAAAAAAACTCAAATGTAATTGTTTTAAAGCCAGAATACTATAACTATTTAGTTGAAACAGAAGAAAAAAAGGAATTACAAATATTAAAGGATAAGACAATAAATCAGTTATTAGCCAATATAATGAATGGAAAAATAGATATGAGCAAAGAACAATTTTTTAGATTATTAACAAGAAAAAGAATTCAGTTATCCTTGCGGGAAGGGGGGAAGGCAAAAAAATGAATATAGCTGTGATGTCACCACATACATCAAAGAATGGTACGACAACCATAGCAGCGTTATTATCCTATGAATTATCAGCTCGTAATAAAAAGGTATGTCTTACCCATACAAAGCCAAAATCCAACGCTCTTGTTTCATTTTTTCATATCGATGAGGCAGAAGATAAGACTGCCAATCCCATTGAGATAACGAATCTAATAAGGGAAGGTGGAATTCGTAAAAATGACATCAGTGATTATTGTAAAAGTATAAAAGAAAACTTTGAACTATTTACATTTAATAGTGATGATATTGAATTTGAAAGTTTCTGTGATGTTCTTGAATTTATATGTACTAGCTTTCCACATGATTATACGGTTTTTGATATCGATGCAGAAGAATTAGATTCAAAGGAATGTCGTACAGTTTTAAAATATTGTGACTGTATCATATATGTTTTTTCTCAAAATAGTACGGAATATAAATCTTTTAAGGAAAATAAAAAAAGATATTTTCATTATATAAAAAAAATACCAAACAGGTAGTGTCAATAATTTTGTGTAAATAGTTTATGCGTACCTTTCGGTAAACATATCCTGAAGTTTATCTGATGAACAAGCAAAGCCTCTAAGCTTTCTTGTAGACCATGATTCATTATAAGAAATCACTTTATAATAAACGAGTTTACTACATGCGTCTTCTGTGGGTAGTGCATCCTTAGTTTTTACAAGACGACGTACTTCTTTATTAAAGCGCTCGATCCAATTCGTTGTATAGATGGATTTTCGCATAGAAACAGGGTATTTATAGTATGTGAATAAGTCCTCGTCATTTAACCAGGATTCCACTACACGTTTATAAGATTTACTCCATTTAACAGCAAATTCGTCTAAAGCTGCTCTACACTGCTCTAGGTTTGGAGATTCGTATACAACTTTTAAATCAGCTGTAAAATCGTTGATATCTTTCTTACGAACACTACGAATTGCATTACGAACTTTATGGACAATACATCGTTGAATATCCGCTTTTGGATATACTCTATGAACAGCATCGTCAAGTCCAGAGAGACCGTCCATGACGAAGAGGAGAACTTCATCTACGCCTCGTTCTTTTATCTGGCGAAGATTATCCTCCCAAACATAAGCGCTTTCATTTACACCGATAAAGAAGTCTAATACTTCACGGTATCCATCTTCATCGACACCTAAAATGAAGTAAACGGCGTCACTTGATACTGTATCTCTTCTTAATTTAAGATGTAAAGCATCAATATAAATGACACTGTACCTCTTCTTTAGAGGACGCTTATGCCACTGTTCAATTTCTTCAAGAGCAACATCAGTGATATTACTTACTGTAGCCGCACTATAAGAATTTCCATAAAGTTTTTCAATGATGTTAGCAATTTCACGTGTAGATACTCCACTTGCATACATGCGGATGATCATGGTTTCTAGCCAATCATCTCTTCTTGCATATGGTGGAATGAGTTGTTGTTCAAACTCATTATTACGGTCACGAGGAATTTTAAGATTCTCAATCAGACCGTATTTGGTTTCATAATTACGGGTATAGTATCCGTTGCGTGAATTGCCAGTACCATGTCCTTCGTAGCTATATTTACTGTACTGGAGAATGTTAGTGAGTTCTTCCTTCATCAAGGTTTCCATGGTTTGTTTTAATAGACCAAGAATATACTCTTCAAAAAAAGAGTTTAAGTCTAGATTTTCTTTTTGATTTTTGTTATTATTAGTCATAGGGAAGTCCTTCTTTCTTGGTTATGTTTTTCTTCGTCGTTAAACATTTTACCATGTCAGATGGAACTTCTCTATTTTTATTTACACAAAATATTTTACACTATCACCAAACATAGTCGTTGTCAATAAATATAACGGTATTATTGGAAATATGGATGATGTAGCTCATGGAATTGGAATGAAAAAAGCAAACAAGTGGATAAAAGTGTCCTATAATCCTTATGTAGCTTGGGGAACAAACCAAGGCCAATTAGTGACTGTGTATGAGTTTATGAAAAAAAGGGATTATCGTTTAGTGGACGTTGATAGTGATATTAAAAATATTGTTAACAGTATTATGAGTATTAAGCAAGTAAGAAGAGATAAAAAGTTTGGTAAAGAGTTTGGTAAAGAGTTTGAGAGGAGTGTGGATGGTGTGCCAGCGAAAAAGCAAATATCGTAATGGAAAGGCAAGGGGGTTAGAATGTCAAACACAAACCTGATTATTGCTTGTGCAATGATACTATTCTTTTTATGTTCTTGTTTATATTTCTTTGCAAAAGGGAAGAAACAAGCGATTTTAGAAGAAGAATTATCGACATTTGATGAAATTTTAGATGCTATAAAAGCACATATGGTTGATTTAATTCGAGATGATGGAGATGATTCAAGCACTGATGAAGAGTTTATTAAAACAAAAAAGAGAAAAGCACAAATCGATTTAGCTTGCAAAAATGCTAGTTATGGCATTGAGAGTGCTAAACTAATGTTAAAGGGAATTATAAGAACCTTTCTTAAAGAAAATGTTAGCATTGAAAAAGTGGAACAAATTCTTGGTCTTGATAATGAAAGCGAGCCTTCCACAAGAGTAATGTTTGAAATACTTATGTATCGTTATAAGAAAGCTTTTGGTAAAAATGCACTTAGTATGTGGATGAAAAGATACAAATTTGATGAGCCAAGAACTGCAGTGGGGATTGGGAAAAAAGGAGATATTAGTTTTTATATTACAAAGTCTAATCTAGAAGAAAGTTATCATTCTGAATATATCGTACTGGAAAAAGAAGAAAAATACGATATTCTTGCACTTCTATTATTTCAAGACTATAAGGGGTTTGGAATGCTTGATACAATTTCCGAGATGAATATTAATGGTTTTAATTTAGGTGTCAGCGGATCCGTCATGGATTCAATGCAAGTCATTAGAACGCATGGTAATAAGGAAGTAGTGAGTGAAGCGACGAACTCCTTATGGCTATATTATGGAGGGCAGTACATACACTTGCAGTTTTTAGATTTTGGAACTGAGGATGAAATAAAACGAATCATACAATTATTGATCCGTTATAACTCTCCTGGACCATTAACAGCGAAACGCGGATTCCTTGTCAATACAATGGCTGATAAATCACGTATATTAGCAATTCGGCCACCAGTAGGTGAATACTGGGCTGTATTTGTAAGAAAGTTTACCTTAGATAATGTAACCCCAGAAGCATTAATTATTAAAAAAGGAGTTACTGGTGGAGAGATATGCATTAAACTAATAGAATTTTTAATGAGAGGTTTAATTACAATCGCAGTAACGGGGCGCCAAGGTAGTGGTAAGACTACTTTAATGAAGAGTATTATTGCATTTTATGATAGACGGTATAATCTAGGGGTGTTAGAAATGGCACCTGAGATGTATTTAAGAGAATTATATACGGATAGAAATATAATCTCAGTTCAGGAGACTGATTATGTATCTGCAGAACATATACAAGATGCTTTGAAAAAGGCGGATCGTGGTATTACGATTATTGGAGAAGTAGCCACTGACCCAGTTGCTGCGCGCATGATACAGCTAGGAATGACAGGTTCTTTAGCAACATTATTTAGTCATCATGCAAATGAGGCCAAAGATTTAGTTTTAACTTTGCGTAATTCTCTTGTAAATGCAGGTGGTTTTTCTAATATGACAACAGCCGAGCGTCAAGTGACATCAGTTGTTAAAATGAATATTCATTTAGATCTAACAGCAGATGGCAAACGCTACATTAAACGAATTACTGAAATCATTCAATTGGACGAAGGTATTCCTTATCCAGACTATGATTCTACTGATCCACAAGCTTCCATGGCTGAAATTTCAAAAGAATATTATATTCGGCAAACCGATCGTATATCATTTGAGACAAGAGACATATTGGTTTATGATGAGCAGACGGATACCTATTTAGTGAACGAATGTATGAGTGATGTATTATATCAAAAAATATTAAGTACCTTACCGTATAATGAAAGCAAAGAATTTACTAATTTCATTGATTACTATTGGAAAAAGAAAGAAGTAAACGATTATTATGGTGTAGAAAAATATACAGGATCAAAAAGTGAAGAGGAACTCAATGAATTATTAAATGAAGACGGTTTAGATGATATGAATGAAGCGATTTATTATCTAAAAAAGGCAAATGATTTAGCAGAATTTCAATATGGATTTCATGATATGGACATGGAATAAATAAGTTGAGGTAGTAGTAAATAAGATATTTCTATCTGAAAAAATCCAGATGGTGCTTATACTTATGATTTGAGCTGCCTGTAGGCAGTATGGGAGTATAAAGATGGGAAAATTAGAGATGTATGGGTTTACGAAAGGAACTATAGTAGCCTTAATTGGTGCTATCCTTGTTATGATATTTGGCCTCATCGCTATGATTTATGGGAATAAAATAAAAAAAAGAAACACAGATTCTAAGCATGATTTATTCTTTTATAAGCTATATTTTGAATATAAAAAGATTCCAATTGCAAAATCCTATATAAGACAAATAACAAGGCAGCTTCAAAAAATGTCTGTTTATACAAAAAAAGAAGTATTTACAATGGTTTCAAAGTATTTTACTTTAACAGCTACCATAGTGATTGGTACGATTGTTATTGCACTATTACTGTTCAATGACTTTGTAAGTGTCGGGTTGTGTTCGGTATTAGCATATTTATTACCTACGGTAATCATTGAACATAAAATTTCAAAAACCAATCATATTGTGTATACGCAAATGAAATATGCAGTTGAATCTTTAAGACTGGAATATCTAAGATGTAATAATGTAGTGGAAGCATTCATAAATGTTGAAGTTGGAAAAAGATTAACGAGAATATTTGATGAACTATATGGAGTGTTAATAGCGTCAGATGGTCCACTCCGATTAAAGGAATTTTATGAACTAACACCTTTTAAACCGATACAAACCTTAGCCCAAATTTGCTACCATATAAACAATACTGGAGATCAGGTGGACGAGAATGGAAATAGTGCTTTTGTAGATGCATTGCTTGTTATGACTTCAGATATCAATCAGGAATTAGAACGACTGGATTATCAAAGAATGAAATTCGGTAAAGTTGAATATCTTTGTTTACTTCCTATTCCATGTATAAAGATTATTGAAAGTTTTCTAAGTGCAAACATGCCAGGGACCGTAGTTATTTATCGAGGTCCAATTGGATATATTCTTCATGTAGTAATTATCTTAACGAGTATTGTAACATTTTCAATTACAGCTCGTATCAATAATGTTTCTTCGCTAAAAGAAGATGATAGAATACCTTTTTTTAAGCGTCTTTTAACTTATCCTTTTCTATATCGTTTTTTAAAAAATCTGTGTCCTAAAAATGTAAAACGGCGGAAAATAACACGACGGCTATTCCATGCATTTTCAAAGAAAACGGTAGAAGAATTTTATATAGAAAAATTATCTTATGCAATAGCTGCATTCATAATATTTATTTCAACAATGATTAGCGGAGTAAAATTAGGATATGATTTTATGATTCATAATACGCAGTCACTGGATTTACTTGCAACGGAAATGGACACTAGATATTCAGAAGAAGATATACTTAGCATGGATTATGAATATATAAAACAACGCGATATAGGTGTGGTGTTTAGTGAAGATGACATTACCATGTTTATTAAAAGTTATATGCCAACCTTATCTGATATTAAGATACAAGATCAAAAAAGTCGCCTTGAAAAAAAGTATGCCTTTTTAAAGCAGATGTTTTTTCGATGGTACTTCATCCCAATCGCATTTTTAGTTGCAATCGCAGCATGGAACATACCAAATAAAGCACTAAAAAGTAGAGAAAAAACTTTAAAAGGAGAGGAGGAGGAAGAATTTTTACAAATCCAAACACTAATGATTATTCTTATGTCGATGAACTGCGATACGATGGAGGCAATCGAGTATCTAAGTCAATTAACCAGAGTACATAAAGAAATGTTTTTGTGTGGTTATCATTCTTATGCGGCAAATCCAGTGGATGCTCTATTAAAAATGGAGATAAAAACTCCAATACCGGATTTTAAACGCTTTATTAATAAATTAATATTAACCGTGGATGAGTTATCACTTATGGATGCATTTAGTGATTTGAAGATGAATCGTGAGCATATTGCTCGAAGTAGAGATGTAATATTACGAGAATCAATAGATAGTAAGAGAAGATACGTAGGAGGACTTGTAAAAATAGGATTTACAATGACGGTTATTTTATTATTTATGTTCCCATTACTATATCTTGGTATGAGAGATTTGATGGGTGGATTAAATACACTACAAGGGTTATAACAAAATTTAAAAAAAGAAAAAGGAGAGTAAAAAACATGGCAGGACTTAATGATGAGAGTATTGAGATAAGTAAATTTGGGACAGGTTTATTTGCATTTGCCTTTGTTTTAGTTGTAGGGCTTACAGTATTTACTGTAGGAAAAGCAATTACGAATAATGGGAGCGAAAAAGTACAAAAACAGCTAATGGTAGTAGAACAATCAGAATACACAGACTATGATCAGGTAACTGTATTGGGCACAGCGGTAAGGGCTGCTTATCAGAATTTTGAAGGAAAAGAATTTGCAATATTAGTGTGTACTAGATCGATGTTAGATAAAGGAGACTCAGCAAATGGGTTACCTACCTCAGATGATTTGTGGGGAAAGATAAAAAAAGATTTAACAGTTACTGATGGTGGGACTAATGTAGAAATGGAGGGTAGTGATGGAAACCTAAAGGATCTATGGTGTATTAACTATAATGCAGTATTAGAATCTGATTCTATATATACAGACAATGGTTATTATGTAAGTTCCGATACATTTGCTTTGGATACAAGTGGTGCAAACGTACAATATTACAGTAAAGTAGGGAATATGAAAAAGAATGGTATGGGGGAATATATCCCATCGGGTGCACGTTATCAATCCAATCTTATTAAAGATGCTACAGGACAAGTAATAGGTGTTGTATTTGTACAAGTTTCTACTGGTAACTAATCTTTTCGCAAGTAACAAGTAGGAGAACTTGTACTCTTACTTGTTATTTTAATAATGGAGGTTGGTATGGAACAAACAAGTCCATTTGAAATGATATCCTTAGCATTAGAGTATATTTTATTTGCAGCTTTTCTCGTTGTTTTAGTGCAAACACTTCATATTCGTGATCAATTTGCAGAGACAAGAACAGAGCAAGTAAGTAAGATTCGGGAGATTAGACAATATAGGGAGTTTAACCATTATGATAAGGGGGATTGTATTGGTGATGCTTGTGTAAATCATTTGTATGGTGATGAAGTTATTGAATTAATAAGGAAGTATTACGATAACACTGACTTTGAGATTTACATCGATAAAACTAGTAATGCTGGAGAAGAGTTCATTGTAAATGCAACGATTGCTTCTATTAATCAGGAAATTTATTCCCTAGAATCTTTGCAAAAATTATTATCTTCAAGAAGCGAATTTCATCCTTATTTAGTCTATGATGGAGTTACTCCATCAATTTATACTACATATCAAAATAGTAGCTTGGGAACAGTGACTGGTATTGCATTGTTCCTAAAAAAGGAGCATTAGGAGAAATCATTGAGGAATAAAGAAGCAGCAGAATCATTGAATTTGGCCATACAAATAACGATGTTTTCAATTGTATGTATATTTTTTTTCTATCTAACAAATACAACGAAAAATATGTACCAAACAAAGAGTGATCAAGACGCATTAAAAGAATATATAGAAACTGAAAGCGATAAATATTTTTTTCAATATTCAGAACACATTTTTGGAACGGATTTGATTGCATATATCATTCAATATGATGCAACCCATGACTATTATATTACTCTTAATGATGGTAGAAGTTATTTGATTACGAAAGAACATGCAAAGGAACTTCGGGAGGAAGGAAAAGACGGTAATATCATTTGGTCTCAAGATTATTTAACGAATATAGTTTTTATTGATAAAGTGTTCAGTGAATTTCTTGTTACTACTTCAGAAAATTGGGATGGAAGTATCAATTATTACATAGATGAAAAATAGGGAGAACATTGCATGAAAGAGGAAACTATAGATATTTTAAAATTTGGTGCCTTTATGGCTGTGTTATCCGTACTCATTGTTTATGTTGTTCAGTCGGTTTTGCTAGGAAAACAAATTCAAAGTAAGGCAATCGATAATCTAAATGAAATTCAAATTAATACAGAACGTGGAAGTCTAAAAGAATTAAATGATCAGGAAATTATCGTACCTGCAGCCACTGTTTTAGCATTATTAGAATATAACTATAAATCGATTGGTAGTGTTCTTTGTTTTATATGTGATTCTGATGGTGAAATTAAAACGGTCAATGAATCGTTTTGTATCACTAGGCATCTAAAAGGTAATGTTCGAATCTATGTAAAATACGATACCAGTAATAGTTTGTATGATCTAACAATTCGTTCTGTATCTTATTAAAAATAGTAATTCTAATTTATTTTAAAGAAATGAAATAGAACTATATAAAGTGAATATATTTTGGAGGTTGTTATGACGAAACAATCAATGGATTATCTAGATTTAGGGCTACTTATTTTAGTGTTAGGGTTTGTGATAACACTTGGGGTCAACACATTATATAAAACAAATCGGGTAGTTCATACAAATAATCAGAATTATATGGAAGATAAAAATACGGGGAAATCAAAGGGATATTTAATCAGTAAATATGGCGATTATGATGGAACTTTATCACAAATGCAAGTGGTATTACTTTCACAAATTCAAGATGCAAATATGCCATCCCCTAGAAAAGTGTTCATTCAAGGAAATCAAATAGAAATGCCGATATGGTATAAGGAATATCGCTTTGATAGTGGTCAAAAGATATGGAATCTTATAAAAGATGATGGAAGTTCTATCAAATATACAATGGATTATCAATACGTATTAAATGATAGTGGTAGTATTTTAGATGAATTTTATGCAGTAAATCAGGTGAAAAGGGAATAGGAGGTTTTCGGTGGCAGGTCATCTATCACGAATTGTAAGCTTAATTTTAGTATTTTTTATGTTAATTATAGCACCATTGATCTATAGCTATTCTATTTCAGAAATGGAAAATCGAAGATTATTATTAAATGATGTAACCCAATTTTTAGATAAGGTAACAGATAAGGGAAGCATTACAGAGGATGATTTAACAGAATTTTCTCTACAAGTAAATGCACATGGGATGGTGATAAAACCAGTTGTTAAGAGATTAGTTCGAACATCCATAGTTACTACAGATGGCGAGATTCGAACAATTAATGTATCTGTGGATGATTTGTATTCATTAAACCAAAGGGATACCGTGCAAGTGAAATTAGTAGAGGTCTCAATGTCTGTCTATAGAAGGCTAATAAAATCAATATTACGAGTAGATGAAGGGCTTTATACACTTGAAATGGCAGCAGTCGTTCGATAGAGAAGGGAGGTTAGAATGAATCAAAATAAATTATTTAAGTATCTAGTATCGATACTTTCGATACTTTTTATATTTTGCAATTTATTATTACAAGCAGAGCCCATCGTATTCGCTAATGATTCAGAAGCAAAAGTAAAGGTTTCTTTAACAAAACATTATGTACCCGATATTGATAACGTTTTGTATCCAGCGACATCACAATTTTATACATATAATAGCACGCAAGGTGTTGGAGAATTTAAGATAACAGCTCCTACTATAATTAAGGCGTATTTTAATTGGGATACCATAGCGAATGTTAAATTGTCTGGAACTGCTTGGTTGTCAAAGGATATTGCTGGCTTAGATGTTATAGGAAACTCTATAAAACTTACAAAGCAAGGAGATAGTATTTTAGTTTTCTTAGATCCAGGAACTTACTATCTACATCATTTTGTTGCCTTAAAGAGTTCTTCAAATAATCAATCAAGCATTGATAAAATAAAATTTGGTGTGGCTTTACTTGCAGAGGATGTTAATAGTGATGAGAGTATTTACGAATCATCATATGCAATGTCTAATTCATTAAAGTTAGGTAACTCTAAAAGAGGATTATTAAGTACAACCTCACCCATTGACTATTATAAAATAAGTATTAAAGAGTATTCGGAAGTTAAAATATCATACAATTTTGAAAAAACAGATGATACGGATTTAAGTAAGGCTTTATGCACCTTATATGATAGTGACAATCAAAAGATTACATCTTTAAAGTTTAATCCCATTGGCGAAGGTAAAAATGTATTAACGCAAATGTTAGAACCGGGTGTGTATTACATAACATTATCTGGTGCAACTGGTGCAACGAATATTAAAGTTGACGCTATTTCATATGAAGTAAGAACAGAAATAAGCACTCTAAAATGGACAAATAAAAATGTAGTTGTATCCGTACTGGCGGATTTTTATAAGACTGAGGAATTACTTGTAGATGGTAAGGTACAAGATAACAAAGTGAATGACTCAAAGATTTGGAAAATAAATAAAGATACCTGCTCGGAAATTAAAAACAGCCAATTTTTCGTAACGAAAAATGGAATCTACTCAATTCGAGTGAAGGATAATAATAAAAAGTATATTTTAAAAAGAATTAAGATCAGTAACATTGATAAAATAAGTCCAAGCATATCTGGTGTTAAGGACGGAAATACATATAAAGATAATGTAATCATCAAGTTTTGGGATAAAGGTGGAAGTGGTGTAAAAGTTGCAACACTAGATGGAAATAAAATAAGAAATGGAGCAAGTATAAGTGAAAAGGGAACACATACTCTAAAGGTGTTTGACAATGCGGGTAATATAAAAACAGTTACCTTTAAAATAAAGTAAGAAAAAGAGGACGTTTGTTTGAAAACTTGGTATGGCATATTTAATATAGTAGCCTTGGGGTTAATTATGATTATGATGTCTATTTTTTATACACAAACAGATACTATGAAAAAAGAATATGATACTCATCGCTTAAACATTGCAATAACGTATTCTGCAGAGGCAGCATTTATGGAAACATTAAATGTTGGAGATGTTAATCTTTCTTATACGAATATGTCGGATGTTATTTTAAATCCTACCTATTGCCTTGAAATCTTTGAATCTATGATGTGTTTAAATTATGGAATGAGTGACAATGAAGAAAATCGTCTTTATATTGAAAGCTGCATTCCAACCGCATTGCTAGCATGCAATGATGGATATTATATAACACTTTTATCAGATGCAAGTACATACGATGAAAGTACTCAAAAAGAAATCGGATTTAAATGGAGTATGAAGTTACCTTATACAGTAGAATGTCCAAATGGAGAGATAGCAGTTAGTTTGAATTCTCAAAAGTGGATAAAAGCTACAAAGAATAACGATGGAACATTATCATTATTATATGGAAATAATTATGCAGATTCCGCAGTCAGTGGTTTACTGACAAGAGATTTGGTAAAACGAAGCATTAATACAACGTTGACAAATGCAATTGCTCGTAATATTGATTTAGTAAGTACTTTACGTGGGGATAGTAACTACAATATTTATTTACCAGCAAAACAAACATCTAGTGGAATTAATGGAATCATTAGCCCAAGTTTACTTATCTTAGTCCAAGGAGCTGATTTTTCAGGAGAAGCAAAGGTTGAAGAAGCAGTAATTGCAGGATTAAAAACCATTAAAAAAGTTCGTATCATAGGTTTTATTGATTATGATGGGAATCAACGATATTGCTATGAAGGTCAGTTACCGAAGAATTTGCAAGATAATGTTGAGAATTTTTATAATTCAACAGAAGAAGCTGCATTGGCTGGTTATGTGCCATCCTATAAATATCTTCAAACTAAGATAGAATTGGATTAACTTTATATTTTGGTAGTATGAAAATAAGGTAAATAGGAGGAATCGTTGAATAGCAATTCTAATAATTTGAAAAGAAAAAGTTTTTATAAGAACATATGTGGAATTGGAATTATTCTATTAGGCATTATATTTATTAGCATTTTTAAATATAAGAGTAAAGAAGAAGTAATGCTTTCTTTTAATAGTGATCTTGCTATGTATATAGCTGAAAATGAAACGGTATCCATAAGCGAGTATTTGATATATGCAGCATCGGTTACTAGGGAGGCTACGGAAACTTATGGTGAAGATGTTTGGAAAGAAAGTGTCTCAATTGGAGATGATAAGTATCTAACATTTGAAGAATATACAAGAAGACAAATTTGTGAACAAATTAAAATGACTCATATGCTAAATTCGGTAGCAGATAAATATGGTGTTTTTCTATCTGAGGAAGAATTGATAGCAATTTCATCGGATGCCGAAAAATATAGTAATTTGTTAAAAGACATTGATACAGCAGAAATAGGAATTGATTTGGCACTTATTTTAAAGGTTTATAAGGAGAATGCAGTTGCAGAGAAAGTCTATCATTCAATTTTAGACCAGGTTGAAAAAGCAGACGGAATGTCAGATGATGAATATGAGGAAGCTTGTTATACTTATTTTGATAAAGAATACGATAAAATAAGTAAGAGCGTTTCACCAAAATGGTCATATGAGAGTTTTGTTAATATTGAAGGAATAGGAGCAATTACTTTTGCTAAACTTACTTCAAAAGAGATAGAAAATGATGATGGAGCAGATGAGAATGAAGCAAATGAGAATGAGGGGTTGACATATGATGATATTAAAGATTTCGAACTCGTTGGTAAAGAATTAGAGGAGAATAAAAATAATTAAAGTTTGTATTAATAAATATATAAGGCTAATATAAGTATAAAAGAATATAAGAATAATATAAATAAAAGGGGTTAGTATGGTAGGAATGTTACCTTGGAAGGTAATGTTACATTATGCTAGCCACTTGTATTATAGAAAAGAATCTATGAATATGAATCTATAAAAAAGGAAAAAGAATCTATAAAAGAATCTATGATAAATCTACAAAAAAATCTATAAAATAAAATATATAAAAAAGATCTATAAAAAGAATTTAAAAAAGATCTATAAAAAGAATTTAAAAAAGATCTATAAAAAGAATTTAAAAAAGAGTCTATGAAAAACAATCTACAAAAAGAATTAGTGAAAACATATATTAGAAAAATATATTATATAATGTAATTAAAAAGTAATAATCAAATTTTGATGGAATTTATACTAAGTGAACATGTAAAAGAATTTAAAACTTTAATTATAATAAAATGATGATAATTAACCTAGGTGCTGAAATTTAACCGTAATATTGCTTTAATTGATAAAACAATTAGAGTATATTAAAATTTTATATACATATCGCATATAAATAACGAATAATAATATTGAAAAATATACAACATAACTAAAAACATTGTTAAATAATTAATAGTATAGGGATGAAGTCCTAGAATCTAGTAATTTTGTACTTGTATTATATGTAAATAAATGGTATATTCATAGTAACAAAACTCTAAATAATCTTTCAAAAATCCAAGATATTCAAAAATCTTATTTTAATTTCAAATAAAAATCAAGTTTACCTTAATAAGCATTATCTTTAAATTCATTAATTTATTATTTCAAAATCTATTATTTCAAAATCTATTATTTCAAAATCTATTTTTGTGTTCATTTCTTAGTTCAAAAAAAATCCTATGAAATTATTATTTTTTGGCTAATTAAATCCAGATTGGATGATATATGCATAAAAGAAACTAAGGTCTATAAAAAGTTACATTTTATCTTAATGTGTTAGGAGGCGCATAAAAACTATTTTAATTCTTTAATGATTCGATAATAAATCAAAATTAAATTTATTGTAGCAATTACTATATTAAAAAACACTGAATTGTCGTTGATAGGAGGAGTAAAATGATAGCTAGAGATGTAGCAAAGAAAAGTAGCATAAGGGAAAAGGATGCGGAACCTATTAAAAGATTATATGAATTACCGAAAGAGGGAAGTGCTATAATCTTTAATGAAAGGTGTAAATATCATACACGGAGTGGTCGTGATTATTGGCCAATGAGAGGACTTTGTGAGGTAATAGAGATTAATGGACGACATGTGGTTGTCAAGGTTTTTAAAAACAACAGATTTCAATATATCACTAGTCTTAACGTGATTGATTTCAGAATAGGAATAATGCGATTTATCGAATTAGATAAATCAGCATTAGAAAATGTAGAAAAATATACATACAAAGATTATGATATTGAAAATTTACATGAGGAGTTAGCAGATAAAACAGTAGTAAAAGACAAAGAAAAACGGAAAGGTTTTTTGTTTGGAAAATGTATGTAATAAAAAGCAATATCTCAAGTACTGAAATTTGAGATATTGCTTTTTAAAATTAAAGTGAAATTAAAGGAAAAATTTATGCCATAGCAGCATTGATTCCTGCAATTGCTCCATCAGCAACTGCGGTAGCAGCTTGACGAATCTGTTTTACACGAATATCGCCTGCAGCGTAAACGCAAGGAATTGCAGTTTCCATTTTATCATTCACTGGAATATAACCGTTTTCTAAAGTAAGTTCGGTGTAAAGCTCGGTGTTTGGTGTAGATCCTGCATAGATAAAGATTCCACAGCCTTTATCTTCGATAGTTTCTGTATGTCCGTCTTTTTCAGAGATGATATCAAGTTTTTCTACCTGATCCGTTCCATATATGGCACCAAGTCTAGAAGCTGTACGTACTTCAATATTAGGCGTTTGTTCAACTTTTTCGCGGAATTCTGTAATACAACCTAAGGTGTCTTCAAAGTGGATGAGTGTTAATTTTGAAGCAAACTGGGATAGATAGAGAGCTTCCTTAACGGCTCCGTCTGCTCCGCCGACAACGTAAATATTTTTTCCACGGTAGGAAGGACCATCTTTTGCTGCGTTAAGTCCAGTACCTTTACCAGCGAGTTCGACTTCTCCAGGGATTCCTAACTTACGAGGTGTACTTCCGTTTGCAAGAATAATCTTAGGAGCCTGATAGATTGTTTGATTTGTGGTAACAGTCTTTATGTCTCCTCTTAGGGAGATGCCTATCATTTTTTCATATATGATGTCTACACCTGCGTTAAGAGCTTGCTCCTTGAGACGCTTAGCAAAGGTGGCACCTGTTTCTTGTTCCACAATGCCAGAATAATGTGTTACAGTGGATACCTTTCCGATGATTCCACCAACTTCATTTTGTTCAAGAATTAAAGTTTTGCATCCTCTGCTTGCAGCATAAATACCTGCACTGATTCCAGCGGGTCCAGCCCCTATAATGATAATATCATACATATATGATTTCCTCCTAAAGCTAAATTAAACATTTTCATGGACTAGATTATAACTTAAAACATCAATAAAGAAAAATTATAAATTTTTATTAAATGATAAAATTAAATTATATATGCTGTGTTAACTTTCCTTGAAATAATCTGTGAAATAATCCGTGAAAAATATTGTTTCATATTAATAAGGATGTATCAAAGTATACTAAGTTAATAATCTGATATTAATTTACAATAATTTCAAACTATACTATAATACAAAACAAATAATGTTATATTTTCATCTTGTAATTAAAAGGGATATTTCAATTAATTAGAAACAAACCATTGGTTTTAACAAGATTCTACGATTCGTAGAATAACTCCTACAGGCAGTGAGTTCCTTTATCTTTAAGTTTTCAGCATAATAGAAATGAAATATACTTGAATAAGGAGATGACAAAATGAATACAGAGAAAATTGGTGCATTTATAGCACAATGTAGAAAATTAAAAAATATGACACAGCAACAACTTGCAGATGAACTAGGCATTACAAACAAAGCTGTATCAAAATGGGAAACTGGTCAAGGAATGCCTGATGTTAGTATGTTACCGGCAATTGCAGAACTACTAGATATTACAGTTGATGAATTACTAAAAGGTGAGAAAATAATAAAAACAGAAGTATACGGCAATATAGCTAGTGAAAAAAGTGGATCATTTGAAATAGCTCAATATCTTGTAAACAAAAGTATAATAAAATTTAAAATTTTTTCTACATGGTCCATTATATTTGCAATAGTAGGCGTTATTATTCCTTATTTTATATGGAATGAAACTAAAGATTATACAGGATTACTATTTGGGTTATGGTTAGAGGTTTGTAGTATGGGTGCATTTTATGTGGGATATATAATTACAGGGAATGAGATTAATAGTTATAACAAAATGGCAAAAGAAAAAATTAATAGAATGTCAATATGTAATAATCACCTGAAAATTTGTGCAATGTTATGGAGTATTATTCCAATTATTTTATTTGTTTCTATTATCTGTAATATATTATCGTTGAGCTTTATGTTTAAGGCTATTCTAATAATTTTAGCATATGCTTTTGTGAATATTATAATTTTTAAATATCTTTTTAAAAGTAAATAGTTGTGCCTAAAGTAACTTAAGATTAAATAAATTTTATCTAAATCGAATAGAGGATGTTTAAATTATAAATTATCATAAACCTAAGTTGTAAAGAGGCTTTAGGGTATGACTACCGCAGATTAATCGCTTATGATTATGAGATATATGGTGTAGAAAATTATTTAAATGATTACAATAATAGATATATTGAAAATGAAAGGTTATTAGATAGATTAAATAATAGTAATGAAAAAGAGTTTTAGGGAGTAAAAGGCTAAAGATCATATCTTTAGCCTTTTAACTTAATGAGTTATATATTACTTTTTTCAGTTTCTTCTTCAAATAGAGAAGGTAAACGTTTTTGATACACTTCCAATGCTAGCTTTGCATTTGCTTGTATTATGTTAATCTTAATTTCGTCTCCGGATTTTGTTGTATAAATAAAATAGTTATCAGTATGTCTTTTGGAGACTCTCTTAGATTTAAATTCAACATGTTTTAGGTCATCGTGTATAAGTACAGGGTGTTCCTTATTTAGGGTAAATGTAAAGCTTTTTCCAATCCAGAGATCATTCTTAATGTTTTCAGCTGCATCAAAATCACTTTCAAGCATTGAAAAAGTAAACTCAGGATGTTCACCTATAAACTTATCAAATAGTGCCTCCTCATTTGTTTTAAAATCAGAAACAAACATAAGTATACCAACAAGAGCAAAGACAGCACCTAGTATGGAGATAATAATTGAAGTTGAAAAACTGTCTCCGTTAATGTAGCCAACTTCTAGCACATAAAATTCTTCTGGATAATCTAGATCGTAATAATCTAGTGCTTCTTTAAAATAATCCAATTCTTCTCCTTTTATTTTTTGAAAGCTTCCTTTCAAAACGAGTCCATCAGGTAGGCTATCAGTATCTCCGTTAAAATAATCCCAAGATGCATCGAGAATTTCTTCCATTTCTGATTCCTTAGAAGCTTTAACTTCAATACCAAATACAGCTCCCGTATTTGGGTCTAGTGCTACATATGATATTTTATCTTTAGAGCTTTTTAGCTCATATTTTCCTTTTGAATAAGTTTCAACATAGCCATCTACAAGGCAGGTTACTGGATAACTAACATATTCTTTTTCAAGTTCACTAGAAATAGTTATTTCTTGCATTTCAGTTGGCCCTTTTATATATGTGAATACACTAAAAACTGTAAAATATAAAAGAGCACCACCAATTAAAAGACATATTAATGATACTAGAATTGTAGATTTTATTCGAGCTTTGTGAATGGTTTTAAGCATATCTTAACTTGTATGAAGTATTTAATTTAAAATACCTTCATACTCTCCTTTCGTTATAATTTACTACAATATTCAATTTTGAAAGTATTAAAAAAGAAGTTCTATAATACACTTTTTTATCAAGAACTATAGTATTAAATTAAATCGTTAGAGACTTAATATTGTTACCTCCTTTCAAGGTGTGCGAACATATATCTAAGATTCAGCACATGGTAAATTATAGCATTTAAATATTTTTTGATAATATTATACTTAAAATTTTGTTATTTTCAAGAAAAAAATAAAAAAAAGTGTATCTTTTATTAACTTAGCATTAAAAAAATATATAAAGTATTAAAAAATAAAGCATAAAAAATAAAGTAAAAAATAGTAAAAGTAGAAAAAATAAAAAAGTTAATGTATAGAATATAGTAAGAAATTGAAAAAAATTGAAAAAGGAACTTGAATAAATTGGTTTAATATGGTATTTTAATCGAGAAATTAGTCGTTACGAAAGTAACAGGAGATTAATTGATCAGAAAAGTTACTTTCCCTCGACAAAGATTACTTAGGAGGAACTACATATATGAAGAGAATTCTAACTTTAGGTGCTGCATTTATGATGGCAGCCGCACTTATGGTGGGATGTTCATCAAGCAACAAAGGAACTGAGGAGACAAACAAAGTAGCTGACCAGACTTACCCACTTACAATCAATGATAAGGAAATCATTGTCGGTGAAACAACAATCGGTACATTGATTGAGGATGGTTTTAAAATCACTGTTACAGAGAAGACAGAGGATGGCCAATATGAAACGATTGAAATTTCCCCAGAGATGGAGATGGAGGCAAATTCATATTATAGTGGAGGAAATCTTCGTTTAGGTGATGTAATTTATGCAAATATATCTTTGGTAACGGATGAAGAATCTGTTCAGATGAAAGATGCTGTAATTGGAAGACTTGAACTTTCTCTTACTGGAGCAAATATTGATACTTCTTCTATATCACTTGCTGGTGTACCTGTAGCGGAATTGACAAGAGAGAAGGCAGATGAGGTATTTCAAGGATTTACTGGCGATGATTACGTAAAGATACAATATGGAGATGAATATAAAACACTTCTTGATTTTGATCAGGAGAGTGGGCTTATAGAGGGTATTAATCTTGAGAAGATTTACGATGTAGACTGGTAAAAGTAAAACTAATTATAAAATAATAATAAAAAAGAGGGTATTGTAAAATAATAATCCATTGAACGATTTCATGAACTTCGTATTATCTATAGAAAGTTGAAATCGATATAGTTTATTATGGTACAATACCCTCATTTATTCTTGAAAATTTTAGCATTGAGACTTATGATAAATATAACCATTCGTGGCTTATTAGAGAGTGAAATAAAAAATTAACAAGGAGTACTATCTATGACAACTGAAATTGCAATTATAATAGATATTGTAATGATGGGTATATTTTTAATTATCGGATTATTGTTTGCAGTATTAAAAGAAAAAGCCTGTGTTCTTATCTCAGGGTATAATTTTAAATCAAAGGCGGAACGTAAAAATTATGATGAACTTCTCATGAGTAAAGATATGAGAAATTTTTGGTTAATTTGTAGTGGAATATTTTTTGTTGGAGCTATCACAACATTATTGTTGGGGATGTCTTTTTTCTGGATTTCTATCTTCGTATGGCTTATTTATTTTTTAAAAAATGTACATTTAGATGAAGAAAAAGCTTTCTCAAAATATAAAAAGCATATGAATGAATGATAAATGGTAGCTTTTTAAAAGATGGGTTTGCATTATTTTAATGAGAGTGCAACCTAGAGTTGTCAAAATCGTAACTGCAGTTATATGGTAATTTATCCGAATTTACATTACAATAATCTTATATTAAAGAATATGTTACGTAAAAGTAGAAAGAGGTTGAAATGGAATTTAAGGATAAGTTACAAAAAATAAGAAAAGATTTGAAATTATCACAAGAAGACCTTGCTGAAAAATTAAACATCTCTAGGCAGGCGATTGCTAAGTGGGAAACAGGACAAGTATATCCTGAAATTGATAATTTAATTAAATTAAGTAATTTATTTCAGATAACAATTGATAACCTCATTAAAGATAATGGTGATTGTGTTTACCAAGGGCTACAAAATCAAAACAAACATCATGATGATTTTATTAAATTTTTATGCGAAGCTAAAAGAGCAACCTATGCAGGAAAAGGAAAAGAAGAGGGAATATCATCAAGAGTAAAAGCACATGACTTAAGATACGTAAGTGGAAAATATACATATCTTGATAGTTATTTTGGGGGTGAAAAATTTACAGGAGAAGAAACAGTTTGGGAGAATGATAATCCTATATGGACAATGAATTATTCAGGAAGGGTATTAGATGAACATTTCTCAGGAGATTTTTTAAAAGAATCTTTATTACTCGTCTCATATGAAAAACCTTTCCGTGGACCAGATTTATACCATAAGGGAGATTTTACATATCATTGTTCGGTTGTTGGTGGATTTGAGTGGTTTCAAGGAAACGAGGAAATCTATTATACTGATTGTAAAGTATATGAATGCTATTTTCATGGAGGCATGATTAAATAAAAATATTCAAACCTTGTATAACTTAGTTCTATTAGTGGTTATACAAGGTTTTTTTCATTAATTCATATGACGTTACAAATACAATAGAGGTATAATGGCACGCTTTTAGTATCGAAAAAGAAAAATAGTTTACCTCACTTATTTAACATAAAAATAGAAAAGTTTAAATATGCAGCAAAAAGGGCCCAAATTAAGTATGGTATTTGTAGATATGCAGCTATAGGATTTACTTGATAAAATATTAATATCATTAAAATAATTATCATAATAAGACACCAAAGCCACACAAATGCAAAGAGATACATATTTAGCCCAAAAAAAATGATACTCCAAAAGAAGTTAAAAATTAATTGAAGTACGTAAATTCTTAGTGCCACCATGCGGTATTGATTAGCAGTGATATATATTAAATAAGATGATATGCCCATTAAAATATAAAGAATAAGCCAAACAATAGGAAAAACATAACTTGGTGGACTAAAAGTAGGTAAGTTAAGTTGATTATATGTTGTAGGAACATTATTAGTAAATAATGCCGAAATACTACCAACTGCAATTGGTATCAAAATGGCAATAATCAAGGTTTCAATATTTTTACGTGATTTCATTAAGAAACTCCAATTACTTGTTTATTTACTATATGATATGAGATTATTTTAAATGCATCATGGTAGGAAGGACCTTGAAATAATTTTTATGTTTTGGACAGAATATGTAATAATCTCTACTAAGTACGCATAGAATTTCAGATATAATAAAATATGAGAAAGGGATTATGTGTTAGACTAGCAATAATCATCTGAAACAAAAAGGTTTTTCTAGTAAGGACGTCTGACATTAAGTTAAAAATGGACAAATTAATATTAAGACGACCATCCAAACTGTTTGAATATGATGTAATGGATTATCGACAAGAGCATTTAGATTATGGTGAATCAAGCATCTTTGGATGCGCTGGATTAATTTATTATAATAGTTTTGATGAATGGCTTCGTTTTACAAACTCTATAGTAAGTGAAAAATTAACACGAGAGGGCGTACATGCCTCAACATTTTTAACGGTTCGAGAATTTGATCATAAAATAGTTGGTTCAATACAATTGCGTCATTCGCTTACAAAAGAATTAGAACAATACGGAGGACAAATCGGTTACGGCATTCGACCATCTGAAAGAAGAAAAGGATATGCAACGAAGCAATTAACTATGTTACTTGAGGTTGCAAGAAGAATGAGTTTAGATAAGGTTTTGATAACGTGTGAAAAAAATAATGTAGGATCAGCAAAAACAATTATAAATAATGGTGGATGTATGGAACGAGAGAGTTTCTATCCACTTACTAGTCAGACCATTCAAAAATATTGGATTATGTTATGATAGCACATTTTATATTGAAGAAGAAATTAAGCTCTCATAGATGAACTATCTATTAAATTGAAGAAGAAATTATTCTCTCCTAGAAAGAAATATATTTTAATTAAAAAGAAAATATGCTTTTGTAATAGAGAAATACATCACTCTATTATAGAAGCATATTTTTTTGACAAAATGAGTGGAATTTAAATTTTCACTTTACGTTTACTTTACAACTTTCACTTTATTTTTATTATTTATCTTGACTTTAAATGTAAAGTAAACTATACTTTAAATGTAAAGCAAACTATACTTTGGATGTATAGCAAATTATACTTTTTAAATAGTAAAAGACGGAGGGAGTACTAGTTGCAAAATCGAATACAAGAATTTCGAAAGCAAAGAAAAATAACACAAAGTGAGTTAGCGGATGCAGTGGATGTTACTAGACAAACGATAATTTCTTTAGAGAATGGTAGATACAATGCTTCGTTAGTCCTTGCACATAAGATCTCACAATTTTTTAAAGTTTCAATTGAAGATATTTTTATTTTTGATTTGGAGGAAGAGAATATATGATATGTTTATCGAATGGTAATGTAAAAGCAAATCAAGACTATAAGGATGTTATAAAAAGAAAAAGGAAAGTATTTCTGGTTCTTATGATATTTGGTGTGCTAACAACTTTAGTAGCAGTAGGCAATGAAATCTTAAATATTGTACCTGTTGTTGAGCATATTAGTGATTTATATGCGGGGATAGGCGTTGGACTGATCTCAGTTAGTATTGTTTTTATTGTGAAATATAATAAACTACTTAAAAATGAGATTGCCTTAAAAGAAGAAAGACTTAAAAATTTAGATGAAAGAAATATTTTGATTTCTAGAATGGCAGCAAAAAGCGCTGCAATGGTTTTAGTTTTTTGTTCTTATATTGCTATGTTAATAGGAGGCCTATTTAGTAGGATTGTCTTTTACTGCTTTTGGTGGGTAGTAATGGTATTTCTATTAGCTTATGTTTTCTTTAGCCTATATTATAGAAATAAAAAGCTTTAATAGTTCTTAGAAAGTGCGTAATAAATCATATAATAGGAGATTCCGCTATGAAAAAGAGAAATAAGTATTTGAATTTTGGTATTTGCTTTTATGTAATTTTCTTATTAACAAATTGTTTTAATTTGGCTCCAGAATTCATAAAAGTATTATGTGTTGGATTGGGATTGGTACTAATTTTTATAGGGATTTATTCAGAGAACCATGATATTTCTAAGATAAAAAGTTTTAAGAAAAGATTTAAAAAAGGAATTTAAAAGACTAGTTAAATCGAAAAAACTATATAATCGAAAAACTAAAAACCAATATAAATGGATAAAGCTAAAAACCAATTAGAATAAAAGAAAGAGTAAAACGATTTTTGTATTTTAAATTATAAATAAAGGAACAGATAGTGTGAGTATACACTATCTGTTTTTTTATTTACGTAATTGACTTCGCTTTTGAGAAATCTTTTCTATTAACATAGATTCGATAGACGAATTTTAGATGTGGTCCCTCTTCTTTATTGTAAACTTGATTAAACTGCATTTGTTTTTGGACATATCTTGTTTGCATAAACGTGTTTGTATTTCTTATTGTTTTAAGAAAATATTTAATATTATTTTCCTTTAAGATATTTGTAACTCTAGTAATTTCTTCGGAAGAAACATCTGTTACAAGAACTTTACGATTAAAAATATTTACCATAAAAATTCCCCCTTTTTCGCATTAGTATTATTTTTAATTTGCAAAATTTTAAGGAATATTATAACATTAAAGAATAATATTGTAAATAATTATTTAATTTTTACAGAAAAAAGACAAAAAGCTATTTAAATGATGTACAAATACGAAAAAATCTCTGTACTCCATAAGGATTTTACTATGAGATGAATTGAAAGGGTGGAATTTTATGAAAAAGATATTATTAATTGTTTTATTTGCATTATGTTTGAGTGGATGCAGTAAATCGGAGAATAATATAATCTTTTCTAAACAAACATTTACTAGAAATAGTAACTATGAAAGAACTTTTCATATGTTATATGGCGAGACGAAAGATGTCTCAATTGGATTTTTAGAAAATTTATTTAATGAAGAGGAGATAGGGTTAAAAGCTAAAATAGTTATAGAAGATGTTAAAAAACTAGAACAGGTTTATAGTAATGATCATTACAGTGATAAACTTTCAATATATATATTAGATTCGACAATTTATGATGAACCTTATGTAGTAGGAAGAAATGTTTTTTGTTCTAAAGATGATTTTGAAAGTGGAGTCTATAAAGAAGCCTTAACGCAAGGATATTTTAATTTGGAAGATAAATCGTTAAGTATTGGTTTAGCAGGATATTACTTTGATGAAAAATTTGATAATGAAGTTTTAATTGATTACTATTCTAATGAGGACGATATAAGTGTATTGGGCTTATTTGGTGGTAGATTTTATGTTGGGTTCAACACAAATGTTGAAATAGAAATTGCAAGAAAAACGACATTATCTTTGACTGATTATATTATTATGAAGTATGGATTCGATACCTTGCTTAATGGGTTTGATGCACAGCTAAAGCAGGAATGGCTTGATTCACTTGGAATTAAAAGAGAGTATGATTACCCATATGAAGGTGAATTTACAAATTTTCATTTTTCAAAATCATCAGAGTATCCGTTAATCGTAAAAACAGATGAAGTAACTTATTATTTTCAACCAATTGAACCTGTATTAAATGAATCGCAAGAAATCGAATATTTTATACATAAGGATATAGATGGTCGTAAGTATATATTAAACTTTTTAAAAGAACATATGGAAGATTATAGACTAATCAATAATAGTCAAATTGATTGTTATGTATTAAGTGGAACGAATGAAAAGAACGGTGGAGATACGCTGGGAAATAAAATCACCCTGTATGGTAGAATAAGTCCTCACCTTCATGAAGCAACTCATGTATTTGTGAGAGAATCTCTAAATGCTAGCTGGAAATATGAAGGCATGGCGGAATACTTAAATTTAATAGTTTATCCTTATAGTTATTATAAAGAAAGTTTAACTAAGGAATATTTAGAAAATGGAACAAAGAATCAAAGTCAAGTTGTAAAAGAAGCCTTCGAATATTATTTTAATCAAGGGGGGAAGGTTACTAGTGTTGATGGAATTGACATGAGGCTATATGTAGATTCAATAGCGTACGCTTCCTTACATACAAATTCAAAAATTGATCAATTTAATACTCTTACAACACCAATTAATGAAGTATATGGTTTAAAAACTAATATGGAAGGAAATGAACTAACTTACTTTCAAGCTAACTCATTTTTAGCTTATTTAGCTGATTTTTATTCGATTGAAGATGTAATTAAATTTTATACCACTGATTTAAATATAGAGGATGTTTTTCAAAAAACATATGCTGAGTTAAAAGCAGAATGGATTGCATACTTAGAAAGATAAAGCTAAAGATAAATTATTGTTGCAAAATTCTTATAAACAAGATAAATTAGAAATATATGTAAGAGTTTGGTGCAGAAAACACCTGATACTAAAACTTAATAAATAAGAGAATTAGAAGGTGAGAGGAGCTATCTATGAATTCATTCTCAGAGGTAAAATTATTTCAAGTGAAACCGGATAAAATTGATGAATTTCAGAATTTAATTATAAGTATGGCATCAGAGCAAAAGAATCGGGAAGGTTGTATCAGCATAAAGTACATGAAACGTTTTTTTATGATACAAGAAGATGGACAACCGCCTAGAGAATTAACCAAGATTGTAAAATGTGTGAAATATTTTTCGTATTGGGAATTTGATTCAAAAGAAAGCTATGGAAAGGCTAATGGTTGGTTCTTTGACAATTATTTTAAAGTTGTGATGAAATGCTTAATTGCTCCATTTGATATAAACTGTGGACATACTATTGTTTAGTGTGAAGGCTATTTTAAACATCGACTTAAAGTAGAAATCTACAAATCCAAGTGGAGAATAATCTTGACAGAATGAAAAATTGTGCTATAATCCATTACAATATAAGAAAAGCTATGAAGGAAAGAGTAACTAGAAAATAGCAACCAGAGAGAAGAACAATTTGGTGAGAGTTCTTTATGTGAAATGCTAGTGAAAACCACTCCTGAGCTGTAATATGAATATGAAGTATCATTAAATATTACCGTATGTCTGCGTTAAAGAATAGGATTTGTTAGAATCTGAAGTGAAAAGTTAAGGTGGAACCGTGCATTTCATGAATAGTATGCACCCTTAAACAATGTGATAGTTTGGCTATCATTTTGTCTAAGGGTGCTTTTCTTATATTTCAACTACTTTATAAAATTAAAGTAGCTCTAAGTACAAATATATTTCAAGTAATTAAGAGTAAAGGAGAATGAATGTATGAAAATTCAAATGAAAGATGGTTCGGTAAGAGAGTATGAAAATCAAATATCCGTAATTGAAGTAGCAAAAGACTTAAGTGAAGGTTTAGCAAGAAACGCCTGTGCAGGAGAGGTAGATGGAGAAGTTGTTGATCTAAGTTATGTGATTACAAAGGACTGTAAGCTTGCAATCCTTACATTCCAAGATGTAAAAGGAAGAGAAGCATTCAGACATACAAGCTCGCATATTTTAGCACAAGCTGTAAAGCGATTGTATCCCGACACAAAACTAGCAATTGGTCCAGCAACTCAAGAAGGTTTTTATTATGATTTTGAATTTAAGCAAGCATTTAACTACGAGGATTTGGCAGCAGTAGAAGCCGAAATGAAGAAAATTGTCAAAGAAAATTACGAAATAAAACGTTTCACACTAAGTAGAGAAAAAGCAATAGAATTAATGGAACAAAAAGGTGAGGATTACAAAGTTGAGTTGATAAAGGAATTGCCAGAAGATAAAGAAATTAGTTTTTATGAACAAGGTGAATTCCTAGATTTATGTGCTGGTCCTCATCTGATGAGTACAAAGGAGATAAAAGCATTTCGTTTAACATCCATCGCGGGAGCGTATTGGAGAGGTAACGAAAAAAATAAGATGCTTACAAGAATTTATGGAGTTTCTTTTCCAAAGAGTTCAGAATTAGAGGAATATCTAAATTTTGTTGAGGAAGCCAAGAGACGAGATCATAGGAAACTAGGAAAAGATTTGGGACTATTTACTATGTTAGAGGAAGGACCTGGATTTCCATTCTTCTTGCCAAAGGGTATGGTGCTTAAGAATCTTTTAATTGATTATTGGAGAAAAATTCATAACAGAGAAGGATATGTAGAAATCTCTACACCGATGATGTTAAATCAAAAATTATGGGAGACTTCTGGACATTGGGAGCATTATAGAGAAAATATGTATGTTACAAAAATTGATGATGAAGACTTCGCTATAAAACCAATGAATTGCCCAGGAGGAATGTTAGTTTATAAATCCTCTCCTCATTCCTATCGTGAATTACCGCTTCGTATAGGAGAATTAGGATTAGTTCATCGCCATGAAAAATCCGGAGTGTTACATGGGTTAATGAGAGTTCGTTGTTTTACACAGGATGATGCCCATATTTTTATGATGGAAAATCAGATATCCGATGAAATAAAACGTGTAGTAAAATTAATTGATGAAGTATATAAAATGTTTGGATTTAACTATCATGTAGAATTGTCTACAAGACCAGAGAACAGCATTGGAAGTGAAGAAGAGTGGGAAGTAGCTACCAATGGTTTAGAGAATGCTCTTAAGGAACTTAACATGGAGTATGTAATTAATGAAGGAGATGGTGCATTTTATGGACCAAAGATTGATTTTCATTTAGAAGATTCCATAGGTAGAACATGGCAATGTGGAACAATTCAGCTAGATTTTCAATTACCAAGAAGATTTGAGGCTGAATATGTTGGCGCGGATGGGCAAAAGCATAGACCGATTATGATCCACCGTGTAGTATTTGGGTCAATTGAACGTTTTATTGGTATATTAATTGAACATTATGCAGGAAAATTCCCTGTTTGGTTATCACCAGTCCAAGTAAAATTGTTACCAATATCCGATCGTTTTAGCTCATATGCGAACTCGGTTATGGAGAAGTTAAGAGCGAATGGAATTCGATGTGAAATTGATGAGCGAGATGAAAAGATAGGATACAAAATAAGAGAGGCACAGCTTGATAAAGTTCCATATATGTTGATTCTGGGACAAAAAGAGGAGGAAGGAACTTATTTATCTGTTAGATCAAGAGATGCTGCTGATACAATTCAAATTAGTATTGATGATTTTATTCAGACAGTGAGGGAGCAGGTATTAGCAAATAAATAAAATTCTTTAATGTATTGTATTAGCAAATACGTAAAATTCTTTAATGTATTGTATTAGCAAACAAGTAAAATTCTTTATGAATTATCAATGAAGTAAAATCCTTTTATGTATTTGGAAGCTTGAGGTGATGTATACGGTGCTAAGTATTCAGGTCTATTATTTTTTTGAGTAGATCTGAATACTTAGAAATAGTGTTATAATAATAGATATAAAACTATTGTTATGGAAATAGCTATTATAAATGGAGGTTAATCATGAAAAAGAAATTTGCTTTTATTTTAATGGGCGGACACTATACACCTGAGGTTCATCATTCTGAATTTGAAACTGAAAACCAAATAACATATATCTGTACCGTAAGAAACTAAGAAGAAGCCTTAGAAAAAGTGGATATGCTAGTTTCAGATGGGGTTGGAGCAATTGAGCTATGTGGTGCTTTTGGTGAAGAAAAAGCGAAAGAAATTATCAAACGTACAAACAATAAAGTAGTAGTAGGGCATGTTGTGAATGATCCAACTCAAGAAAAACTAGTTCAGGAGTTTTTTTCGAAATTCTGAGTTTCTCTTTATTAATATTATTTAAGTTGGTTATTTTTATATTAGTACTAAATACTGTTTAAAGTAACGATGATTTTTAAGATTTTAGAGGAGTAATCTTATGTTAGAGGGTGGATTAGAAGAATGTCCTTGTAAAAGAAAGAAATGCGAAAGGCATTCAAAATGTGATGAATGTCTAGAACATCATAAAGAAAATGTGCATAAAGGATTGCCATATTGCAAACGTAAGAAAACAAAAAAGTTAGATACTGAAAAAGTAAATACACAAAAGCTAAATACAGAAAAACTAAATACAGAAAAACTAAATGCACAAAAACTAAATACTCAAAAGCATTAGATAAAGCATAGAAACGTTCCATTAGCAAAAGGGTCCGTATTATTTAAATTCTCAAAGTTGCAATAATGTGAACTTTGCATATATTAGTAGGGAATATATAATTGGAGAAGGATATGCATAAGTTTGTAACCTTATCTCTTGAATTACATTTGTTTTTCGCAAGAATTATGAAAGAGCACGCTTTCTTTTTGGAAATCGGATTTATGCCAAAGGATACGCATTTTAAGAAACAAGCAGACTGGTATAAAACCCAATTTGAACGGTTGTTAGAAGACGTTGTCTGTATGAGTAATGGATTAATCCGTGAAAATGTATTAGAATCTGGTGAAATCGTAACTCAATATACTCACGATGTAGAAGTAAAGACGCAATGCTTAACTGGGGTTAAATTAAATACTAACATAACTCTAATGGAGGAAGGTCTTTTTAGTAAAAAAAATATTTTTATACCTCATGGAATGGATGAAAAAGTTGATTGTATCAATCAAAGAGCAATAAAACTATTAGATGGACTCATTCGATTTAAAGAAAAGTTATTACATGAAGTACGCAACTGTTGTGTATTTACAGCAAATTATCCTCTTTTAATTGATCATATCTTAAGAGAAGCAAAGCTTTATCGCACTTATGTTATGGCATTACAAAATGGTGAAGATACTGATTGTGCAAGTATCAAAAATATTGAATTATTCTGGAATCAAATTATGATGGAACATGCAATGTTTATTAGAGGATTACTTGATCCAACGGAGAAAGAATTAATTGACACTGCGGATAACTTTGCAAAAGAATATGAAGTATTACTAGAAGAAGCTAGAACTATGACTTCTGCTACTATGGATACTATCACTTGTAAGACGATTAAAGAGACAATGAAATATAGAGATTTTAAAGAAGCAGGAACGAAAGGGATTGAAGGATGTGAAATTCAATCGATTATCATACCACTTCTTGCAGACCACGTACTAAGAGAAGCTAATCATTATCTACGATTATTGAATAGTTAATAATATTTAAAATTTAATATTTAAAATAATATATTTTATTTAAAATAAAATGATAGCCCTATTTTATAGTTTAGGTGCAAGTTATAAGTGCATCTCTACATAGAATAGGGTTTTAGTATATTAAATTAGATTAAAATAAATCAAGAAAAGTGATTAAATTTGTCACTGTTCTTTTGGAAAAATCTATGATATGATGATGGAAACAAATGCATGGAAGAGGAATAGTAATCATACTCTGGATTTCAGAAAGCTGTTGGTGGATGTGAAACAGTAGAAGGAATATGGTGAACTCGCCTTGGAGCAGCTCGTTGAACCGTTTAGTAGACGTAGTCGGATAGCCACCGTTATATGGCAAGAGCATAAAGAGTTAGCTTTGTGCTTGTAAGGGCATGATTTTATCATGAAATAGAGTGGTACCGCGTAAGATTTTATCTTTCGTCTCTATAATGAATGTTCACATTTATTAGGAGATGGAAGATTTTTTTATATCCTATTCTGTGAACAGGAGCTCGCATACTGTAACCAATGACATACGTGCGAATCTAAAAATCATTTAGCGTCTTATAGGTAGACAGAAAGGAATCATTATGAAAAATTATCAAAAGTATGAAAAGTCTTATTTTATGCCTCCGAAAGTAACTTATGATTGGGTGAAAAAGGATCACATTGAAAAAGCACCACGTTGGTGCAGTGTAGATTTACGTGATGGAAATCAAGCACTCGTTGAACCAATGAGTTTAGATGAAAAAATAGAGTTTTTCCAGATGCTTGTTAAAATAGGTTTTAAAGAAATTGAAGTTGGATTTCCTGCGGCTTCTGAAACAGAATATAATTTTATTCGTACAATTATTGAAGAAAATATGATACCTAGTGATGTAACAATTCAAGTGTTAACACAGGCTAGAGAACATATCATTAAGAGAACCTTTGAAGCAGTAAAAGGTGCACCACATGCGGTGATTCATTTATATAACTCTACATCAGTAGCACAAAGAGAACAAGTTTTTGCTAAGAGCAAAGAAGAAATCAAACAACTTGCAATTGATGGAGCAAAATTATTAAAGGAATTAGCAGATAATACCGATGGAAAATTCTCTTTTGAATATAGTCCAGAGAGTTTTCCAGGAACTGAAGTTGATTATGCAGTTGAAATCTGCAATGAAGTGCTTGATATATGGAAACCAGCAAAAGAAAATAAAGCCATAATTAATATACCAACGACTGTTGAAAATGCGATGCCACATGTATTCGCAAGCCAGGTCGAATACATAAGTAAAAACCTTAAATTTAGAGAAAATGTCATTTTATCAGTTCACCCACATAATGATCGTGGCTGTGGTGTCTGTGATGCGGAACTTGCAATATTAGCAGGTGCAGACCGAATTGAGGGAACTTTATTTGGAAATGGTGAACGTACTGGTAACGTTGATATCATTACTGTTGCTATGAATATGTATTCCCATGGAGTAGACCCTAATCTTGATTTTAGCAATATGCCTGCTATCTGTGAAAAATATGAACGTCTTACAAGAATGAGAGTGTTTGAACGCTCCCCATATGCTGGTGAATTAGTATTTACTGCATTCTCAGGTTCCCATCAAGATGCAATTGCTAAAGGTATGAAATGGAGAGCAGAGAAAGAGTGTGAAACTTGGAGTGTACCTTATTTACCAGTGGATCCAACTGATATTGGTAGAGAATATGAATCAGATGTAATCCGTATTAATAGTCAATCTGGAAAAGGTGGCGTAAGCTATATATTAAAACAAAACTTTGGCTTATCTATTCCAGAAAAGATGAAGGAAGAAGTGGGATACTTTATAAAGGATGTATCGGATCGGGAACATAAAGAGTTATCTCCAGCGATGATCTTCCAGATTTTCAAAGATAAGTATGTGAATAACTATTCCGTATTCCAAATACCAGAATTTCATTTTAAACAAAGTGATGGTATTATGGCAGAAGTAACAATTTCACGTAACGGTGAGAATAAAATAGTTTCTGCAAATGGAAACGGTAGATTAGATGCGGCGAGCAACGCAATTAAGCAATATTTTGGCGTAAATTATGAATTAATGATATACGAAGAGCATGCTTTAACAAAAGGATCTACGTCAAAAGCGGTATCTTATATCGGAATTAGTTATCAAAATAAAATGTATTGGGGCGTCGGCTATGATGAGGATATTATAAAATCATCCATTATGGCATTAACCGTAGCTGCCAATCAATTGATTCAGTTAATTGGTACAGATAAAAAAGATGAGCGAATCGTAACAATCGTGAATTACATTCAAGCACATTATAAAAGTGTAACCTTAGATGACCTTTCTGAGGAATTTTATTTATCAAAACCATATTTATCAAAATATATCAAAGAGCATACTGGAACAACATTTGGAGAAATCGTAAAAGAAATTAGAATTAATAAGGCAAAAACTCTTCTAAAAAATAATGGAATGACTGTAGAAGCGATTGCAGAAAATGTAGGATATCAGAATGTAGAACATTTCAATCGTTTATTTAAAAGAGCATTTGGTATTACACCAGTACAATATAGAAATCAAAGAGGTTGATAAATATGAAAAAGTGGGATGTTAATAGCCCACTTTTTCTTGTTTATAGTGTGCCCAGCATGGGCGCAATCTAATGGGTTAAAGTCCCTAACACAGCCTAGTAGTGGCAAGTGTATAGCCTAAGACAAGGGTGTCGTTCGTGAGGGCGAATCTGAAGGAAGTCCGTGGGCAAATCTCTGGTCTGACGAACAGAAATCACATACAAGGCATTAATTAAGGATAAGATTGCTATACAAATCGAAGTCCAATAACTACTCGAAATTAATTAATGTAAATGTGGCAGATAGATGGAGAGGAAGATTGCGTTCTTACCTGGGGAGGTCTTAGTGATACGTCATGGAAGTGAACTCTGAAATGACAACCCATGCAGTGATGTATGGCTGAACACTAAGAAGTCAGCAGAGGTCATAGTACCGGAGGTAGTCGACGACCTATGGGAAGGACTGAACAATAGGAGGTTTTGAAAGTTTGAAAGAAACAAAGAAATGTGATGACAGCAGACAACTGAATACAGAATCAGGTCATTTGCAAAAGGATAGAGTGGAACTCGAAAGCTATGCAAAGGCGCCGAGCATTTCTATGACGTCGGATAACAGACAGAACGCCCGAAGAGAATATCACTATGGATTGCTAGAGAAAATCATTAGTAATGAAAATCTAAATGAAGCCTTTAAACGTGTAAAGAAGAATAAAGGAAGTCATGGAATCGACAAGATGGGAGTAGATGAACTTCTACCATATCTAAGAAGTCATGGCGAAGAGCTTAAGCAATCCATAGCAGATGGAAGTTATAAACCGAATCCCGTAAGAAGGGTAGAGATACCAAAGGATAACGGGAAAACAAGACCATTAGGGATACCAACTGTAGTAGACCGAGTGATACAACAGGCAGTATCACAAGTACTAACGCCAATCTTTGAGAAGAAATTTTCAGAGAATAGTTATGGATTTAGACCAAATCGAAACGCGCATCAAGCAATTCTAAAATGTAAAGAATACATGGATGAAGGCTATAAATGGGCGGTAGATATAGATTTAGAAAAGTACTTTGATACTGTCAACCACGATAGGTTAATTGGGCTGATTTATAAAGAAGTCAAGGATATACGAGTAATCGGACTGATAAGGAAGTATCTAAATGCAGGAGTGATGGAAAAGGGATTAGTAAGTGCTACTGTAGAAGGAGTGCCTCAAGGTGGGAACTTATCTCCACTATTAAGTAATATCATGTTGCATGAACTAGATATGGAATTAGAACGAAGAGGACTTAAGTTCTGCCGTTATGCAGATGATTGCAATGTATACGTGAAATCAAAGAAATCAGCAGAGCGAGTTATGAAAAGTATCACGGAGTTTATAGAAAAGGACTTGAAGCTTAAAGTTAACAAAGAGAAAAGTAAGGTAGACCGACCATGGAAACTAAAATATTTAGGATATACCTTTTACAATAAGAAAGGTGAAATGGGAATAAGAGTACATCAAGTTTCTGTTAAGAAGTTAAAAGGAAAACTTAAGAGTATCACTGGAAGAAGTAATGCAATGAGTATGGAACTCAGAGCTATTAAACTAAAACAATTAATTGTTGGCTGGATAAGTTACTTCAAACTAGCAGATATGAAAGGTACCTTACGAGAACTTGATGAGTGGCTAAGAAGACGTTTACGTCTTTGTTACTGGAAACAGTGGAAAAAGATTAAAACGAAACATGATAACTTAGTTAAACTAGGGGTAGAGAATTGGAAAGCATGGGAACATGCGAATACAAGGAAAGGCTACTGGAGAATCTCCAATAGCCCAATCTTAAATTCAACTCTTACCAATAAATATCTTAGAGAACAAGGTTTTATAACACTTAGTGAAAGATATTCGCAAATAAGGTAATCTTATTGAACCGCCGTATACCGAACGGTACGTACGGTGGTGTGAGAGGACGGAAATTCAATTAATGAATTTCCTCCTACTCGATTATTTTTTGTAATGTCTTTTCATCTTTCGCATATCTTAGTAATAAGAGTATTTTTTTATTTTTCTTTAAGAGAATTTAAAGAAGAAATGGAGGATGAATAATGCAAGTAGTAAATGCAGTACTTTCTGATAAAATCTATTATGATGATGAAATCGTATTGACTTATAAAATTAATTATCCACAGTTTTTCTCTAATAAATGTCAAAGAAATTTAAGTACGCTAAATGCTTTTTATAAAGAAAATGCTGAAATTTTTGAACAATATTGTAGAGATACTTTATTTACAGAAGCAGTTGATCAATATCATGAGTTGAAAAAAAATGATTATCCATTTCACCCATATGAGGCAATAGTCGATTACAAAACAACTTACCTATCCTGCCAATTCATAAGTTTATATTTTGATAAATACATATATACTGGTGGGGCTCATGGAAATACGATTCGTCATTCGGATACTTGGAATTTAAGTACGGGAAAAACAATGCATATAAGCGAGTATTTCCCTATGAATGAAAATTATAAAAATGATATTCTTACCTTTATTATTGATGAGATTACCAATCAATTAAAAAATCCAGAATCCAAGGGAAAATATTTTGATACTTATCAACAAGATGTACATAACACTTGGAATGAAGATAATTTTTATCTTACTCCAGCTGGAATTGTAGTTTACTTTCAACAATATGATATTGCGCCTTATTCCAGTGGAATTATTGAATTTTTAATACCATTTAAGAGTTAATGGCAGTGGCAATTTATAATTAAATATTAAGAGGGCACGGCGTTTGCCGTGCCAGATAAGGAAGTTTTTTATGTAGGAGACGGTGTAACCCCGTAAAAGGGATTACACCGTTTTCCTTTTACTATCTGTTGTAATATATATTTTTTGCAATAACTATCCGTTTACGGTGAACTGGTATCCCGATATGATTTTATTAACCCTTGGCATTTTCAACAAAATGGATGAAAAGCGGAGAAATGATACCCTGTGCCTTGACACTCTTCACAAGGCTCTCAACGTGCATTATTATATTTGCACTTCTTCCTTGTGTTCACCAATAATATGACGCCATATAAACCGCAGATTAAAAGAATAATATCCTCATAGGCACTAAATATTACGGATTTTATCCCGGTTAGCCCCCAAAGAGTTAATATGGTAAGGAGCAATTTGTTTTTTCTCCTGTATCCCGAATATACAGCTATACTCAAACTAACTACGGGGCATGGCATGATATGTGTTACCATTTGCGGAAAACTGTGCCCCAACATGACGGAAAACAAAGGATAAAAAATGTAAAGAAACAGCAATATGAGTTGCCAAAGGTCTGGCTTTTCAAGTACATCATCTTTATTGTGATAACATTCATATAAAAACAAAACACCACAAAACAGATATTGCGGTAGTGCAAAAAATCTTTGGATGGGCTCCGTCCCATAATTCCCAAAAAATACTATGCCTAGAAATAGATTTGAGATCCCCAATGCGAACTTAGCAGACCATTTCACCTTTTGCGCATAAGATAGCACTATTGCTAGAATTACAAATACAAACAAGATGATTTGAGCTATCTTTGTCTGCTGGTTATAATTACTAATAACATCCCAAAATACCTGTGCATTCACTTACTACCTCCAAAATATGAAAGTTTGTTTTATAGATAAATATATCATTTATCTATTGTTTTTAGTCATTAGAAAGGTTAGAATATAAAAAAATTAACAATTATTTACTTCAAAAGTAGCAAAATATTTAATGAACAAAATAAATTTATGAATAAGCGATAGAACAACACTTTCATGTAAAGACAAAACATGCTCACTTACGTACTTTGGTATTTGAAAGGATTTGGACTATGAAGAATTATAAAAAATTTATATTTCCCATAAGTATTTTAATAATGATAGATCAAGTGGTAAAAATCTTTATAAAGAAATATTTATTCGATATTCAAGTAGTTTTTATTGAGGGGATAATAGGTTTTTATCCAAAGATTAATAGAAAACAATCTTGGGCTGGTAATTATATATCTATTTTTGAAAATCCAATTGTAGTGAATATTTTAATAATCTTTTGTATTTTTATTATAATGACAGGTTATCAATTTTATCGAAGTAAATGTAAAAAAGAGAGTTTACCTGCTAGGTTAATTTTTATTTTCGCTATGGCAGGTTGTCTTTGTAGTATCATTGATAAAATATTCTGGGGTGGAAGCTTAGATTTTCTAGTAATTCCAGGATTATTTATCTTTGATTTAAAAGATTGCTATCTGACTGTTGCTGAAATCTTATTTGTATATATGGGGATAAAATACAATAAACAAATTAATGTAAAAGAGTATGTGAAATTTATTTACTCATCTATTAGAAAACAGCAAAAGGATGCAATTTAATTTGTTGAAAACCAATAAAAATCAAATACATCGTATGGAACAGCAAGAAAAAAATGGGGTAAGAGATCTTAGAGCATCAATATAATGATAAGTTATACTTTGGAGGTAGCATGCAGATATCATATGTAAATAGTGCGAATGATGATTTTGTAAAACTATGTACTCTTTTAGATGATTCTTTGAATGAAACTTCAGGTGGGATAAATAGAGAATATTATAAGCAATTTAATTCTGTTATGCAGATACATGATATATTCTTAGCATATGATGATGAGGTACCAATCGGGTGTGCTAGCTTTAAATATTTTGAAGATGGTATTGCAGAAGTGAAACGAGTTTATGTTAAGCCAGAGTATCGTGGTCAGGGAATATCAAAGCTCCTAATGAAGCAACTCGAGGAAAAGGCCAAGGAGTTGGGGTATTTAAAGCTAATATTAGAGACAGGTGCTAAGTTTCAAGCTGCAATCGGGCTATATAAAAGTATAGGTTTTCAAGTGATAGATAATTATGGACAATATAAGGATATCAAAGAATCTATCTGTATGGAAAAGTATATAGTTAATAACTATTAGTTAACAACTATTAGTTAATAACTAAAAAAGAAAAAAATATTTATACCTACAATTTTTTAATAAAAGTTAATAACAATATATGACATACTATGTCATAGTTAATAGCATATAATAAAACTATTATAAAATCACTTTAAACGATGAATAAATTATGTTCTATATGGGGAAGGAAGTGCTTAAATGACGACTGACATAGTATGTAAAGAAAAGTTCTCAGTAATTGGTAAGCTAGGTGAAGGAGATGCTACAAAAGGAAGCGACTGGATCCCTTATTTATGGGAACAAGCAAATGGGAATTTCCATGAAATTAGTTTATTAGCAAAAAAAGATGAAAACGGAATACCGACTGGTATTTGGGGAGCTATGAGTGATGCGAAGGAATGGCTTCTTCCTTGGAAAGAACGTGGGAAATATCTAGCGGGATGTGAAGTATATGATGATTCAGTTGCACCTATAGGCTGGGTGAAATGGACGATTCCAAGTTATAAATATATTGTTACTAAATGTTCGGAAGAGATCTATGGAGAAATATTTGGAGAAATGATACATAGTTATTTACCATCTAATAATTATCAACTTGTTGGCGCTGTGCATGAATTTTATTCACCTTTAATAAAGGATGGTTTTTATTTATATTTTCCTATCGAAAAATTATAGAGGTATAGAAAGAATAAAATTGCATCTCAAAAAAAATAAACATGAAAATATAAACAAATCAAATTAAAAAGCAATATAAAAAGTAATACGTAAAATAAAAGAAATATACAAAACAAAAGCAATATACAAAACAAAAGCATTTGCAAAATAAAAGCATATGCATTATAAAAGAATTATGAAATAACAAAAAGAAAAAATGATGAGGTTTATAAGAAAGTTAAGGAAATTATGACAGAGAAAATCGAAAGAACATTACGCAATTTACAGCAAAATAATATGAATGGATATTATGTAAAAGATAAAGAAGAGCTTATAAAGCAGCTTGAAGAGTTGATACTAGATAATAATACAGTAGGGTGTGGAGATTCGGTTACTTTAGAACAACTGGAAGTTTTTAATTACCTACGTAATAGAGATATTGAATTTTATGATAAACATAAAAGTGGATTATCCAGTGATGAAAAGAGAGAAATCTATATTAAAAATTTTTCAGCTGATGTTTTTATAACTGGAACCAATGCAATCACGGAAAATGGTGAAATTATAAATATTGATGGGAATGGAAGTCGTGTAGCACCAATGATTTATGGTCCAAAAAAAGTTGTGATTGTTGTAGGTAGTAATAAAATTACTCCGAATTCTACAGAAGGAATGCTTAGGGTGAGGCAGGTTGCAGCACCAATGGATGCAAAGAGACTAGGAAAAGTTACTCCTTGTGTGAAGACTGGAAAGTGCTATGATTGTAAGAGTAAGGATAGAATCTGTAATGATTTTGTAGTCATAGCAAGGCAATTTGATTCAAAACGAATTCATGTAATTATAGTAGAAGGTGAATACGGATATTAATAAGATGATGTTATTACTGGAACATGGTGCTATTACTGGTAGCACCGTAATCAAACAGTTCATTTTTTTTATGAAAAAATAGTTATTCCAAAGCTTTACAAATCAACTATATTAATGGGGACTAGAAAGAGCGGATCGGATTATAGAAATTACATAAAGAAAATTTTTATTATTAGTAATATGTTCATAGGGTGATATAGGAATAAAAAAATATAATTTGTTTAAAAGAGTATTTATATAATCATAATTAAGATAAGTACACATTTAATAAATCTCAGATTTTATGATATGAAAAAAAGCAAAAAAAATAGTGTTACCAACGGTAACACTATTTTTGTGCATACTTCATTATAAAGTGTAACATATTTAGAATTAAAAGTCTAGTATTAATTTTATTTTTTGCTAAAATCATTCTTATGAAAGGAAAGCGATAAAGCGGTGTCGTAAAAAGCGTTAGGAACTTTTTGATAAGAGTAAAAAGGAGAATGTAATGAGCAGAGAAAAAGAAGAGCAGCATTTAGAGGAATGTATTAAAGTAATAAAAAATAACATTAATAAATACGCTGAGCAAGATGCTATCATGGCAGCAGATATTAAAGAGATGTACGATCATTATCACGATGGTGATACCGAGATTTATACAGCACTTTCGAATACGACTACGATGCATGAGAGTGTAAAGATTGCACTACACAAAAATCGAAAGGCTTTAATGAAACCCTACTTTGGTCGCATTGATTATTTGGATCATGAAGATGGTAAAGATAATTCAATCTATATTGGGAAGCATGGAGTAATGCGAACGAACACTGAAATTGAAGTCGTTGATTGGAGAGCACCAATTTCAACAATATATTATGAAAGTCAGGTTGGAGAATGTTCTTATCAAGTACCAGAAAGGGAGGTACAGGACGTTACCCTTGATTTAAAACGTACTTACGTTATTGAGCAAAGTAAATTGATTGATTATTATGATTCCGAAGTTGTAGCAAATGATGAGCTTTTAACAAAATATTTAGCAAAGAATAAAGAGGCTGTGCTTGGCGAAATTATAGCAACAATTCAAAAGGAACAAAATGATATAATAAGACAGACCCCATACCATAGTGTTATTGTTCAAGGGGTTGCGGGCAGTGGTAAGACCACAGTGGCGATGCACAGAATTTCTTATATCTTATACAATTATGAAGAGAAATTTAAGCCTACGGAATTTTATATCATTGGTAGCAACCGAATTTTACTTGACTATATTACAAGTGTACTTCCTGATTTGGATGTATACCATGTAAATCAGACGACTTTAGAAATGTTTTATTTACAATTACTAGATGAGGCCACGATAGAAAAGAAATATAAAGTAATTACAAATGGCACTCATATAGAAAATCGAAATATAGCATTAGCTGAGTTAAAAGGTTCTCTTACATGGACAAATACCTTGGATGAGTTTTTAAATGAATTTGAGAAAAATACCATTCCAGTAAAGCCAGTTACGTTTGAAGATTTAATACTTTTCTCTGAGGAAGCATTTCATGAATTTATGAAAAACAATGCAATCTTCTCAACACAAGCTAAAATTAGTATGTTAAATGAACGTGCTTTAATTAAAATAAAAAATTATTTTATAGGGAAAGAATATGAATATGATACGGATGAGAAGAGAGAAATTATAAAAAGATATAACAATTTCTATGGTCCTAAGAAGTGGAAAAAACCGATCATTGATATCTATGTAGAATTTATAGAATGGATGAAATGTAGATATCATGAAAATATGGATTTCATCAACGGATTTGATGAATTATTATCTAGTTTAGGAAATAAACAACTGGATGTGTATGATTTGGCTACGCTTATGTATATTAAAAAGAGAGTTGTTCTTACCGAGGAAATAGAGGATGCCAAGCACATCGTAGTGGATGAGGCTCAGGATTATGGAGTTATGGTATTCTGGGTATTAAAGAAAATTATGCCTCGATGCACATTTACAATTATGGGTGACGTATCACAAAATATCAATTACGATTCTGGTATGAATGATTGGGAAGCGATGAAAAAGTATGTTTTTTCCGCGGAGAAAGATTATTTTGGAGTACTTGCAAAAAGTTATCGTAATACCATTGAAATATCGAACTTTGCAAGCACAATATTAAAACACTGTACCTTTGAAACATATCGAGTGGAACCAATTATTCGCCATGGGAAAGATGTTGCTAAAATCAAAGTTGCAGATGAAAAAGAGCAAGTGTTAAGTACAGTTAACATCATAAACGACTGGTTAAAAGAAGGTTATGATACGATTGCTGTTATCACAAAGGATGAAAAAGAAGCAGAAGAAGTGCAAAGAAAGTTAAGTGAACATTTGGATGTGAAAGAGAGTAGTTTGGAAACAGCAGTATTTCAAAATGGTATTATGGTACTTCCTATTAAACTTACAAAAGGTCTCGAGTTTGATACAGTCTTACTTTGGAATCCGGATGAAAAAAGTTATCCATTATGCGATGCGAATGCAAAATTATTGTATGTAGGTGCTACAAGAGCACTTCATGAATTAAGTATTCTTTATCAAGGAAACTTATCTCCACTATTATTGTAATGTTAGCCATAATATAAAGTTAAAATTAAGAGTCTGTGAGTGATTTTTGTAAATATAGCTTGTTATAGTATGAAACTATAACAAGCTATATTTTTTATGTATTATACTATATCAAAGCAGTATATTATAATAAACTTACAAAAATAAAACAAAGCAAATATAAAACAAAAACAAATAAAGCAAAAACAAAGCGAAAAGAAAATATAAAGAGATTAAATACATAAAATTAAGTATAGAAAAATTAAGTACAGAAAGAAAAAATCAAAACATAAAGAAACCATACACAAAGAGATTAAAAACAAAGAAACAAATACAAAAATAAAACAAAACAGGGCTTAAATATTAAGCTACTAACAACCAGTATTATGGGTTTAATTAAACAGTAATTATCAAGAAGACAACATTATAATAGGAGGATCAATAAATGAGTAGAGCAAATATAAACGCACCATTTCGATTTGATATAGTAGGAAGTTTTTTAAGACCAAAAGACTTAAAAGAAGCAAGAGTAAGATTTGAAAAACACGAAATTACGAGAGAAGAATTAACAAAAGTAGAAGATAAATACATAAAAGAATTGATTGAAAAGCAAAAAGAATCAGGCCTTCAGGTGATTACTGATGGTGAATTTCGAAGAAGCTGGTGGCATTTAGATTTTATGTGGGGACTTAATGGAGTTAAAAAGGTTCAAGCGGAAAGAGGATATCAATTTAAAACTGAAGAAACAAGAGCAGAATCAGCAGCTCTTACAGGAAAAATTTCTGGTGAGAATCATCCATTTGTAGAGCATTTTAAATTTGTAAAATTATTTGAAGAAGATGGGATTGTCGCTAGACAAACAATTCCTGCACCAGCACAGTTTTTAGCTGAACTTCAAAGGAACACAGGAGATGTTCCTACCAATTCCATTTATCCAAATGAAGATGAATTAGTAGAGGATATTGCTAAAGCATATCAAACAGTCATTCTAGATTTATATGCAGCTGGATGTAGAAATGTTCAATTAGATGATTGTACTTGGGGAATGTTCTGTGATACGAGTTTTTGGGCGAACGTACCAAACGCAGAGGAAGCAAGAAAGAATCAAAGCAAGCTATTTATAAGAGTAAATAATCTTGCCATTGCGAATTTACCAGAAGATTTAGTGATAACAACACATGTTTGCCGTGGAAATTATCATTCCACTTGGGCTTCTTCTGGGGGATATGCTCCAGTTGCTGAAGAACTTTTTGGAAATGAAAATGTTAGTGCATATTACTTGGAATTTGATGATGAACGCTCCGGAGATTTCGAGCCTCTTAAATATGTGAGTGGTGATAAGAAAGTTGTACTTGGCTTAGTAACTTCAAAAACCCCGGAATTAGAAGATAAAGAAGGAATCAAAAATCGTATCAAAGAAGCTTCTCAATATGTACCATTAGATAGAATTTATCTAAGCCCACAATGTGGTTTTGCATCTACAGAGGAAGGAAATATTTTAACGGAAGAAGAGCAGTGGAATAAGATTAAATTAATTAAAGAGATTGCTAATGAGGTTTGGTAATATTTATATTAGAAAATGAAAAAAGGGTGTCGCAGATTAGATTAAAAAATCTATTTTGCAACACCCTTTTTTAGTAGAGAATGATTGATGCATTGATTAATTAAATTACGAACAACTAAATCATTGCTTTGTTATCTTTTTGTTGAAATGCTATTAGTACAAGATCTTTATTTTGCTCTGATTTTAATCTTTGTTCTAAATCTTTTATTTTGGATTCTTCGTCTTCTGAGATGTTAGCAATCTCATAGTCATTAAAGGTTTTCATATCCATAGTTTATTACCTCCTTTTTCTTAAGTATGTACAATAAATGGAAGAACAAACAAGTATTTTTAAGGGATGGTAAAAAACAGTATGAACTTTTTAATTAAAATTGATGTGGGGGAAGGGATACTAAGCTTAATTTTGTTTCATAATAAATTATTAGCTTGGATAAAGATAATCTAGGTGGTATATTTGAACTATAGAAATAAAGGAATCAACAACGAAATAAGCAACAAGATGAACAAAAGATACGTAAAAAGATAAACAAGACAAAAAGATAAAGAAAAAGGTAACTATAAGATAAATGTAAGAGAAACAAAAAGAAAAATGGCAAGATAAACAAGAATATAAATACAAACATAAATAAAATAAATTAAGTAATTTAATAGGAGATCAATAATGGATAGAAAGGTTATTTTATATATTGCAGTAAGCCTTGATGGTTTTATAGCAGATAAGGATGGAAGTGTAGATTGGCTTTCAGGGGAAGAAAATGATACTCCAAGCGATAGTAGTAGCGTGTCACAAGAGAATAATAGTTATGAGGAACTTTTAAAGGATATTGATACAATAATTATGGGAATGACAACCTATAAGCAAGTCGTAACCGAATTGTCACCAGATATTTGGCCATATCAAGGGATGAAAAGTTATATTCTTACTTCTAAACCAGAGCAAGATAAAGAGGATATTATTTTTGTAAACACGAATGTAACAGATTTGATTAAGCAATTAAAAGAACAAGAGGGAAAGGATATTTGGATTGTTGGAGGTGCTAATGTAGCAAATCAACTAATTAAAGATAATATGATAGACGAATATCAAATTACTACAATTCCTATTATTTTAGGGCAGGGAATCCGATTATTTGAGCAAGATAATAAAACCATATTTCTTCAATTAGATAGCGTAAAACAATATGATGATATGGTATTGTCGATATATTCTAGAAAAATAAATAGAAAAAATGAATAGAAAACAAATAGAAAAAATAAATAAAAAAATAATAAGTATAAAATTAAGTGATAGTCACTAATAGATAAAGAAATTTTCTTATGATGAAATTAGTTGCTATCACTTTTTTTATTAAGAAAAGGTGAGCATATGAAATTTAAAGAAATGAAAGTTACAGACAGCTATAAAATTAACGAAATAAATGGTGAACAATATATAAATAGAGCTTGGAGAGAAATTGAAGGGAAAAGACAGTTAGTTGAAATTAATTACTTAGATTCAGGTTTACCAAATGGTGCAAATTGGCATATCAATCAATTTGAAGCATCGTTAAAAAGAGGAGGTAAAGCGTTTGGGTGCTATAATAATGAGGATATATTAATAGGATATGCTGTCTTAAATGCTGAAAAATTTGGTGAGACTGCAAAATACATACTACTGGATCAACTTTTTATTTCGAAAGAAGAACGGAATAAGGGAATAGGAAAAGAATTATTTAAGCATTGTTGCATAGAAGCAAGAAATCTTGGTGCAGATAAAATTTATATCTGTGCAGGGTCTGCAGAAGAAACGGTTGCATTTTATTATGCAATCGGATGTGTGGAGGCAGTAGAAATTAATCAGGAATTATATCAATTAGATACTAGAGATTTTCAAATGGAATATGCATTGTAAATTGTAGGGCTGTTACAAGATAGTTATTTTGGATTTAATGACTATTTTGTGGCAGCCCGTTGAAAGATTGACTCTTTAAATGTTTTTTCAATTAAATCAAAAAAATGCAACCAATTTAATATTAGATTCGTATTACTAGTGAATGGATATGAAAGGAGAGTACATAATGGAGTTGATAACAGGGTTTACATACGAAGATGCTGTCGATACCTATGCGGACATGATAACACGACTATGCCTACTTCGGTGTTCCTGTACAGAAGATGCGAAAGATTGTTTTCAAAACACATTTCTTAAATTGTACCAAAAACCACCAGAGTTTAGATCGAAGGAACATATAAAAGCATGGTTGATTCAGGTTACTATACATGAATGCGTTGATTACAATCGTCAGTTTTGGAAACGAAGGGTAGTCTGTACAGATGTAATTGAAGAGTTTATTAATAAGAATTCTGCAATAACTGTTGATAGTGACAGTTTCTCTATGACGAAAGCGGTTATGAAGCTTCCAGTCAAGTATCGCCAAGTAATCTATCTGTATTATTTTGAAGAATATGAGGTGAATGAGATAGCAACCCTACTACATAAGAGTTCAAATACAATAAAATCGCAACTTAGCAGGGGGAGAGAACGATTAAAAAAACTGATGGGAGGTAGCTATGAGTGATATTAAAGATTTTGTTCATGAATTCGAAGAAATAAAAGCACCTGAACAGTGGAAGAACGATGTCAAAAATATATCTGTTGATTATAAAATAATGAATAATAATATGAAAATTCATTATCGAAAGTTAGTATTAAAAATTAGTATTATTCTAACCCTGATTATTATAGTATCCATCGGTGGAATCCGTGTTGCTGCTGCCAATATACCAAGTTTTCGGGCCTTTATTGAAGATATCTTTGGAAGCAATGAAGATTCTATAAAAGTGACATTGCAAGAACAGATTCCTAAGGTTGGGGCATATGACGTGGATAGTTCCTTTTTAATAATCAATAAAGATTCTTCCAACCAAATTATATACGCTTTACAAAATGGTTCTTTAAAAGAAGTAACACCAAAAAGATGCGAAGGATATGTGTATTATGATAACAAAAAATATATCTTTGCATTTCAATATGCAATCAATGGAGATGAGGTGTACGGTTTTTCTTATGAAGGTGTAGCAGTTGGTTTAGTTTCACATCCTGGTGCAATTAATTCGGCTATTGTAATGTTTAGCATAGATGATAAATTTGAGGATGCTTGGTATATTGATTTATTAACAGGTGAGTTAAGTCCTCTTGTCAATAGAGAAGATGCAGAAGAATTATTTCATAGAAAGGCAATACATTCAATAGTTGCAGTGGACGGTGTTGAATCGTGGGATGCAAGGAAAACATATGCGACTGAAATTAAACCCTCTCCAAATGGAGATTATATTTTATTTCAATCGAACCGAGATGATTTGGTTTCCGAGCCTTTGACGAAAGATTCTGAATTAAAGCAAAATTCAAAATTACGACATTGGTTTTTACATGACAACAATACAAATGAAGAAATTAGGCTTGATTTTATTGACTGGTCCTTATCTGTCGGTTATATCTTTTGGATCGATGACGAAACAATTGCAGTGCTAAATTATGACGATGAAAAAGAAGAGTGGTGGCCTATTCTATATAATGCTAAAGCGAAAGAACAGCAGATACTTGGACCTGTAAAAGGTGGTGATCATAAGTATACATTGATTTTTGATGAACGAACAGATACACAGCTTATTATACATGATTTGCTCCATGATAAAACAATTCCATTTAGTTTAGAAGAGACGGATTCCAATGTTACGTATTTTTCGAATTCAAATTTACAGTTTTTTAGAAAGGATGGAAGTATCTTATTTTATGATTTAGTGGAAGGTAAGAAACGGATAATTAATCAGAGTAAAAATTTTGATATTGGGCAGAAATCAGGAGAGTACGTTGATTTTATACATGAGCTAGATACGGATACCTTATTATTAATTTCTGTGCTTAATGTAGATCAGCACCAATATTATTTGATATCTTACGAATAGCAAAAGGTTAAAGAAAGAGCTTAAAATTAGCATAAGGCTCTTTCTTTTTGTATTCTAAAAGGAAATACAGAGATTAATTACTTATATTAGCAACAAATACTTAAAAATAAAATATATAAATAAAACTTTTAACATGCCGGATAATGTAATTGAAATCTTAAACGTTGGTAATTTTCGTAACCATAAATATTTAAAAAATATCTCTTCGAATTCATATATAGAAAATGTAATTTTCGGTAAATTTGTTGGTGATGATAAATTTATAATGTCTTTCTCGGAATATACGCTACAGTATGGGGGACTTTTGGGAACAGATGTACCTTGACAGTTTTCTACATTGTTGTTAAAATGACAATAATTGATTAAGATTGGAGTTGGGAAGATGAGTATATATTCTTGCAAATAATAATTCAATAAGAATTACGTGTAGGTTTTTAAACAGTGTAGAAACACTGTTATTTGGTGTACATTTTTATGAAACTTGGTGTGCAAATTACGAAACCAGAGAGCTACACGTTGCAAGAATATTTTCTTACCCAATGTTTTATAAATTAGACAAATCACATGATCAAAATTTATTTATTACTTTATCGTATATGTAGAAAATATTATTTTAGAAAAATATTATTACAATAAATCTAGCAGTGAGTGTGAGTTACTTATTTCTAATTGTATTATTTAATCTATATATATTTTTATGAACAGTAAAGAAACAAATAATTCATTGTGTGATACCTCTTTATAACGCTAAGACGCAGAAAGAAATATTCTTGCGTCTTATTTTATTGTTTAAAAATTAGGTTAAGCAATACAGTTGCTGAAAATTAAATATGTTTTATTCTTCTACAGGTGGACTCATAGCCGAATAAATAGCACTGTTGTTGAAACCTTAGAAAGGAAGAATAAATTTTCTAAAAGTGTATTTATAAGCAAATAAGGCGTCATTTGCTAGAGGTACTTAATATATAGGAGGTATTACTATGGCATTAATAAACGTATCTGATTTAACTTTTTACTATGATGGTAGTTATGATACAATTTTTGATCATGTTTCATTTCAAATCGATACCGATTGGAAATTAGGATTTATCGGTCGAAATGGGAGAGGAAAAACTACGTTTTTAAATTTACTAATGGGAAAATATGAGTATAAGGGAACGATATCATCACCAGTTGGTTTTGATTATTTTCCATTCCCTGTTACAGATAAATCACAAAATACGATAGATATCATTGAGCTCATCCATCCTGAGTATGAACTTTGGAAGGTTTGTAAAGAGTTAACTTTGCTAGATGTGGATTGTGAGGTTTTATATCGGCCATTTGAAACACTCAGCAATGGAGAGCAAACCAAAGTATTATTGGCTGTATTATTTTCAAAGGAAAATAATTTTTTATTAATTGATGAACCAACCAATCATTTGGATATGGAAACACGTATTGTTGTTATGAATTATTTGAACGGGAAAAAAGGATTTATATTAGTATCCCATGATCGTTCTTTTTTAGATGGTTGTATCGATCATGTGTTGGCTATAAATAAAGCAAATATTGAAGTAAGACAAGGAAATTTTTCTACTTGGTGGGAAAATAAGAAGAATCAGGATGAGTATGAACTTGCTGAGAACGAAAAGCTAAAAAAGGATATCAAACGTCTAACAGAGGCAGCAAAACGAACAGAAAATTGGTCGGATCAAATTGAAAAAAGCAAGATTGGAACCCATGTAGGGGACCGAGGTTTCATTGGCCATAAATCAGCGAAAATGATGAAACGAGCAAAATCAATTGAAAGCCGATCACAAAATGCACTAGAAGAAAAATCAAAATTATTAAAAAACATTGAAGAAGTGGATGACTTAAAAATAATTCCTTTAAAACATCATAAGGATACCTTAATAAATATTGAAGACTTATCAATTTCATATGGGGATAGAAGATTGTTTGAATATTTCAATTTGAGTGTTAAGACAGGTGATCGAATTGTTCTTAAAGGAAAGAATGGATGTGGAAAGTCCAGTATTCTTAAATTGATTTTAGGTGAAGATATCACATATACAGGGAAAGTAGAATTGGCAAGTGGCTTAGTTATTTCTTATGTATCACAGGATACTTCAAAACTTTCGGGAAGTTTATCTGATTTTATTTATGAGCATAAACTGGAGGAAAGTTTGTTTAAAGCGATCCTTCGAAAACTTGATTTTTCAAGAGTACAGTTTGAAAAAAGGATAGAAGAATATAGTGGTGGGCAAAAGAAGAAAGTATTAATCGCCAAAAGCTTATGTGAGCAGGCACATTTATATCTGTGGGATGAGCCACTTAACTTTATCGATATATTTTCTAGAATGCAAATTGAGCAATTGATTAAACAATATGCACCAACGATGTTAATGGTGGAACATGATAGTATGTTTGTAAATGAGATTGCAACTAAGATTATTCATATATAATGGAAAAGTACTGCTTGACTTAAGCTTCACTATTTGCTATTATGATGAAAATTAATAATTTATTGTTTTCTAGGGTTCCGTAATAAAATACTATTTTTATTAGTCTGGTCCAAGGGAGAACACACAATTCTAATGCGGATTGTGCACACGGTAGGACAAAAGCCTAGGAGTTATATTTAATAACTCCTGGGCTTTTTTTATTTTGACTTTTTAAAGTGAAAAGTGCATCCGTATTACTTAATTATTCAAAAGGAGGAAGATTTTATGTTAGGTTTATTCGTTTCAACAATTCTAACAAGTGCAGCAGATAGTCTTAATCCTGTTGCAATCACACAACAATTTGTTTTGCAAGGGATGGTAAAGAAGGCAAAACATATTTGGTATTATATTAATGCCATTGCATTAACGAATCTTGCAGGAGGTTTTCTTGCATACTTTGGTCTCATATCAATTATAGGAGATCTTGTGGCTAAAGTTATAAATAAGTATGGGAGAGTTTTATTTACTGCAGAATTTATTGCGGGAATTTGTTTTTTAATTGTAGTTTTTTATTTGATTCAAAATACGAAAATAGATTCTTTAAAACGTCAAATAAAACTGTTAAGTTCTGAGGGTGATTGTAATGATGAGGAAGAAACTACGAAAAAAATCAAATCTGTATCACCACTATCATTGACAGCATTAGGTGTTGTAGCAACCATTTCAGAATTAACAACTGCGTTACCGTATTTTGCTTTCTTAGCAATCCTTTTTAATTATAAGTTATCCATATTACCAGTAACACTAATACTTATTGTTTATAATTTTATTTATTCGCTACCATTAATAATAATGTATCTCGTTTACATTAAGGCTCAGGATAAGTTTGATCAATTTTATGTGTTTATTAAAAATAAAATTACGAAATGGGCAGCATTCCTTGCCCCAGTTGTGGTAGGCATTATCGGTATCTTATTAATTGTACATTCAATGACATTTTTATTTTAGTATGATGAAAATAAAAAATTAGAAAAAAATAGAATCCACATATTGACAAATAAATGAAAGCTTATTATAATGATAATCAGTTAGTTAGTTGAGTAACTAAGTAAACAACAAAGGAGGTTAAACGTGGAAATAAATGTTGATTCAGACAAACCGATTTTTTTACAAATTGCAGAAGTAATAGAAGATGCTATTCTGTCGGGGGCGTTTGTTGAAGAAAGCCAAATTCCATCCATTACTGAGCTCTCGGTAAGTTATAAGATTAATCCAGCAACCGCACTAAAAGGAATTAACATTTTAGTTGATGCAGGAATTGTTTATAAAAAGAGAGGTGTAGGTATGTTTGTTGCCACTGGTGCAGTAGAGATTTTACGTCAACAAAGAAAAGAGCAATTTTACGATAAGTTCATTGCAAATTTAATTGCAGAAGCGAAAAGACTTCATTTATCAGAAGCAGATATTAAATCAATGATAGAAAGAGGGTTCAAACAATGAGTGGGATTGAAGTGAAAAATTTGACCAAACGTTTTGGTGATGTTCTTGCACTTGATAATGTTAGCATTTGTTTTGAAGAAAATAAAATTTATGGTTTACTTGGAAGAAATGGAGCCGGAAAATCCACTTTACTTAACCTTATCACGAACCGTATATTTTCTGACAGTGGTTCCGTGCTCATTGATGGGGTATCTGTAAAAGAAGATGATAGTGTACTTGGTAAGATATATTTAATGAGTGAAAAAACCTACTATCCAGAAAAAATGAAAGTGAAAGAAGCTTTTAAGTGGAGTAAAGTATTTTATCCAAACTTTGATGAAGAATATGCAATCAATCTAGCAAAACGTTTTGAATTAAATATTAATAAACCAGTAAAATCACTATCTACAGGATATACTTCTATTTTTAAAATAGTAATCGCATTATCGGTGAATGCACCATATATTTTACTTGATGAGCCTGTACTTGGTTTGGATGCAAATCATAGAGATTTATTTTATCGGATATTAATTGAGAAATATAGTGAGAGCCCTTGTACAATAGTTATATCAACGCATTTGATCGAAGAGGTTTCGAATGTTATTGAAGATATTATTATTATCAAGCAAGGTAAAATCATCAAAAATGAATCAAGAGAAGCTCTTTTATCACAAGGATATACGGTATCTGGTGTTGCATCTATTGTTGATGCTTATGTTGCTGGCAAAGATGTGATAGGAACGGATCAACTTGGTGGGCTTAAAACTGTTTATGTCCTTGGAAAAATAGATCAAAAAGTTCCAGAAGGCATTGAGATATCAAAACTTGATTTGCAAAAGCTGTTTATTCAGCTTACAAACGTATAAGGGGGCTTAGAATATGAATATAAAGGCATCTTATAAATATCAGTTAGCGGATCATAAGAAATCCGTAATAATTTATTATTTTGTTTTAATAAGCTTAATTATCTTTTTGTTTGGGTCTTTGGCGGTTGCAGTTGTCTATGAAGACGGTACAATTTCAGGATCTGCTGTGAATGGATTGGATATGGCTACGGCAATTTTTCTATTTGTAACCGGGCTTTGCAGTTTCAAAGAATCTTTTGGGATGTTAATTCAAAACGGAGTTTCCAGAAAAAATATATATCTTGGCAGATTATTCGCAACAATAACATTAGCATTTGGGATGGCAATAATTGATACAGTTATAGTAATTATATTTAAATTTATTGGAACCTTATCCAAGGATAATTTTTATTGTTCCACTTTGTATGAACAATTTTATAGACTCCATGCAAATCAATTAAGTAGTTTTCAGATACATGTTGTAGGTTTTATCTTTGATTTTTTATTATACCTTACTTGCATTGCACTAGGATATCTTATTACAAATATATTTTATCGTGTGAATGCCACAGGTAAAGTTTTATTAGGTGCAGGCGTTCCAGTTGTTTTGTTTGTTATATATCCTATATTTGATGCTACCGTTATGAATGGTAAAATATCGATGGCTATGGTAAAAGGATTGGATTTTGCGTTTGGTTTGTCAAAACAGCAACCTAGTCATATGTTTATAACTAGCATTATAGCATTTATAGCATTTAGCGTGTTGAGTTACTTATTCGTTAGAAAGGCAAATATAAAAGAATAAGCGAAAATAGAAAGAATAAGCGAAAATAGAAAGAATAATTGGAAATAAAAAAATATGGGAAATAAAAAATTGCAGATAATAAAAAGAAAATAAATAAGAAAATAAACAAGAAATAAATAAGAAAATAAACAAGAAAATAAGAAATAATGTTAAAGTTTATAAAAATAAAAAGAAGCTTTGGATCTCTAGCCAGTGCTTCTTTTTATTAATTATTAAGAGAATATTTTAAAAATTGTGAATGTATTGGTGAGTACAAATGCTTACTATTGATAAAGGACATAAAAAACCCCCAAGAGAAATTCTCCGGGGGTTCATATTCACTACCTATATTTAAAAATAAGTAATTATAATCTTACTACGTTAGTAGCTTGATCGCCTCTGTTACCTTTTTCAATATCAAAGCTTACGGATTGACCTTCTTCTAAAGACTTGAAACCATCGCCTTGGATAGCTGAAAAATGAACGAATACGTCATTTCCGTTATCTGTTGTAATAAAACCAAAACCTTTTTCTGCATTAAACCATTTTACTGTACCTTTATTCATGGGGTACCTCCTATTTTTTATGTTATTATTTTTTATATATTCGTATTTAGTTATTGATTATAATCTTACTACGTTAGTAGCTTGATCGCCTCTGTTACCTTTTTCAATGTCAAAGCTTACGGATTGACCTTCTTCTAGAGACTTGAAACCATCGCCTTGGATAGCTGAAAAATGAACGAATACGTCATTTCCGTTATCTGTTGTAATAAAACCAAAACCTTTTTCTGCATTAAACCACTTTACTGTACCTTTATTCATGGGGTACCTCCTATTTATTATATTATTATTTTTTAGATATCTGATTTAAATAATCGATTATAGTCTTACTACGTTAGTAGCTTGATCGCCTCTGTTACCTTTTTCAATATCAAAGCTTACAGGTTGACCTTCTTCTAATGTTTTAAAACCGTCTCCTTGGATAGCAGAGAAGTGAACAAATACATCATTTCCGTTATCTGTAGTAATAAAACCAAATCCTTTTTCTGAGTTAAACCATTTTACTGTACCTTTATTCATGTGGTACCTCCTAATTTTTACTTTTACTTTAAAGTATAAAAAAAATCACATATTTTTACAAATTATATATAGTGACGCATACATATAATCTCTAAAAATATGTGAATCCATTAATACATCAGTAATACAATTGCTATTGTACTACAGTTTTTTTAGCTTGTCAACATGTTTTTGAAAGAATTAATATTTTATAAAAAAAAGGGACTAATTACCTACTTTATTTTTAATAAGTATAGCATTTATTCTGAAAGTATATTAATATATGATTGTTTCACACATTGAATATGAAGGAGTGCATGGTCTAAATATATCATGCTAATAAACAAAATGAAAATTGTAAATAAACTTAAGCTTAGTCATAAGTTATATTTGGGATTTGGTATCGTCATATCTTTAATGATATGTATTTTAGGCTATACATATATTAATTATGAGAATCAAACGGAAACTGTGGAATTAAATTTAAAGTCATATGTAATAATTGATGAGGCTACTTCCATTTTAAATAGTATGCTTAATATGGAAACGGGAGCAAGAGGTTATGCAATCACAGGGAAAGAAGAGTTTCTAGAGCCATTTAATCAAGGAAAAGAAGAGTTTTTGGAACATTTTAATGAGGTAAAAGAATTAACAGCGGACAATTCCTTACAGCAAGTGCGTTTGAATAATTTGCAAAAACAATACGAAAGCTGGTTTGAATGGGAGACTACAAAAATCATTGAAGGACGTAGAGCAGTTTTAGATGGAACTCTAGAAATGGATGATGTAATCAAGCTTGTGCAAACTGATCGTGGCAAAGATGAGATGGACATGGCGCGCGAGATGATTGCAGAAATCATTGGAGAAGAAGAACAAATCTTAGATCTGCGTTATAATGAACTGAAAACAGCAGAGTTAAGAACAGAGTTTGTTATAATCGTTGGAGGATTTCTAACGGTAATTACTTCTACAATAATCGCTTTATTTACCTCCTTATCGGTATCAAAACCTGTTAAAATGCTTATAAAAGCGTCAGAAAATATTGAAGAACAAAACTATAAAGAGTTAATTAATTTAAAAGCTGATAAAGAGCTTAATGTATTAATCAAACATTTCAATCGTATGCAAGCTGCGATTCAAATAAGAGAATATGAGTTATATAATAAAAATCAAGAACTAAAAATTCAAATGGCAAATGTAAATGAAGCGAATAAATTAAAAAGCCAATTTTTAGCCAACATGTCTCATGAACTTCGAACACCTCTAAACTCAATTATTGGATTTACAAATCGGGTTATAAAAAAGAGTGGTGATAGTCTACCACAAATACAACAAGAAAATTTAAAGATTGTATTAAGTGAAGCCTATCATTTATTAGAATTAATTAATAGTTTACTTGACTACTCAAAAATAGAAGCAGGTAAAATGGAGCTTCACGTGGAAAAGTTCGACCTCTTATCGGTATTGGATGAGGTCTATACTATGACAAGGACTTTGTCAGAGGGAAAGAATATTACATATAGGCAGGATTTTCAAGAGTTAGAAACGATTCCAATTGTAAGTGATAGAATAAAGGTAAAACAAATACTTATTAATATTGTAAGTAATGCATTTAAGTATTCAGAAAAAGGAACAATTACTGTTTCAGTAGATATCAGCGATGACTTTTATTGCTTAAAAGTAAAAGACGAGGGACTTGGTATATCAAAAGAGAATATTAATAACATATTTGATGAATTCCGCCAGGTGGATGGGACCTATACAAGAAAGGTTGGAGGTACAGGCCTTGGTCTTTCTATTACTAAGAAATTCGTTGAAATGCTTGGCGGTAAAATATTTGTAGAAAGTGAACTAGGCGTTGGAAGTTGCTTTACGGTATACCTTCCTATGGATTTAGAAATAAACCAAGAAGTTAAATTATTAGAAAATGAGCCAGCATCACATTATAAGAAGAAAGTAGTTTGTATTGATGATGATTCTAATGTTCAGAAGTTATATAAGCAATATTTAAATGAATATGAGTTTGAAGCAGTTGCTTTAAATGGTAGTGAAGATATAGTAAAAGAAATTATAAATATAGATCCAGATGTTATTTTATTAGATATAATGTTACCGGATAAAGATGGCTGGGAGATATTATCTGAACTTAAAAACACGAAGGAAACAAGGAAAATCCCAGTTATTATGGCATCGGTATTAAGTGAAAAGAAACTTGCGTATCGTATGAAAGCAGATGAATATCTAATAAAGCCAGTGACTCAAGAAGAACTTTTTGATACTATAGTTAGGACGATTACAAAAAAAAGTGGATTAGATATTCTTGTTGCAGATGATGATGAGAATTTTTTGAATTTGATAGGACAGTTTTTAAGAGAAGAAGGACTTCCTTATCGATGTGCTAGAAATGGACAGGATGTTTTAAATCAAATGATGGATAAAAAACCAGACTTATTAATTTTGGATATCATGATGCCAAAAAAAGATGGTTTTACTGTATTAGAAGAAATAAGAAAGAAAGAGAAAATAAAGGATACACCTGTTATTGTAGTAACGTCAAAGGAATTAACCAATAAAGAGAAAGACGAATTGCATAAAAGGACTAGCGCAGTAATTCAGAAGTCTTCCGTAATGATGGATGTGGTTATGGATAAATTAATGAAGAGAATTAAGGAGCATCTTGCAAATGAATAGAGTTCTACTAGTAGAAGACAATGGTCACAATTCCAGATTAATAGATCAATTACTAATGGACATGGACATTGGAATTGAGTTAAGTATATCAGCAACTGGAAAAGGAGCAATACAATTAGCCAATGATAATGATTTTGACTTGGTTATTATGGATGTATCCTTGCCAGATATGAATGGTATTGATGTAACAAAAGAAATAAAACGAAATATGAAATATAATGAGGTTCCATTTATAGTTGCTACTGCACATGCTATGTCAAATGAGGAAGCACTATTTAAAGAAACCTTTGATGATTATATTTCAAAACCAATCGATGACGATGTATTTACAGAAAAAATAAATAAATGGTTAGGTGTTAAATAAATATGGATATAAAGATACTGGTTGTAGATGATAATAAGTTAAATATAAGATTGCTGCAAGATATTTTAGAGGATGAACAATACACAGTATACACAGCGGATAGTGGATTTCCGGTACTAGAGATGGCTAAAAACTTAAAACCTGATGTAATTTTACTTGACATTATGATGCCAGGAATGGATGGATTTGAAGTTTGCCAGTTATTAAAAAGTGATGAAGAAGTTATGGATATTCCAGTAATCATGGTTACTGCTAAAACAGATGGAAATGATTTAAAAGTTGCATTTGAAATGGGCGCAGCTGATTATATTAAAAAACCATTTGATGATGTTGAGGTAATCGCTCGAATTCATTCTGTATTACGTACGAAACAAAGTCAGGATAAATTAAAAGATGAGGCGAGTAGAGATGGTTTAACAGGAATTTATAATCATGCACTTTTAATTCAGTTATTTGAGAAAGAAATTAAAAAGCAAGAAATCAGTGGGGAAAACTTATCATTTGTTATGCTGGATATTGATCATTTTAAAAAAATAAATGATAGCTATGGGCATACCATTGGAGATCTCGTGTTAAAGGAATTAGCCATGATTCTAAGTACTTCTATTGGAGGTAGTGATTATGTTGGTAGATATGGCGGCGAAGAATTTAGTATCGTGATAACAAAACTAAACGAAGACGAAACTTATAAATGGTGTGAGTTGGTTCGAAATAAAATACAAAATCATAAATTTTATGTAGGTGATGCGTTGATTCAAGTAACAGTTAGTATGGGATTTTACTGTAAATCAGCAAAGGATACCATTAGTGGTTATGATATGATTAAGAAATCCGATGAAGCACTTTATAAAGCGAAGCAAAACGGAAGAAATAGAGTTGAAAAAGGTATTATTGGATAGGTCTTTCTTTGGTTAATTAAAGCTTAAGTTTATATTAAGATTCTCTTTTTATCACACAAATATTTCCATTCGTGATAGAATGTTATTATATTAATTCTTTAAGTAATGGTGAAATTTTGAAGATAAAGGAGAGGTGGCGGTATTCATGTTAAAATCATTTAGTAAAAAACAAATGAGATTTTTTATTCTATTTGCGATATTGATTTGTGTTTTAGTAGCTGCTGGATATTTAATTATTGGAAGAAAAAATTCGAAATATAAACACATTGATAAAAATTATTTTACAATGACTACAAAAGTTGAGCTACGAGATCTTCCTTGGACGATCAATCCTGAAGAGGCAAAAAAGGTAATAGGAGAGTTGGATACAACTTATGATGTTGAACCTGGTGAGGGGATTAAAGTAATCGAAAGATTAATGCCGAAGAAGCAAATTTACATTGACGAATTGGATATTTCAACAGAGGTGATACGTTTATTGTTTAACATAAAAGATGAGTTAATGAGCTTCGATTATTATTTTAAATGTGATTCCTATGATGAAGCTTTAACGATATATAATGAGTTGGAAAAGTATCTTTCAGAATGTATATCATCTGATATTACAAAGAATGTAAATGATACTGGCAATAGAATTAGATGGATTGATGATGAGGGTAATTATCTTATTTTAGAAGGAGTTTCTCAAAATAATCTATCGAATGGTGAGGCTTATGTTACAATGAACTTTCAATCTTTTGAACATAAAGTTATATATCCAGATGAATAGTTTAAAAAAGAGGGCAGTTACAATACGATAATGTATGTGTGGCTGTCCTTTTTTAGTTATAGCGGAGATGATTACTCCAAGTATAAAACTTTATGTTTGGTGAAAACTTTGTATTGTCATTACAATTTTATTAATAATAGAGCCTATTTTAATAAAATTAGTTTGGAAATGCACAACAATTTTTAAAAACACGCATATACTATGATGGTCAAAAAAATATATTTTCGTACTTGACAAGAAAAAAAGAAAGGAGTATTATCTCAACGTGGATACGAAATGTCCATAATGGATAAAAGATATCGTCAAAGGAGATGAGAAGATGAAATTAACCAGAGGTATCGAGCAAGCTATTTGCATTATTGCTTTATTAGCAACACAGGATCCGAGTATTCCAGTGGCTTCCTTCGAGATTCATAAGAGGCTGAAAGGTTCTTTAACTTATACAAAGAAAATTATCAGAAAACTTGTGGTTGCTAATTTAGTACAATCGGTTTCTGGTAACAACGGAGGTTTTTCTTTAGCACGTGATTCTTCAGAAATTAATCTACTTCAAATTGTCGAAGCGTTGGAAGGACCAATTGAGACCTATCCAGATACAGGATTAATTGATGAAGTATTTGCGGATAATCAGGCAATAGCAAATCAAGGAACAGTTGTGTTAAGAAATGCTTTTGCCCAAGCAGATGTATTGTGGAGAGAAGCTTTACGTAGCAAAACAGTACATCAACTCCTTCAGGAAGCACTGGGTAATAAAAAAATCCTGCCTATCAATTGGAATCATTCTGAGGAACGACGGGAGTTATTGATTAGAAAGGTGATGAAAAATATTTATGGAAATGATCAAGACAGAATGGAAGAAGATAAGGAAAAATAAAATATTATTACTTTCCTTTGTGGTCATTTGTTTTATTCCAATGTTGTACGCTTCCTTTTTTCTAAAATCCATGTGGGATCCATATGGAATGACACAGCATTTACCAATTGCTGTAGTAAACGAAGATAAGTCAGTGGATTTTGAAGGCCAGACATTATCGGTTGGAGCGCAGGTCATTGATCAATTAAAAGAAAATGATTTACTAGAATGGCATTTTGTAAGTGCAGAAGATGCAAAAAAGGGATTAGAGAACAAGGAATACTACATGGTAATAACATTACCTGAAAATTTCTCTGCGAATGCAGCAACTGTGTTGTCTGATAATCCAGAAAAAATGAACATAGAATATGAAACCAATGGTTCTTTGAACTACTTAGGTGAAGTAATTGGCGAGCAGGCCGTTAAAGAGTTAAAAAGTGAAGTATCTGAACAAGTAACAAAGGCATATGCTAGCGCAATTTTTGATCAGTTAACCAATGTTAGTGGTGGATTTACTGCGGCAGCAGATGGTTCCGCTCAATTAAAAGATGGTATTGATAAAGTAAAAGACGGAAACAAGGAAATTTCAACCAACCTAGCAAAACTTGCGGATGCAAGCCTTACTTTTAGTGATGGAACGAATACTTTAAGTCTTGGACTTAGCCAATATATTGATGGTGTTGATGCAGTAAAAGCTGGGGCATCTGAGTTAAATTCTGGTTTAAACCAATTTGAGAGCGGAATGAATGAATATACATCAGGTGTAAAAACAGCTGCTACTGGAGCAAATCAATTAAATAAGAACTCTGCTGCAATTAATGAGGGTCTCAATCAGGTGGTAGAAGGAGTTCAAATGATTCCAGAACAACTTGGTAGTACATTAGAGAGTCTTAGTAAAAATAGTGGCAGTGTAAAAAAACTTGCAGAAGGTATGTCTGCTGCGGATAATGCAATCAATCAGCTAAAAGGGGCAACCTCTCAATTAGCGGCTGGTATTCCTGATTCAGATAGTATTAGCGCATTAAAGCAAATGTTAAATAAAGATGTATTTAATGCAATGTCAAAAGAACAACAGGCAGCTGTTCTTGAAAAAGCATCTCAATTAATTGATGGATATACAACGGTTGGAAACGCTGTGAATCAAATTGACGGTGGATTAAACTCACTAGCAAAGCAAACCCCAGCTTTAGTGAATGGAACACAAGCGATTTCAGATCAATTAAGTGGTATATCAACTACAGCACCTCAATTAATGAGCAAATTACAAGAATTAAGCGATGGTGCAAAAACATTGCAAACGGGAGTTAAAACATATACGAGTGGAGTTGCACAGTTAACAATTGGTTTAAATAAGTTAAATGCAAATTCACCAAAACTTACACAAGCAGTGACTTCTTTAGCAGGTGGTACGAACTCTTTAATGAGTGGATTAGATAAACTTACTGCCAATAATGCTACATTAAAAGCAGGTGTTACACAGTTAGCAGATGGAGCAACTCAAATTCATGATGGTGCTACAAAGTTAGCGGATGGTTCCAATCAATTAGATCAGGGATTAACAGATTTAGCTGCTGGTGCTAGTGAATTAAATACTGGTTTAACAGAGGGAAGCTCTAAAGTAGGTTCAATAGAAATCTCTGACGCTTCTATTGATATGATTGCTGCCCCTGATACCATAACTCAGATAAAATATAGTGATGTGCCTAATTATGGTCATGCACTTGCACCATATGTATTATCCTTATCACTTTATGTTGGATGTATGATCTTTAATTTCATCTATCCAATTAGAAAAGTTGCTATGGAAGGTAAATCAAGTGTACAATGGTGGTTAAGTAAGTTATCAGTAGGGTTTGTTGCTGCGACAGCAATGGCACTCCTTGAAACAGGAATCATGTTATTGCTTGGAATAACAACGAATAACCTTTTACAATACTTTGTTATGGCACTTGTAACTGCATATGCATTTATGTTCTTAATCATGGTATTAGCAATGGCATTTGATAACCCAGGACGTTTTGTTGCGATGATATTACTTGTATTACAATTAGCAGGTTCAGGCGGAACATTCCCAATGCAGTTAACAGCTAAGTTCTTCAATGTGATTCATCCATTTTTACCAATGAGCTATGCTATTAATGGTTTCAGACAGGCAATTAGTGGTGGACTTGGAACAAGTACATTTATTAATAATATGGGTGTCTTAATTGGAATCGCTGTTGTATCAATTGCCTTACTATTACTTGCAATGGATATTATTGTGAAACATCACAAAGCTGGAATCTCTCAGTTAGATGACAATCAAAAGTTATTTGATACAAATTATGATTATGCAGAAACAAACTAAAACATATCATAGTATGTAGTAATAAACGAAGATGAAATATGGATACACAGAAATTGTGTAACCAAATATGTTTATGAACAATCTATATTAAATGAATTCTAAAATACTTAGGTAAGCAAATAAGACGTGTACTATTCGGGGATTTCCCTGTGGTACACGTCTTTTTTTAATAATAGGAAATAAAGGTATATATAGCAAATAGCCAGTTATAAAACTAAATAATATATATTGACATAACATGGATAAAGGTGGAAAATTAATACAACAATAAACTTCTGAAACTAAGCAATTATTCTCATAGAGATAAAATAGGAGGACAATAATGATTACAATATTTAATCGTAAAGAATTATGTATTACATTTTCAATGAAGGAACAAGCAGAAATAAGAAATGCCTTAAAAGCTGAGAACATTAAATATATAACGAAAGTTATAAATAGAAATAGTTCATCCCCATTTATGAGTGAAAGAGCAAGAACTGGGACGTTAGGACAGAATATGGAAAAAGCATATGAATATATAATTTATGTACATAAGAAAGATTATGAGAGAGCGAAATATGTAATCAATAAATAGTTTTTATAGTTTGTCCATATGAGAGGAGATTCTATGCATCAAGACTTGGTCCAGGCATTCGAAATTGTAGTAAATCAGTTAAAAGAAGATGCTAGATGCAAAGGTGGATGGCACTACGGTTCAATTAGTAGAAATATGCAAGATAGCTACTCAGACTATGATCCAGTATTTTTAGTTGAAGATAAGTATTTTGAAGAGTTTTCTGCCGATGTTCCAAATATACTTAGAAACGCTTGTGACGATTTATTAATATTTTGGGCGGAAAGTTTTAATGATAAGTATTTTAAGAATTACTGTAGTGTAATGAAGCTTGGTGAAAATCTACATCAGTTCGATTTCTTTGTTTTAAATCAGAATTATCCTTTGGAATGGATGTGCAGACAACATTTAAAAGGGTGTACAAGGGAACATATTATATTTGATCGTACTGGAGAAGTAGGGGCTTTACTAGACCAAGGATTACGGACCGATAACCAGTTACCAGACTTGGTAAGAGCAATGGATACTTATTGGTTTCATGCGGAGATGTTAATAAAGTATTTTAAACGAAAAGACATGTTTAAATTGCTTAAAAATATGGATGTAATATTTCATGCTCATGTGGATTTACTCCTTTCTCAATACGATACTCTTGATTATGGTGCATGGGAGACAAAAGTAAAGTATTGTGTACCAAAAGAAAAGCAACAGCATTTACTTTCATATTTTACAACAGCAGATTTTAATAATATTGAACTTACGATGAAACGATGCATGCCTTTATTTTGCAAGATGCGAAAGAGGCATGTTTCACTAAAAATGTTATTTATCCAGAGCGAATAGCAGAACTTACGATGGAATATTTTTTGCGACAATTGGCAGACTAAATTTAAATGTCAGTGCTGGAGGAAGATTACATGAATTATGGTTCCAATAGAACCTCATCGGATGAATTAATTAATAAAAATAAACTAACGAATCGAAAAGAACAAGGAATCGCAGGTTTCTCTGTTCTTACTTTACGGGAGATGTTAATAAATAAAAAAATTTCTATACCTGAATTAGTGGAAGCCTATCTTTTTAGGATTCAGAAATATGATACCGGAAAAGATGGACTAAATAGTGTTGCGCAGATTAATGAAGATGCACGAAGGATTGCAGTGCAAATGCAAGAGGATTTAAAATATGATAGAGATAAGCCCCTTTATGGTATTCCTATTTTACTAAAAGATAACATAGAGACAGATGGAAATTTGCATACAACTGCAGGGGCATTATCTTTGGCAGAGCTAAAAACGAAGCGAGATGCTAAAATTGTAAAATATTTAAAAGAGAATGGCGCAATTATACTTGGAAAAACAAATTTAACAGAACTAGCAAATTATACAACAAAAAATATGCCAGGAGGCTATAGCGCTAGAGGTGGACAAGTAAAATCAGCATTTGGCAAAGAAGTAGACCCTTATGGTTCAAGTACTGGTTCAGCCGTGGCTGTGTCTGCAGGATTTTGTGCGGCCTCCATTGGAACGGATACAAGCAATTCTATCATTGCACCGTCGTTACAGGCAGACATTGTTGGCTTTCGACCACCTTTTGGGAAAGTTTCGCTAGAAGGGATTATACCAATTAGTTTCACGTTAGATACTGTAGGACCAATGGTAAGGACAATAGAGGATGCAGCGTTAATATATGATTGCCTTCGCAGTGGATATGATAGTGATAGTAAGAATCCAGGCATTTTTCAGCGAGTTATGAAAGAGCCCATTAACGATTCTTTAAAAGACATGCATTTTGCTGTTAACATGCTGGGAAATGAAAAATTATCGGAAAATGATAAAAGGCAAAGTGATGCACTTATTGGTGCTTTAAGGGAGGCTGGAGCAACTATAACAGAAATTACAATTCCAATCACAGAATCTAATAGAACGATTATGAGATATGAATTTAAGTATGCAATGAATCGTTATTTAGCATCATTACCAAGCTCTTTTCCAATTAAATGTTTGAAGGATATTATAGAATTTAATCATGTACATGCAAAGCAAGCATTAAAGTATGGACAAATTTATTTAGAAGACGCTGAAATGAATACAAGTGGATGCCTAGATGAGGAAAAATATAGACAAGCACTAAAAGAGCGTGAGGATTTAAGAAAACGCTTAAATATAGAATGGAAACAATACAATGCAATACTATTTCGTTCAAATACGACGCCACATTATGTGGGATATCCAGTCGTTGCGCTGCCTTTTACAAAAGAGCATTATAAAGCGCCTGAAATTCCAATCAATAAGCCATATGGTTTATGTCTTACAGCTTTTGATGATTTTACAGCGCTTTATATTGGGAGAAGGATTGCAAGAGTATTGAAATATTAATACAGTCTATTCTTTAATATAATGAAAGACAGGAAGTTTGAGATGAATTACTCTTAACTTCCTTTTTTGATATTTTTAGTTATAATTTATAAATTTGTAAAAAAGTTTATTATATTTACAATAAATACAAAAATAGGTATAATAAGGTAGGATTAACGAATAAATAGGGGATAGGTTAGGGGAGGACGCTTAAGATGAATAATGAACAAAAGAATGAATTACATTCAGTGCCAAAAATAATAATTTGTATGTTGTTTTTGCCACCACTTGGGCTTTATTATCTGCATAAAAGATTGGTGGGTAATGAATATGATTTATTAAATGAAGGCAAGGGATTAAGAAATACGGGAATCATATATATATTTATAGCCATAGTTTATGCTATAATATTTTCAACGGATTCTACAAATACATCAAATGAAAATGGGTATATGTTAATAATGAAAGATGTGTTGCATTTCCAAAAGCTCGCTCTAATGTATTTATACAATACAATATGAGTAACGAATCAAAGCCAGAAGAAATCGTTGTTGCATGCACTAGCTGTGGCGGAAAAAATAAGGTTATCAAAGGGAAGGTTACGGAGTGCGAATACTGTAGAAATTTTCTGGATAGCAATGCCCTTATTTGAAATCTTAGGAGGTAAATATGAAAAAGTTAGGTTTTATTGGCGTAGGTGTTATGGGAAAGTCTATGGTTTATAATTTAATGAAACATGGATTTGAAGTAAGTATCTATGCTAGAAATAAAGAAAAAGTTGAAGATGTAATTAATAAAGGTGCTATTTGGTGTGAGAGTATCGCAGAATGTGCACGTGATAAAGATGCAATTATAACCATTGTAGGTTATCCAAAGGATGTGGAGGAAGTATATTTCGGTGAAGCAGGTATTTTAAATAATGCAAAAGCTGGAGCATACTTAATTGATATGACTACGACAAGTCCCAAATTATCGGTTAGAATATATGAAGAAGCCAAAGAAAAAGGGCTAAGAGCTTTGGATGCGCCAGTTTCTGGTGGTGATGTTGGAGCTATGAATGGCACCTTATCAATCATGGTAGGTGGAGAGGAAGAGGACTTTATCGCATGCCAGGAGATTTTTTCAGCCATGGGAACTACAATTGTTTATGAAGGTAAGCCAGGGAATGGACAACATACTAAAATGGCCAATCAGATAGCAATTGCCGGAACAATCGCGGGCGTATGCGAAGCGATGGCTTATGCAAAAAGAACTGGTCTTGATATTCAAACAATGCTAGATAGTATTAGCAAGGGAGCAGCAGGTAGCTGGCAAATGACAAATAACGCACCTAGAATGTTAAAAGAAGATTTTGATCCTGGATTTTATATAAAACATATGATAAAGGATTTAAAAATTGCGAAAGAAGAAGCTGAGACAACTTCTCTTGACCTTGGAGTATTAAAGCAGGTGCTTGATATGTATTGTACCTTAGAAGAAGCGGGATTAGGAGATTTAGGTACGCAGGCACTTTGTAAATTTTACGAATAAGGTAAGATGAAAGGTGCAATAAAAAAGACAGAATACTAAAAATAACAGTGCAATAAAAAGAAGAGTGTCATGAAAAGAACAGTGCACCACTACAGCTAAAAAATCCTATGAAATAAGAGAAAATTCTCTTTCTTCATAGGATTTTAGCTTATTATTGATATTTATAGTGTTTCAAGTTTTAATAATGAATAAATTTTATGAATCTAGAAATCTTCTTTTATCACAATGTTGCTACAGCCAGGTTAATTAGTTTTCATGTTACGTAAGTGTTGCTCATTTATGTAGTATTGGTCTTTTCCTGATTGTTTTGCAATATATAATCCAACATCTGCACATTTATAAAGGTCTTCATATCCATCTACATGTTCGTCCATATAGGCAACACCAATACTTGTTGAAAGTTCATAGAGCTTGTAATACTTACTTAATTCGAGACGAACTACTTTTAATAAATCTTCCAATTTTGTAATTAGAGTATTAGCAGGAATATTAGTCTTTAAGAAAACTACAAATTCATCGCCGCCAATTCTCGCAATAATATCATCATTTCTAAAAGAATGTTTAAGGCATTTCGCAAAATTTTGAAGAACAAGATCTCCGATTGGATGACCTTCTGAATCATTTACTCGTTTAAAATTATCTAAGTCAAATATGATCAGCACACCATCCTTTGGATTTTGCTCAAAGGATTCTTTAACACACTTTTCCAATCCATTTCTGTTTAGTAATTTTGTTAAACTATCTGTTTCGGATTTTTCTTGTATTCCTAAAAGTTCTTCTTGCATTTTAAGTTTGCTTGTTACTTCTGAGGTTATATCAGTTATTCTTCCATAAAAAGCTTCACTTTGCTCAAAGGATATAATATTGATATATTTATTATCATTTATTTTTATAACATTATTGTTATTACTATCCGCAAGAAGGCTTAAACTTTTGATGTAGCTCTTAAAGGTACTAGGAGTTCTTTTAACCTTATCCCATAACTCATCATTAATTCCTAAAATAACTTGTATGTTATTTGAAAAGAAGTTTTGCTTAATCGGAGAAATACATTCAAAAACAGCAATTTGATTGTCAATGGATGATATGATTCTACTCATTCTCATGGATTTATTCTTATAACTATCTCTCCAATCATTTAGCATTTGGGCAAGTTTTCTAAACTCTGTATTATGCACCACATTAAAATCAACGTTATAGTTTCCAATCATAAGCTTTTGAATATCGGATTCTATAGTAACTAAGTCGCCTATAACATACTTCTTAAGGCAATATTGTATAATTGCCATCATGGAGAATAATACGATGCAAATACCAACAAATGCAAATATGATGGATTTTAATATCGCAAGGTAAACAACACTAGCCTCTGTGTAAGCACCTAATATTTTACCATTTATCACTTTTGTTACTAGATATTTTGTTGTACCATTAATTTGTGCATGTGATATTTTTGAATATTTTTTTAATTCATTAACAAACTCTTTCTGATCAGAAACATCCTCAAACTCAATTGTCTGCTCATTGTTTTTCGTGATTGCTTCTAACTCTCCGCTGCTTTCATCAACAATAAAAATTGCGTTAGTTTTTAAGGTGACGGTTTTTTCTACCGCGGAATGTATCGAAGTATCTTTTAAGAAATTGTTTAACTTATTAGCGTTTATACCGATTTGAATTACGGAGTAATTATCAGAATTTGATCTTATACCTATATAAGATTTAGTTTGTTGATCTTTTATACTTAGACCATTCCATTCGATTACATACTCCCATATATTATCATTTTTAAATAGTCTCCAGAATCTACGTGTAGTCTCATAATTTATAAAATTTAATCCTACATACTCATCATCACTACTTAAAGTGATTGTCCCAGTGCCATCAATGATATGAATTTCATCTACTTCCATTATTCGCTTAATTTCGTTCAAAGTAGATTGTGTACAGTTTTCAATTGGATAATCCTCTAGCATAAAATCTATCGCATAAGCTCTATTTAGAAAGTCACTTTTTAATAGCTCTTTTGTTTTTTGAGCATCAGTTAAACTCTTATAATATAGCTGTTCTACTTGCTCCATCATGCTGTTGAGGTCATTATGCATTTTATTATTTTCAATAAAGTATATTATTCCTGTAAAAATAACAAATAAAATTAGTGATAAAATCGCAAATATATTGCGAATTTTTTTAAATATTATTTTTTTCATAAGAACTCCTTTTGAAACACAATAAACTTATCTAAACAATTTTAAGGAGAGGATTATACATTTAATTTCATTAAAAATTATATATATTTCAACTTTAACTCGCTAAACTTGTTCAGTATGAAAATTATACCACAATGTATAAAAAATGCTACAATTTGAATTTAAATCCTATATTTCGCATAAAATTTAGATTAGAAATTGGTAATTTCATGTTAAATTTATACATTTCACTTGACATCCAAATAATGTAATGATATCCCTGTTAGAAATATTCAGAATTAAAAAAGATGAAATTATCTGAAAGGTATGAAAAAAATGATTCTAACTGTATTCGTCCAAAACCTATATCTACTAATTATAAGACATTGACGTAGCTATGAAACGCATAGTTACAAAGGGTGTCTTTTGTAGTTATGCGGTTTTGATGAAACAATATGATTTGATTCTTAATTCGCCGCATTCAATCCTGTAACTTTATTACAAACAGAATGCGGCATTTTTTTATCTTTTTTTAAGAATCATGCAACTGGTTACAAATTAAAGAAGGAGGAGAACGAAATGGAAACAGCATCGATTATTAAAGTAAGTAATTTAAGAAAATCATTTCTCGTTAAAGAAAAAGAGAAAGGATTGCGAGGTAGTCTAAGTAATATTTTTCAACCGAAATACAAACGTATTTCTGCAGTAGATGATATAAGCTTTGATGTTTTAGAAGGTGAAATCCTTGCTTTTATTGGACCAAATGGTGCGGGGAAGAGCACAACGATTAAAATGTTAACTGGGATTTTATATCCGGATCAAGGGGAGGCGCTAGTTTCAAATATGAATCCTAGCAAAAAAAGAAAAAAGTTAGCATATCATATTGGAACTGTATTTGGCCAGAAAGAGCAGCTTTGGACACATTTAACGCCTTACGATAATTTTAAATTTTTCGGTGCGGTTTATGATTTGAAAAACGAAGAAATTGAAGAGAGAATTGCAGAATTAAAAGAAGTATTTGAACTTCATGAATTTATAAATACACCAGTTCGTAACCTATCTTTAGGCCAAAGAATACGTTGTGAAATCGTAGCGGCTTTAATACATAAACCTAAGATTTTGTTTCTTGATGAACCTACCATAGGGCTTGATCCAGTGGTGAAAGAAAATATTCGTTCCTTAATTAAAAAAATGAATAAAGAGCTAAAAACTACAATATTTTTAACAAGTCATGATATAGGGGATATTGAAAAATTGTGTAAGAGAATCATCATAATAAACCATGGCAAGATCGTTCTTGATGATTCGATGGAAAATTTAAAATATCACTATCTTAATAAAAAAATTGTTGAAATTAAAACAAAAGAAGAAGTGAATTTTTCTAATACGAAAGGCATAACTGTTTTAAAAAGTAAGAATGGAAGTAGTAAACTTGAAATAGATACAGAACTTACAAGTATTAGTGAGGTCATAAAGCACTTAGATACTGATAATCTATTGGATATTAATATCTCGAATATTCCATTAGAAAATATCATTACTGAAATTTATAAAGAAAAGTCTAATTGTATTGGAAGAAAGGAGTCCACTTGAGAAAATACCTTTATATTTATAAGACTACTGTAATAGAGAGTGTTCAATATTTGATGAATCTTTTGATGGGAGTATTAACTTATTTACTTATTATTTTCGTTTTTTTATACCTATGGAGATATATGTATTCTGATTCAAGTGAAGTAATTGAAGGATACACCATGGTCCAAATGGTATGGTATATCATTTTAACTGAGATTATGTGGTTTGGTAATAATAATCGAACCTTAAAGTGGCAAATAAGTGAGGATATTAAAAGTGGTGGAATTGCCTACGGATTGAATAAACCGTATAATTACCTCTATTTTATGATTGCGAAGCACTTTGGTGAAGTAACCATACGATTAGGCATTTATCTTGGTGTGGGAATCTTATTAGGAATATCAATTGTTGGAAAACTACCTAATTTTCAATTGATTCATTTGCCATACATAGTAATTGTATTTTTTCTTGGAATGGTGATTAATTCTATCATACGTATGCTGATAAGCAATTTTTCCTTTTGGATTGAAGATGCCGCTCCATTTCATTGGATTTACGATAAGTTGATTTTGGTGGTTGGAACAATATTTCCAGTTGAAATGTTTCCTACATTTTTACAGCCACTTATAAAATGTTCGCCGATCTATGTAATAAATTATGGGCCAGCTAAATTAATTATAGATTTTAGTATGGATAAGTTTGTTAATGTCTTATTTGCACAAGGGATTTATATAGGCTGCACAGTTTTACTGTTATCTGTATTTTTTCAGAAGGGAGTGAAAAAGCTCAATGTTAATGGAGGCTAGAAATCAAATTAAAATAATATTTTTATCCGTTAAATATAATGTAATGCGGGAGATGACAAACCGTGTCACCTTCCTTACAAATATTACTTTTATGATCTTAAATAATGCAAGTTTTATTATACTTTGGTTGGTACTATTTAGTCTTAAGAGTAATATTGGAGGTTACCAGATAAATGATGTGCTAGCAATGTGGGCCTTGGCAGCAAGTACTTATGGGTTATCTCATATCTTTTTTCTAAGAGCATATCAGCTTTCCGATTTAATTATTCATGGTAAGTTAGATGCTTTTTTAGTCCAACCCAAAAGTGTTATTCTAAGTGTAATCACATCCGCAACAAGTGCACCAGCAATCGGGGATTTATTGTATGGGTATATTATTATTTTATTGTTTCACCGTAGTCCTGGCAAAATTTTATTGTTTACGTATTTTACAATAACGGGTGCAATTATTCTTACGGCGTTTGCTGTTATTGTAGGAAGCTTATCTTTTTGGATTGTTAAAGGTGATATTCTTGCAAATAATTTAAATGAAGCAATGATTAATTTTTCAACCTATCCAGAGGGTATTTTTAGAGGAGTAGTAAAGATTATTTTGTATACCCTAATACCAGTAGGATTAACTGTTTATATGCCATTACAAGTAATTTTAAAATTTCAATTTAAGTATTTATTTATTATAACGTTGTTTGCTTTTGGGATATCATTATTTGCATGGATTATTTTTTATCGTGGATTGAAAAGATATTCATCCAGTAATTTAATGAGTGCTAGGGTATAAAATAAGTTACTTAAACTTCGCAGTATAAAAATGATATGAATTAACTGCGAAAATAAGTGATAGAAAAGAAAACATATAGGAGAATGGGTATGAAAGATGTAAGAAGAGGCTTCGTTTTAGAGGATGAAAAAGAATTTTTTGCTCAAGGTAGTTATATGAAATTAAAACAGGCGCAATATGATTTACTGTTTTTAATGGAACGAAATTATCCAATTAAAAGTGCCTCCACTTTCGTCGGTAATCATTATATGTTATCAGAACGGCAGCGACTAGCACTCGTGCGTGCAACAGCTACGAAGGAGATGTTAGATTCTAGAAAAGAAAAAGAGATAACAAATTTACAAGGTGAAACGGTATTGATTGACGGTTTTAATCTCATAATTACCCTAGAAGTTGCGTTGTCAGCATCAACTCTTATTTTATGTATGGATGGAACATTTAGAGATTTAGCAGGTCTTCGAGGGACTTATCGAATGATTGAAAAAACAGACTTAGCAATCAAATTAATTGGTGATCAACTAAAAGAGCAAGGAGTAAAAAAAGTAGTTTTTTATTTAGATTCACCAGTTTCTAATTCTGGAAGGTTAAAATCTAGAATATTAGAAGTACTTTCAAGTTATCCATATAAAGTGGAAGTAAATCTTGTTGCGAATGCAGATGTGATCCTTGAAAAAGAAGCAAAGGTGATAACAAGTGATGCTATTATTTTAAATAAGTGCATCAGTTGGTTTAATATTCTTCCTATTATTATAGAACAAAATATAAAAGAAGCCCGTTTTGTTAATTTAAAATAAAAGGTATTCGTTCAGATATTTATTACTATATATTAAAAAGATGCAAAAGTTTAGTGTAAAATGAAAAAGTTAATTATTAAGTGAAAAGTTTCAATTACTTCACTATATAATTGGATTGAACTTACCTAAAAAATGGATTATAACTATAGTATAGGAACATAATTCACTGTGATTGAAAGAGAAATAACAGTAATTTAATTATTTCAGTAAATACTGATATAATTTTTTATTTATCTTTCATCACTTTTAAATGAATAGGAGGAATATAATGAAGACGGGTAAAAATTATAAGTTTTGGTTTGCTACGGGTTCTCAAGATCTTTACGGTGCAGATTGCCTAGAAGTTGTTGCTGACCATTCAAGAATTATTGTGGAAGGTTTAAATAAATCAGGAAATTTACCATATGAAGTAGTTTTAAAACCAACACTAATTGATAACGTAAGTATACGTAAAACCTTTAATGATGCAAATGCGGATGAAGAATGTGCAGGTGTAATCACTTGGATGCATACATTTTCACCAGCGAAATCCTGGATTTTAGGTTTAAAAGAATTTAGAAAACCTTTATTACATTTACATACACAATTTAATCAAGAAATCCCATATGACAGTATTGATATGGATTTTATGAATTTAAATCAATCTGCCCATGGAGATAGAGAATACGGACATATTTTTTCAAGAATGGATATTGAACGTAAAGTTATTGCAGGTTATTGGGATGATAAAAACGTTCAAGAAAGAATTGCTAGCTGGATGACAACGGCGATTGGTATTATGGAAAGCAGCCATATCAGAGTTCTTCGAATCGGAGATAACATGAGAAATGTTGCAGTTACCGAAGGTGATAAGGTAGAGGCTCACATTAAGTTTGGTTGGGAAATTGATGCGTATAATGTAACCGATATCGCAGAATATGTGCAGGCGGTTTCCAAAGGTGATATTGATGCTTTAGTAGATGAATATTACAGCAAATACGATATTTTATTAGAAGGCAGAGATGCCAATGAGTTTAAAAAGCATGTAGCTGTGCAAGCTGGAATTGAAATCGGTTTTGAAAAGTTTTTAGTAGAACATGATTATCATGCAATCGTTACGAACTTCCAGATGTTATCTGGTTTACAGCAACTACCTGGCCTTGCAATTCAAAGATTAATGGAAAAAGGCTATGGCTTTGGTGGCGAAGGAGATTGGAAGACCGCTGCTATGGTTCGCTTAATGAAATTAATGACTGCGAATAAAAAGGATGCAAAAGGTACTTCATTTATGGAAGATTATACTTACAATTTAGTACCTGGCAAAGAAGGCATTTTACAGGCACATATGCTTGAAGTTTGCCCATCCATTGCAGATCAAAAACCTTCAATTAAGGTTTGCCCATTGTCCATGGGAGATAGAGAAGATCCTGCAAGATTGGTATTTACTTCTAAGACAGGTAGAGGTATCGCAACATCACTTATTGACCTTGGAACACGTTTCCGCTTGATCATTAATGAAGTTGAGTGCTTACCTCAAGATATTCCAATGCCAAAACTTCCAGTAGCGACTGCATTTTGGAGACCTGAGCCAAATCTTTCAACGGGTGCTGAAGCTTGGATTTATGCTGGTGGCGCACATCATACAGCGTTTTCCTATGATATTACAGCTGAGCAGATGAGCGATTGGGCAGCAGCGATGGGAATCGAATCCGTTATTATTGATAAGGATACTACAATTCGCAACTTTAGAAATGAATTGCGTTGGAATTCAGTTTTCTATAAATAATAGAGATAAAAATAGATACCTCATAGACAGAGAAGTAATAATTTCTGTTTATGAGGTATTTTTAAGACCAGTATTTGGGAAAAATAAATATGTAATCTTGTTAAAATGGGCAATTTATAATATAATTGGTTTTAATGAAGAATATTGGAAAGGTACAGGTAGCTAAATGAAGGGAATAATTTTAGCAGGTGGTTCTGGAACTAGACTGTATCCACTTACTATGGTTACATCAAAGCAGTTATTACCAGTTTACGATAAACCTATGATATACTATCCGCTGTCAACGCTGATGCTTGCGGGGATTCAAGATATTTTAATTATATCTACGCCTCATGATTTGCCAAACTTCAAAAAGTTATTAGGAGATGGTTCAAATTATGGAATTAAGCTAAGTTATGCAGAGCAACCTTCTCCGGATGGACTAGCCCAAGCTTTTATTATTGGGGAAGAGTTCATTGCAGGAGACTCCTGTGCAATGGTTCTTGGGGATAATATATTTTATGGAAATGGACTTACGAATCATCTTAAAAAAGCAGCAGCAAAAGAGCATGGCGCTACTGTGTTTGGATATTATGTAGATGATCCAGAGCGTTTTGGAATCGTTGAATTTGATGACAATGGTAAAGTTATTTCTCTTGAAGAGAAGCCAAAGAATCCAAAATCCAATTACTGTGTCACTGGATTGTATTTCTATGACAATCGTGTGTGTGATTTTGCAAAGAAGGTAAAACCTTCCCACCGCGGAGAACTTGAGATTACAGATTTAAATAAAATGTATCTGGAAGATGGTTCTCTTGATGTTATTACACTTGGTAGGGGATATGCTTGGCTTGATACTGGAACAATTGACGCATTAGCGGAGTCCACCGAATTTGTAAAAGTTCTTGAAAATCGTCAAGGAATTAAAATAGCAGCAATTGAAGAAATTGCATTTAAAAATGGGTGGATAACAAAAGAAAAACTAATGGAGTCTGCAACTTTGTATGGAAAGTCCGCGTATGGAGCACACTTAAAACAAGTAGCAGATGGCAAAATAATATACTGAAAGGAAATGGTGGTAAAATGAACGTAATTAAAACAGATGTAGAAGATGTCTACATAATAGAGCCTCAAGTTTTCGGAGATCACAGAGGTTGGTTTTTTGAATCTTGGTCACAAGCAAAAATGGAAGAAGCAGGACTTTTTTATAATTTTGTACAAGATAATCACTCCTTTTCTGCACAAAAAGGAACGCTTCGTGGATTGCATTTTCAAAAGGGAAATGATTCTCAAGCGAAACTCGTTCGTTGTGCAAGAGGAGCAGTGCTTGATGTTGCAGTTGATTTAAGAGTTGGTTCTCCAACTTATAAAAAGTGGGTGGCAGTTGAGTTATCTGCAGAAAATAAAAGACAATTATTAATACCTAGAGGATTTGCCCATGGTTTCTTAACCTTAACGGATGATGTTGAGTTTATGTATAAGACAGATAATTATTATGCTCCTCAATCCGATCGATCCATTGCTTGGAATGATAAAGATATTTCAGTAATGTGGGGAATTGAAAATCCAATTCTTTCTGAAAAAGATGCGAAAGCGCCTACATTAGCTGAAAGTGATGTAGACTTCAAATATAAGGAGATATAATCGTAAAGATTATTGCAAATAGATAAAATATTAATGGAACTGTCGTTAAAAACATATGGATACATATGAATAAAACTTTACGACAGTTCTTTTCTTATGGAGATGCATTTTAATACTAGAAAAATAAAAGTAAGATAGAAATAAAGATAGAAATAAAGATAAAAATAAAGATAAAAATAAAGATAAAGATATAAAAGAGAGTTATGATGGAAAGAAAGGCAAGAAATCTATGAAGGTTTTAGTAACAGGAGTAAAGGGTCAATTAGGTTATGATGTAATCAAGTCATTAAATAGTAGAAATATTGAAAATATAGGTGCTGGTAGAGAAGAGTTTGATATTACAGATCTTGAAAAAACAAGAGAGTTTATTGTGAATAGTAAGGCAGATGTAGTGATTCATTGTGCAGCATATACAGCAGTTGATCGTGCAGAGGATGAACAAGAACTTTGCGAAAAGGTAAATGTAATTGGAACAAAAAATATAGCAACTGTTTGTAAAGAAATAGATGCAAAAATGGTGTATATTAGCACAGATTATGTATTTCCAGGTACAGGAGAAGCATTTTATGAAGTGGATGACGCAACCGGACCATTAAGTGTGTATGGCAAAACAAAACTACAAGGGGAAGAGCTTGTAAAATCAATCCTTGATAAATATTTTATTGCACGCGTTACATGGATATTTGGTGTGAATGGAAGTAACTTTGTGAAAACGATGCTTCGCTTAGGCAAGGAGCGAGATGTAATAAATGTTGTTGCAGATCAATATGGATCTCCATCTTATACTGCGGATATCGCACCACTTCTTTGTGATATGATTATGACTGAAAAATATGGTACTTACCATGTAACAAATGAAGGAATTTGCTCTTGGGCAGAGTTTACAGAAGAAATATTTCGACTTGCTGGATATGATACGAAGGTAAATCATATAACAACAGAGGAATATCCAACAAAAGCAGCAAGACCTAAGAATTCTAGACTATCGAAAGAAAAGTTGGTTGAGAATGGATTCTATAAACTACCAGATTGGAAAGATGCACTTGCACGATATTTAGAGGAGTTAAAATAATTGATAGGTACATTCTTTAAGTCCTATTGCTGCATCTGCTGCGATATTAAGGTACTTACTTCAAAAGAACTGTATTGCAATTGTGGCCTCTCATGATATTCAATTATTACAAATGTTAAATGAAACATACGATACGTTTCATTTTAGAGAGCAAATAGATGAAAAAGATATTAGTTTTGACTATAAAATACATGAGGGTGTTAGTTACACAAAGAATGCGATTCGACTCTTGCAATATGTTGATTTTCCGCAAGAAATCATTGAGGATGCGAAAAAGAGTTTTGTGGCTGCAGTTTAAAATAAGTTAAAAGAACGATAAATAATTATTCGGTTATAAAATATATTACGATTTAAAAAATATTTTATAATATTATTTTTAGTTAAAAAACAACATTTTGTTTATAAGATAATATTTATCTTTTAGAATAGCATTTTGTTTATAAGATAATGTTTATCTTATAGAATAGTATTTTGTTATAAAATTATATTTATCTTATAGAAGAACATTTTTTTATAAGATATATTTCGATTATAAAAAAGGCACTGTGAAATTTTTTACAGAGCTTTTTTTAGTTACATAAATTAATAAAAACATATATTTTTTGTTTGGCTATTAATGTAATGCAGTTAAGACAATCTATTTCAATTTATTGAAAATTATTAATTAGTATTGTTAATAAACAATTATAAAGAAAAAATAAAACATGTAAAAATAATATAAAAATATATAAAAAATGTCGATTTTTATAAATTGAAAGAGTATAATAAATTTATATGCAATTGTCTGGAAAATTATTAATTATTAGATAACGTAAATATCAAGATAATTATAAATTGTTAAGCAATCCTCAATTGCAAAGAGTATTGTTCTTGTTTTTTATAAAATATCATAAGTATTCTTAGAGGCTAAGTTGAAAAACATGTTTTTTCAACTTTTATACATGACAATAGAAAGTTCAAGAAATGTACTTACTAATGTTTCAGCCTAGAAGAGCATGGGAGTTATTATGAACCAGATAATGTCTTACTTAAAACCTTATTATTTCAAAATGTTAATCGGTCTTATCATCAAAACAACTGGTACCATAGTTGAACTTGCATTACCATGGATTTTATCGTATATGATTGATGATATAATCCCACTGAAGAATGTTAATTATATCCTCATCTGGGGTGGCATTATGTTATGTTGCGCTATTGCAGCACTTATATGCAATACAGTGGCGAATCGAATGGCGTCCAGTGTTGCAAGAGATACCACCGAACATATTAGAAATGATCTATTCTCTAAAATTATTAATCTATCGAATCATCAAGTGGATAATTTCACATTACCATCCTTAGTTTCAAGAGTAACCACAGATACATACAACATTCATCAGATTGTTGGTATGATGCAGCGACTTGGTGTTAGAGCACCGATATTTTTAGTTGGTGGTACAATTATTACATTGACGCTTGATCCTGTACTTACTTTAGTAATGATAGCTGTTATGCCAATAATTTTTGTAACCATTTACATTGTATCAAAATACGGGATACCGATGTATACATTGGTTCAAAAGCGAATTGATGATTACGTTCGAGTTGTACGCGAAAATATTACTGGTATTCGTGTTATTAAAGCACTTTCAAAAGAAGAGTATGAGAAGAAAAAGTTTGATGCATGTAATAGTGCAACTGCCACTCAGGAAAAGAAAACAGGGATGGTTATGTCCAGCGTTAACCCAATGATGCAAGTATGTTTAAATGTTGGGACGGTACTTGTTATTTTAGCTGGAGCTTACCGTGTAAATAGTGGAGCGATTAAACCAGGTATCATTATTGCTTTTTTAACATATGTTACTTTAATCTTAAATGCGTTATTATTTATTTCTAGAATTTTTACGAACTATTCTAAGGCAAGTGCATCTGCAAAACGTATTGTAGAAGTATTAAATGCACCAGATGAGATGGGCGTTATTGATTTACCAAAAGTGAGGAATGATTATTGTGTAGAATTTGATCATGTTTCTTTTTCTTACGATGGTAAAGAAGATAATTTAACTGATATCAGTTTTGGCATTAAAAAAGGTCAAACATTAGGTATCATTGGTGCAACTGGCTCTGGTAAGTCAACTATAGTCAAGCTACTTATGCGATTTTATGATGTTAATGAGGGGGCGATACGTATCAATGGGGAAGATATCCGCTCCATGGATATAAAGAAGCTTCGAGAAAAGTTTGGCGTTGTTTTTCAAAATGATTTTATTAGTAATGATACAATCTTTGAAAATATACGTTTTGGAAGGGACCTTAAGGAAGAAGACGTAAAAGTAGCTGCTGACTATGCAAATGCGTCGGAATATATTTCAGAAAAACCAAAGGGTTTTGATACTGTAGTTGCGATTCGTGGTGCAGATTTAAGTGGTGGGCAGAAGCAGCGTTTATTGATTGCTAGAGCAATGGCAGCTCATCCAGAGATTTTAATATTGGATGATTCGTCAAGTGCCCTTGATTACAAAACGGATGCTGCGGTACGAAAGGAATTAAGAGAACATTTTAAAGAAACGACTACGATTATGATTGCTCAGCGTATTAGTTCAATTATGTCTGCGGATGCAATATGTGTAATGGAAGATGGAAATATCGTAGGTTATGGAACACACGAGGAACTCATAAATAGCTGTGATATTTATAAAGAAATTGCAGAATCTCAAATGAGTGAATAAAAAGGAAGGTTTGCTAACAATGACGAAACGTAAAAAAATGCATACATTTAAGAGGATTTTATCTTATCTTTTTCAATATAAAGCATTAATGGCGATTGCAATCATTCTTTCTATTGCAAGTAACAGTTTTGCACTGATTGGACCAAGCTTATCAGGTTCTGCGATTGATAACATTGGCATTGGACAGGGAGATGTTAATTTTCAAAAAGTATTTTACTATTGTAAATTAATGATTCTATTTTATATTGTATCTGCTGTATTTACTTATATTTTATCGTTAATAATGTTAGAGATTAGTAAAAGAATATCTTATCGTTTGCGTAAGGATTTATTTGAACATATATTAACGCTTCCAGTTGGATATTTTGATACACATCAAACAGGAGATATTATAAGTAAAATTTCGTATGATATTGATACATTAAATTCGACACTTACTTCAGACCTAGTAACCATTTGTTCAAGTGTGATTACGGTTATAGTATCCTTTGTTTCTATGTTAATGATCTCAACCAAGTTAGTACTTGTTTTTGTCGTTACAATTCCAATAACGATAGTTTTAACAAGGAAGATAACAAGTTTAACAAGACCAATGTTTCGTAAAAGATCCAAAGCGCTAGGTGAGTTAAATGGTATGGTTGAAGAGTTAATTTCAGGTCAAAAAACTTTAAAGGCATATCATCAAGAAGAAAATACGATTCAGAAGTTTAAGGAAAAGAACAAAGAAGCTGTTAATGCATATTACCGCGCGGATTATTATGGAGCAATGGTGGGGCCTTCTGTAAACTTTATGAATAATTTATCATTAACATTAATCAGTGTATTTGGTGCGATTAATTATTTGTTTGGAAATATGACACTTGGTAGTATATCTTCATTTGTGTTATATTCAAGAAAGTTTTCTGGACCAATTAATGAATCTGCAAATATTATGGGTGAATTTCAGGCGTCTTTATCGGCAGCAGAGAGAATATTTCAGTTAATGGATGAATTAGCGGAAGTATCAGATAAGGCAGATGCTAAGGAACTTACTGATGTAAATGGAACGGTAGATGTAAAAAATGTATCCTTTGGTTATACTGCTGATAAAATAATATTAAAAGACTTAACATTACATGCACCTGCTGGAAGTATGATTGCTATTGTTGGGCCTACGGGAGCTGGAAAAACGACAATTATTAATTTATTGATGCGATTTTATGATGTAAATGGTGGTAGTATTGAGGTAGACAACCAAGAAATCAGTAGCACGACTAGAAAGAGTTTACGAAAAGCTTACGCAATGGTTCTTCAAGATACTTGGTTATTTCAAGGTACTATTTTTGAAAATATTGCATATGGAAATGACAATGCTACGATGGAGGATGTAATAGAAGCAGCGAAAGCAGCGAAAATACACTCTTATATTAAGCGTTTGCCAAAGGGCTATGATACAATATTGACCGATGATGGTACGAATTTATCGAAAGGCCAAAAACAGTTATTGACGATTGCAAGAGCTATGCTACTTGATGCTAAGATGTTAATTCTTGATGAAGCTACTTCAAATGTAGATACTCGGACAGAAATTCAGATTCAGCAAGCGATGAGAAATCTGATGAAGAATAAAACTTGTTTTGTTATTGCTCATAGACTTTCAACGATTAAGAGTGCGGATCATATCTTAGTTGTTAAGGATGGTAATATTGTTGAGCAAGGAAATCATAAAGAGTTAATGAAGCAAAAAGGCCTTTATAGCCAGTTATATTACTCGCAGTTTGAGTAGTGAAATGGTGATATTGTGATATTGTTAAGAAAGGGAATCTCTTTTTTGTACAATTTTTTGTACTTAACTGGAGAACATTCTTTTGTATTTAGAGAATATTCTTTATAGCTATAGAGCAATTTTTTGTATCTAGTGAATATTCGTAAGCATATAGATAAGTTCTTACAAAAAGAGATTCTACTTTCTTTATATTAGTTCATGTTGTTTCTAAATAATTACAGAGAGTATCTTATTTTGTAGATAATAGGATAAATTATACTTAAAAACTAAAAAAACATGAATTTCGTGAAAAAATATAAAGAAAATAAAGAATAAGTGTTGACATAAGAAATGTTCTATGGTATATTAATACCTGTGAGATGCAACAACAACTAAATACGCACGAGTGGCTCAGTGGTGGAGTATCGCCTTGCCAAGGCGAGGGTCGCGGGTTCGAATCCCGTCTCGTGCTTAATTGAAAAAAATCGCTAATCCTTATAAATCAAGGGTTAGCGATTTTTTGTTGCTTGAAAAACATGTGTGCAGGATGTGTGCAACATCCTTTTACGTACGGGAACTGCTATAATGCCTTGTCCATATAGGCACGATTCTTTTTGATTTCATTGTAATTGTAGATATAGCCTTTCGTTGTATCAGTATCTTCATGACCCACATACACACTGATTTCCTCTAAAGGCATGCCCTCTGCATACAACCTGCTGGCAAAGGTTCTTCGGATGCAATGACTACTCTTAAACGGTACTCCTGCTTCTCTGCAATACTTACGCCAATGTTGCTCATCCCTTTTAACAGTCTTTCTTTCGTAATCCGGTTGCCTTGCAGAATTCTATGAGTGCAGCCGTAGCGTTCCTTACACCATTTGACAAAGTAACAAGCATGCTTCTGAAAATCCTGAAAGGTACTTCAAGTATAAATCTTATGGATGGTAATACGTTCCTGATAACTTAGCATTGCTTTTGCATCCTTTTTCCGCTTTTCTTTTAATAGTGCACGTTCTGCCCTCTGGTTATCATATTTCGAATGAACGATTGCCATTTTTGACTTTAATTTCATTTCCACCTGATGAACCAATGATTGATGTTTCTTTTCTCTGTTACGAGCAATTTTTACCATTTATTGATTTGCTATTTCGGCAAAAGTATAATAAGATAAATTTACAACGCTGAATATTTAGTCAAACAAAAGTTGTTGTCATAAAGAATTTAAGATAAAAATACGATAAATGATTATTTGAAAAGTCGGATAATTGCATTTCATTTCTGATATCATTGGATCAAAGGGGGAGCATAAGATGAATCTCATTGAACAACTTAACCGTGCAATTGGGTATATTGAGTTGAACCTGACTGATGCAGAAGCATTGTCATCTGTAGCAAATGTAACATCATATTCGTCATATCATTTTCAACGTATATTCAATTACCTTACAGATATGCCACTTTCAGAGTATATAAGGAAACGCAAAATGTCAGTTGCGGTAGTGGACCTGCAAAGAGGAGATAAGGTAATTGATGTTGCTGTAAAATACGGATATAACAGCGCAGATAGCTTCACAAGAGCATTTGAAAGGCAACATGGTTTCACACCAACAATTGTTCGGAAGGACGGCGTGAAGTTTCAGATATATCCTCCTTTGACTTTTCAAATTCAGATTAAAGGAGTGCAAAAAATGACATGTAAGATTGAAACAAAAAGTGCATTTGAAATGTTCGGTGTTTATGGCGAAATAAGTTCCGATATGGAGAAAGCATTTGAGGAAGTACCAATGTTCTGTAAGCAGTGTGACGATGATGGTTCGGTTGACGAAATGAATAACTTATTGGGAGAAGAACCTGATACTATGCTCCATGCAGCACTGTATGACCACACGAAGACCACCTTTAAGTATATGATATGTCAGCATGTACCAGAAGCTATGGATATTCCGGAACGATTTACCATACTACATGTTCCGGCTATGACATGGGCTATATTTTCAGTGGATGACTGTGAGATGCAAAATATGTGGCGACGAATCTATGCAGAATGGCTTCCAACATCAGGTTATAATCTGGTGGGAGATATCAATTTCGAAATGTATTACGGCAAAGCAGATAATACGAGAGGTGAAATCTGGATTCCTGTTGAGCCTCAATAAGGTTATTCAGGGGCAGGAGCTATAAATTTATATGGCTCCTGTCTTTTATTGTGGCATTGAGGTTGGAATGAGTATTGGTTAAGAATTAATTCATCCTTTTCTTTTATTGTTTGATTTAGGCTTTCTTTTTCTTTATACTATATGGATATTTCTTTACGTATTATTTGAGTGTCATTTACATGTAGGAGTGAGCAGTTGAATTTCATGGATTTTTATTTAAAGAAATGTATACACAATCTTAGACAGTATAGTAAATACACTTTTATGAAAGGTGTACACAATATTTGGTAATTTTTTTTGTCTTGTTTTGGTCAATATGATATTATAATTAAAGTATATAATAAATTAGAAAATGGTGTCTACCGCATTTACGTAGACATATATGATTAACTAGAAAGGAGAATGATATCATGAGAAAGATAATTATTTGTGGTGGGAGGTTCCACAATAAATAACCTCTAAATAATTGAGAGGAATATTTATATTTTATGATTACTATTAAAGAGACAAGCAGAAGTGAGATATCTAATGTAAAAAAATTATGGGCAGATGGAGATGTTATGAGATTTGTAGGATTTCCAGATGGACTACACGAAACAGAAGAAAGAATGAACGATTGGTACGATTGGATTTTATCTACCAGACCAATGGTAAACCATTATTCCATCTTCGAAGATGCTGTGTATTGTGGAGAGACTTTTTTTAAGATTGATAATGAGCATAGTAATAGTGCTGCGTTGGATATCAAATTATTTAAGTTTGCGAGAGGTAAAGGAATAGCGACTAAAGCGCTTTCTTTTGCAATCGAGGAGGCATTTAAAAATGGCGCAGAAAAGGTTTGGGTAGACCCTAATTCGATTAACAGTAGAGCTATTGCTTTGTATGAGAGATTAGGATTTGAGCGTAAACCAATGCCTGAATATTTGCTTGACGAAGATGAAACCACATCAATTTACATGGAACTTAAAGAAAAATGATTTATTGTGTAATTTTCATTTGGTATTCAAATTTAGAAATATTAAATGGAAATTGTACATAAAAATATGTGCACTATTAAGTGCACATAAATCAGAAGTGGGTGAACCCCCTTTCTTTTCAGTATTTGTAGGATAGGATTATGGTTTGAATCCCGTCTCGTGCTAACGAAATCCCTTGATTTTGATCTGACCCCAAAAAGTTAGACAAATATTTATTACGCTACTTTCATGGAATGAGTTCTGTACTCTACAGGGCTCATTCCTTTTAGTTTACTCTTAATTCGTTTGTTATTATAATAATCTATGTAATTTCTAAGTTCTTTTTTAAACTCTTCTATAGATTCAAATGTTCTTAAATACATTAATTCTGATTTCAAGAGCCCAAAGAAGTTTTCCATGAGAGAGTTATCTAGGCAATTTCCTTTTCTGGACATACTTTGCTGAATACCTTTTTCTTTCAAGCGCATCTGGTATGATCTATGTTGGTACTGCCAGCCTTGATCACTATGAAATACCAAATTTGTGCTATCAGATAACTTTTTAAAAGCTTTGTCCAACATATCCATTACCTGACTAAGAACAGGTCGTTCGCTTATACTGTAGCTAATTATCTCGCTATTATACATATCTAAAATTGGAGAAAGATAAAGTTTTGTTCCAAACAAAGAAAATTCAGTGATATCAGTTGTCCATTTTTGATTCGGCTTTGTTGCTGTGAAATCTCGTTGAATAAGATTCGGAGCAATATTTCCTATTTCACCCCTGTAAGAGCGATATTTCTTAATCCTAACCATGCATTTTAATTGTAAAGTTTTCATCAGCCTTTGAACAGTTTTATGATTGATTTTATATCCACGATTATGGAGTTCCATAGTAATTCTGCGGTATCCATATCTTCCCTGGTTCTCATGATAAATGGCGGTGATCTCTTCTTTTATACGCTCATATTTATCGGGCTTGTTTAATTTTTTTACATAATAGTAGTAAGTACTTCTTGACATACCAACATATTTAAGTAATGCTGTCATTTTAAATTCTTGCCTTAATTCGGTAATGACAGCTACTTTGTCTTCTTCCCGGATTTTTCCCGTGCGTGAATTAAGGCATTCAATTTTTTTAAGTAAGCATTCTCCATACGCAGTCTTTGCACTTCAGTTAATAAGTCTTCGTTTTCTTGTACATTTTTCTTTTGCGATTCTTTCTTCATGGTATTCTTCATTTTATTAGCCCTTCCTCGATTATCGATATACAGAGCTTCTTTGCCTTGTTCAAAATAAATATGTTCCCATTTTGATATCGTTGGTGGCGAAGGGATGTTAAAATAGGCTGCAGCTTGACGTATAGATGCTCCTGTATTATGAATATATTCTACGACAGATATTTTAAAATCTCCAGTATAACTTCCATGAGTTGTGTACAAACCTTCAATATCATTTTGTATGTATGCATCTCTCCATTTTCTAACATCACTTTTATCAACATTGAATTCTTTGGCAACATCTTTTATAGAAACATCGCCTTTTAAATATCTTTGTACCACTTTAAGTTTTAATTCTGTGGAATACATCTTTTTTCCTGATGGCATAAAAATATCCCCTTTCATTAGACCGTTGTTTTTGTCTAACAAAAGGGGTTCACTTCATTTTTCAAGGGATTTTTTGTTGTGCGGATATGTACATCATATGCGTACTACTATTTTGTGTTCTTTCTAACAGCTTCATTTATAAGGTTAAGATTTTCTTGTTCCGTATTGGATTGTCAATACTTACTAAGCCAATAGGTTACTGTTCTGGCAATATTTTACTATAAGGACTCCCATACTCTTAAAATTTTCTCCACTAAATATATCTACCTTTTCTTTCATCCTTTGAATGGCTGTCTATGCTTCTTCATCCCAGTGTGTGCATCAATGATTTTCTTTCAATTATAATATTAATTAATATTATAGAAATTGGCGTACACATAATTAAAGAAGTGCAGGAAGAGCACATTTAAGAACGGGTATACAATAAATGAAATAAATTTCACTTTATGGCACAATATGGTAAAATATAGTGTAAAGAGAAATTATTATATTCAATAGAATTACTTTGTCATAAAGCATGAAACATCAAGTTAGAAAAAAGACAAACAAAGGGGATGAAAATTGTGTATGGACAATGTAAATAAGATATACGAAGCAGTATACCTTTATTAGATACAACCAGTATCAGATAGCTTTCTAGATAAGGAAATATATAAATGGATTAATTTATTTTGTAGGGAGGTAAGAATGTACATACTTATATTAAATATTCTAAATAAGGTAATATGCGTAGCCTTATGGATTTTTTTCATAGATGCTATATTAATGTCAGTACCAATATATCACTTTAAAAAAAATAATAGTTATTCAGATAGATATATATTAGATTTTGAAAACCATATTGATTTTCAAAGTGGTAATTCGTGTGCTGCCTTTGCAACAGCATACATTTTAAGATATTTTAATATAAATGCAGATGGTAATACTTTATACAAAGATTTTCCATGTAAATTACATGATGGAAGCATTACTCCTTTAGGTATAAGAAAAGTGTTTAAAAGATATGGATTCAAAACGAAATATTATAAAGGAAATATGAATAGCTTAAAGGCGGAATTAGAAAAGGGGATCCCTGTTATAGTATTTATACATTCAACTCCAACAGCAAAGGCAAGGCATTTTGTCCCAGTGACAGGATTTGACAAAGAAGGATTTTATCTTGCTGAATCGATAGAAAAATTAAGCAATATTGCTAATGATAATGGTGTTTATAACCGAAAAGTTCTTTTTAGTGAATTCAGAAAAATGTGGAACATAAAAACAATTTATATGCCTTTTTATAGTTTTACATATATCTCAATTATCCCAAAAGAGAATTTTAAATAGAACCATGTATATCTATCAAGCTTTTCTGTTTTTTATTTCTAAAAATCATGTTTGCGTAGAGCAATTTACACTTTATAAAGGTGTAGATTATACACTTTTTTCCATCGTAAATTGATTTGCTATAATAAAAAAAGTATAATTGGATGGAGCAGCTTCCGTTATGAAAAGTGTTTGAGGTTGATAAATATATAAATTGGATTATATCATTTAAATGTAGTTATAAAATAAATAATGGCTAATTCGGTCTGGGGGACTACATATGATTAGCGAAATAATTTCAGAGTTAAAAACTCGCGGCATTAATTTTATGAAAGTAATTGATATATCGAAGCTTCCTGTAAAAGAAAATAGTGGTTACAACGTTGCAATTTTGATAGGAATAGTACTAAGCCCTTATTACATCCTACAACAATCTAAAGAAAATATTATTGATCATTCCGAGTTTAGGGAAAAGGAGTACCTTGCTGGTGAAATTGCAGAATGGTTGGCTAATTTTATCATAGCAAAAGGATACAGAGCCAGAGCGCAATCGGATCGAAATCTAATAAATGGATTTTATGATGGAACAACAAAAACTACTACTCTTCCGCATAAAAAAATTGCTATATTGGCTGGACTAGGTTGGATTGGGAAAAGTAATTTGTTAGTTACACCGGAATATGGAAGTGCGTTTTGTATGTGTACTGTTTTAACAAACGCACCGCTTCCAATTGAAGACAAACCAATGATAATGCCTAAATGTGGGGATTGCACTGTTTGCAAGGATATATGTCCCACCAGTGCTATCCATGGAACTACATGGGAACAAGGTATGAATAGAGATCTTCTAGTTGATGTATACCACTGCGTTGGCTGTTTAAAATGTTTAGTCAACTGTCCATGGACTCAAAAGTATATGTATAATAATATAACTAAATAAAAAGAACGCTATAAGACATGTCCTACATGTGCCAGTTTATTGGCTACGGGTTATAGTATAATAATGTAGATTGCACAGACATTAAAATAGGAATTGAATGTGAGGGATATCTAAATTGAAATTAAAAAAGAATAAGTATGAAATTTTAGTAGAAATTATATGTTTAATTTTACTGATCGGAGTTTTGATTTACCTATTTTTAAATTGGAATAGTATACCAGATAAAATTCCAGGTCATTATAATGCTACGGGCGAAATTGATAGGATTGGAAGCAAAAAAGAATTACTAGTGCTTCCTATCGTTAGCTGGCTGATGTACTTAGGAATGACCGTATTAGAAAAATTTCCTCAGGTTTGGAATACAGGTGTTACAGTGACAGAAGAAAATAAGGAACGAGTTTATCGAGTATTAAAAAATATGTTAAGTACAATGAAATTAATAATGGTAGCCGTTTTTGTGTACTTAACAATAAATTCTTCACAGGCAAAATCATTACCAGTTTTATTTCTTCCTGTATTTTTGACATTGATGTTTGGATCAATCATATTTTTTATTATAAAGTTAGTTAGAATTAGATAAATATATTTTAATTATTTGTAACTTAACATGTTCAATTAATGCTTGTTTGTGTAGTTCCACATTGTGGTTTTATATACTATAGTATAGATGATAGGTAACCTTGACTAAACTCATTCTTTATCTATTTTACTAATTTTTCCTATTTTATAGTTAGTTTATCAGAAGCGCAGCTGATTTAAAAACGATAATTTAGAAAAGGGGAATGAGTATGAAGCCAAATGAAAAAGTTATATAAAGATATGATAAAAGCTACCGTTTATTGCGGTAGCTTTTATTAGACAAATTAGATTTTCTTAATGGATAAATACAGGAAATCAGAAATTAGAATAAGTACATATTTATCACTCTTATATAATTAAGTATCTTACTGATTAGAGTTACAAGTATGAGTTATTTACATTAAAAGGATAGAGCATGTTGAAATGATTATCTATATTTAGTATAATCAAATGGTAATATTTAGAATGAAATTATTACACAATATAGCAACTGCTTTATACGTGTTAATAAATATAATAGAAAGGATGGGATATAAATTATGAACAATATGTCTAATACAACCAAACCTGTAAGGAGGGTTCAGGGAAAATAATCCTCCAATAATTTTATGGAGGTCACTAAGTGAGTGAGCAAAGAGTTAGAATTGAAAATATAAAAGATAGTTTGTTAATACGTAGCGCAACGTTAGAAGATGCTAGCATTCTTACGAAATGGTGGAATGATGGAACAGTAATGGCCCATGCAGGATTTCCAAATGGATTAAATCAATCCATTGAGCAAACGAAAGAACAAATCAGAAATAATGATTTAAGACTATCACAACAATGCATTATCGAAATGGAAGATAAAAGAATAGGTGAAATATTCTTTGGGATTGGTCAAGAGTTTGCGGAAATCGGTATTAAGATATGTGAAATAGAATATCAAAACAAAGGATTGGGAACAAAATTAATACATATGCTAATAGATTTTCTTTTTGAGGATACGAATATTAATAATAAGGTACGTATTAAAAAGATTATTCTTGATACGAATTTAAAGAATATTAGAGCACAGCATGTATACGAAAAAATAGGATTTACTAAAGTATCTGTGAATTATAATTCGTGGAAAGATCAATTAGGGATTTTACAATCCAGCGTATATTATGAACTAACTAGAGAGCAATATGAAGAAGGAGCTCGAAGGGGTTCTGATAATGAAGTTAATCGTGAAAAATGTTATTAGAAAAAGTTAGCGCAGTCAAACTTTAGAGTTATATTATTAAAATGGCCTTAGAAATATTGATTATATCGGTATTTCTAAGGCTTTTATATTATATAGATCTAATCTGGTCCAACTATCAACAATGGAAAAGGTATTTGATAAGATTTAAGAAATTTGTAAGACTTATATCCAAAGAATTTTATAGAGTAACCTATATAATTGGTTTATGACCTATATAAAAGCGAGGGGAGGGTAGACGGTGATTAGTAGTGAAGCAAAACAAAAAATTTTGGAGGTAGATGATAACAAAGAAATTGTGTTCTCCATTACGAAGCTTTTGGAATATGAGGGGTATGAAATATACCAAGCTTTTGACGGTATAGAGGCATTAGAATTATTAAATAATCAGCCAGTGGATCTTATTCTTTTAGATATTATGATTCCAAAAATGAATGGAATCTCTGCATTGATGAAAATTAGGCATAGTTTGAAAATTCCAGTCATCATTTTATCAGCAAAATCAGAAGAGAGTGATAAAGTTTCAGGACTTTCCATAGGCGCAGATGATTATGTAACAAAACCATATAATACTTCTGAACTTGTGGCTAGAGTAAAAGCTCAACTTTGAAAAATTCACAACTTAATATATAAAATTTTTGACGAATTGGTAAAATATGTTATAATCAAAATGGAGGGAGTGGTAGATATAAAAAAAAATATAAATAAAATTATTATAGTTGTTTCATTACTTATTAACTTGATTCTAATATTTTATATTTTAAAAGACAAGTTTCTAAATTCTAATAATATTAAAACTAATTTAGAAAAAGTAGAGATCAATAAAGATTACTCTCATTATTATTTTATGACTAATCCTGTTGATGAATATTTCTCAATGAAAATTATAAATGCAAATTTATCTGAAATTGAGATAAGAACTTATCAAGAAGAATATTTAAAAATTTGGAAGAATATATACGACAATATTATTTCTATAATACGAAAGAAATGTGTATATGAAGAAGATATTGCTAGATATAATAAATTCACAAATGAAATAAATATTAGTTTTGAAAATATAAAACCATTATTACTAGCTGAAATGTTAGATAATTATTTATTACAAGAGAGTCCAGAAAAACATAGTTATGGAATTGGAACAGCAGATAAGTTAAAAATGTATGAAGGCATGATTTATAGAAATGCATGCATGTTATTCATACCATATTTAGTAGATGAATATAAATTTCCAGATAGCAACCAAATTAAGTCAATATTAGAAAAAAAATAAAAGTAAAATACTACTGAATATTATCAGTAGTATTTACTTTTATTTTTTTGTTAAATTTTATACACCAAAAAAATTAGTTGGATTATTTAAACAAGAAGTAATTTTATCCCAGTATGCTTATATTTTCAAACTGCTGATCAAATAAAGGATAATCTCAATTGGGGTCAAAGATATTGGGTTTTCAAAACAACTTATAGTAGTAACCCAATTGATGGGGCAGCTCCAAATCCTTCTCAAAGTGATGTATCTTATGCTACTGCTTGGCAATTAGCATTAGACATTCCTGCAACTATTGCAGGACATTATTTCAGCAAGATAGATATAAGTTCTACAACAACTTCTGATCCCGCAAATTAACAATATATAAGCATGAAGATGTCTATATAAGACACTTCATGCTTATTTTAATTACTATTCAATATCGTTATAATTTTTATATGTGAAATAACTTGGATCTAAAGAAGACAAATTATTTGGCTTCTTAACTTTAATAACATATAAACCAATATTTCTAAGTTCTTGTGTATTAAAGATATACACATCTGGTTGAGTTTCATCATATTCTACGTTAACTGTATTATTTTCAAACGAAATGCTTTTAATTCTACCCATTGTATTTCTAAAAGGTTTTGCTCCAGAATAAGCATTTACTACTAAACAATCATTATCCCAGTTAAAATCTTCTAAATAATATGGATATTTAGATAAATTATATTTCTCACTCCAAGCAGTCCAATCTTTTTCATTAGTGATTATATAATCATTAATCATCATGTAATCACTTTCTTTATCTTGCTCAACTGGTAAAAATCCTTGAAAAAATATTTCGAAATCATTATTAGCTATTGATGTTGCTTCTGCTGTTGGAATTACGGTTACCGCCAATGTTGGCTCTTGCGCCTCTGTTATGATAATACTTGGTGTAATCTCATTTGTAGTGCTTTGTGTTGGTGTAACTTCATTTGTTTTCTGTTTTGAACAACTAATTACACCGAACCCACAGCAAATTATAATTATGCCTATTAAATATTTTTTACTCATTAAAAACTCCTCTCTTTAACAATTTAATTTGCCTACATTATCTATTTTAATTTTTTACCGTTTGATTGTAAAATTTATACACATATAATCATTTATCCTTTCCCATATATTCGATTGTCTTTGCTATTTCTTGTGCTACTTCCTCATTTGCCCCACAATCAATTAATTTATCTCTGTTATATGCGACTTCATAAGGTTCGGCCATTTGAGCTTCATTCGCATATCCTTGATAAATCATATCTACATCATAACAATATTCTTCAGGTCCGATATTATAAGTTCTATTTTTTAGTTCCATAAGAAGTATGAATATAGTAGTATTAAAACAACATTGCTTATGTTAGTAGTTAAACTGATGTTGGTATTTATTATTAATTATCGGTATTTATTATTTGACAAACAATTTAGAGAAAAAGATTATAAGGATTATTGCTTGCGATTAAACAAGTATGTAAAAACGCAACAAATAGTTATTATAATTTATTATGTAATGGTTTTGGCTATTTTAAATGTCAGTTTCGATGGAAGATATAGAACATTCTATGCGGATTTAAGAAGCTATAGGATGACCCATATTCTAATGGTACTATTAATAATAATACCTTTCGTTTATGAACTTACAACATTATTCAATTATTATATGAGGGTCAATGTATCAAAAAAAATCTCGTTAAGTTAAGTAAGATGATAGAACAAATAGACAAGGGAAATGAAAAGGTAGAAAATCTATTTACGAATGAGGAAGAATTCTATCGTTATGAAGATGTATTAGTAAATATGACTTCTGTTATGCAAAATGCAGCTGAGGAGAGGGTAAAAAGTGAAAAGATGAAGGTTGATCTTATTACCAATGTCTCTCCTCCTGTATTAACTGATTATGTAGATGTGTTATCGCGTAAGGCTGACAAGTTAAAGGAAATGATCCTTAGTTTGTTTGAACAAGCTAAGACATCTAGTGGAAATGTTGATTTAAACATAGAAACTATCGTTGGAAATCGCTTAATAGAACAAATCGTTGCGGATGTAGAGAATCTTATTCGTGAGAAAAATAAAGATATCCGACTGATTTTATCAACGGAAGAAACTAAATTCCTGGCAGATAGTGCATTTATGTATCGAGTGATACAAAATCTATTAATAAATGCAATCAGTTACTCCCTAGATCATACGAGGATCTTTTGCATTAATAATGAGATTCTTAGGTGGATTTTTGAAATAACGAATGGATTTTACATTAATATATTTAATATGTCTTTAACGTAAAAACCTTCCTTGTACTTTGACCGGTACAGGAAGGTTTTTAAATTCTATACTGGTCAACCATTAATTAATCCCTATAATACATAACTTCCAATGGTCTGCCCTATTTTTTCAATATCACAATTTCCTGTAAATTCAAATTTCACTTTACCAAGTCCACTAAAATAAATTTCAAGTTCTGCGTCTAAGTCGAATACACCTGCTGTTTCAATAGAAAATGCTTGAATTTTAGAATAAGGAAGAGAAGTAAAGTCTTTCTTCTTTCCTGTAAATCCTTGAACATTTACTGCGATCACTCGCTTTGTGGTAAAAGTAACGGAATCTCGAATGCCTTTATAAGCTCCAATTATTTGCTCACCTGGAATTAGTAAATTGCTTAAAGTGCCACTGACATCATTCTCAGCTACTTGCTTTAGTTTAAAAAATGACGCGTTTTGAAAATCAATCATAAAATTTCTCCTTTTTTCCATGAGTTTATAAACAGATGTATGCTTTATTAATTCAAGTTCAAATAAATATTTACTATATCTTAGATCACTGACCTATTGTATAGTCTTGTCTCAAATCAATTAACTATATTTAAATTATAATAACATAGATCATATGATATTTACAAATAATGATTGTAAATAATAAACACTTAAAATATCAGCGATTTTATTACTCTGCCAAATTAAAAAAAACTTAATAATATGATTCTGGAATTGGAATATATTGTTAATATGAATTATAACTGATATAATAAGGAAAGTGATTAAAAATTATGCAAGAAGTTCTAATTAAAAACATTGAATTGAGGAGGGTATTAATTTCGAATGAAAATTAAAATGTTGTTTATAACACTTCTATTACTTATAAGCTTAATCGGATGTAGCAAAAATGAGGAAGCTTTAGAAAGTAACATTACCATAAAGGATAAGTCGGTAAAAATAGATAACAAACTTGCTAATAAAATTTCATCAGAAATACAAAAAATAATAACAGAATCTCAGGAAGGTATAAATACAATTGATAATTTTTCCGTAGCATTTACGAAAAGAACAACGGATGATAATGCAGTATTAGTAGATGTTGAGGTAAGTTCCGATTACACTTATATTCGTAAAGCCATAGATAGCCCTGATATAAAAGGTATGTATAAAGCAAAGGAAAAGCTAAGATCTGAGGAAGATAAAGCTCTTGTTGAAGAATATATTCAAGGTTTCATAACGGAAAAAGATTCTTTATTAAATAAAAAAGAAACAGTGGTAGATTATAATATTGTAGTCAGACTTAAAGATAAAAGTAATGAGTCATATGAATTATTATATAAGTTTAAATCGGATGATGGAAAAGAACAGTATATCCCACTAACCGAATATTTTGCCAAGGAAGATGAAGCAGCAAAAGAGCAACTGGGGATGGAAACGATAGATAATTTTCTATTTAATGAAGAAGAAACGAAAGTAAAAATAGTTTTGGAAGGCTTTTCAGAGGCATATTTTAGAGGGGACAAAGAGAGTATGGGCTCCTATTTAAGTGATGGAGTCGATTTAAATGATTATAATTATATGATGAATAAAACAGACATCTATGATACTACGGAAATCAAGAAATTCACAGGAGATTTAAACAATATAAGAGAAGTTAATGAAATCGAAGTGCAATATCCTTTTATACGTGCAGGAGAAGATAGTATCACATACTTAGGAATTGAATTAGTGAAAAAATCTGGAGAATGGAAAGTATTAAACTTTTATTTGGAAAAATAAACTAGTTTTCTATTTTAATAATTGAATAAACGAAAAAACGTCCTAGAAGAGAATCCCCTTTTGTTTGATAATAAAGTATGATAAAAGGGGATAATACATGAATTAAAATTTGCAGTATATGAGATAAGTTTCTTTAGAGAAAACCGAGATAATATCAAGGTTTTTTCTTTTTTAAAATAGAAACGACTGTTCTTATAGAGAAAAGCACAATGGAATAAAGAACTGATTTTTTATAAAAACTGAATAAAATTTTTAAATTATGTAAAAAGTATCTTTGATTATCTTACTGCCTAGATATTCTGTTAATAGAAAAGGATAAAGGAGTCATATGAAAAGAAAGCAATTAAGGCGTAAAATGGTAGGAAGAATACGAAGGTACGAAAATGATATGCCGTCAATGGAAACATATTTAGAAAAGGAATATTTAGATAAAGACAATAATGCAATCATTCGAATTTATGCCTACGAAGGTATGGAATGGTTTGATAAGTTATCCACTGGAAATCAAGCTACATTAAATCAAGACATTTACGACTTTATCGATAGAAAGGCATATTACATTCCAATCCGTTATCCGATTATAATTCAGTTTGAAAATGTAGAATTAAATGAGGAAGAGCAGCATCAAATTATTCGATTAATTAAAGAATATTATGCTTTAAATGATAAGCGTATTGATTTACATTTTAATTTTATTACAATTCTCTCCTTGTTTACTTTAGGAATTATCTTGCTTATTATATATTTTACTATGAATACAGCTGAAGTTGGAGCTATATTTTCAGAAGTATTGTCCATAGCAGCATCTTTTGCTTTGTGGGAAGCGGTGGACTTTTTTTTGCTGGAACGAAAAAGTATATCGAAAGAAAGGTGGAATGCGGGGCAGTTGACGATTAGTGAGATACGTTTTATTGCCAAAGAGAAATAAAAAGATTGAAATAATTGGAATATGGTGTTATGATATGGAAGTAAGTCTACTTAAAAATTTCAGTTAAGGAGGAATTAGAATATGAAAAAGAATTTATGGATGGTGAACAATCATTAACTGAATAAGGCATTTTTTTAGCTTTAGCGCTAAAATTATGCGATTTTTAAGTACCTTTATGAATACTGTTGACTACAGGACGCATGTATGGTGTGTCTTTTTTTGTACGCAAAAATAGCCATGGTGAGTAGAATAAAGCTGCTTATTATGGCTATTTTTCTGCCCTAAAATAGGGTGAAGATTCGTGCAAAAGCATTTAAGAAAGGAAAAGGTGATTTATATGATGAAAGATAAAATGTTAGTAATAGAGGAATTTAATAATAAGAAAAATGAAATATTTTTTAGAACCGATGAGATTAAAAAAGCAGAAATAAAAAGGAGAAATCAGATTGAACCGATTAAAATATTATATTTTAAACATGAGACCAAACAGTGATACGTATGAAGAAATGTATGAAGGAAAAATGATAGAAACCTTTATAGATAAAGATCCCATTGAGCACAATCATGCGGTTTACTGGGATGATGAAATTGGATATGAAATTACAAAAAGCAATCGACTTGAGTTATCAAAGCCAACGATTACAATTCATATTCCGATGAAGAATCTAAAGGTGGAGGATACGAGTACTGCAGCACTTGATTATATCTTCCGCTCTTTTATTCCTTATATTAGAACATTAAATGAATTAAACGATAATCGGAAACGAACGGCAAAGGAAAATGGTCATTACTATATTTATGAACCAAACAATAAGGTTTTACAAAGAAATGTGATAACAGCAAAAAAGGTTTCCCAAAAGTATTATACCAATCCAACCAAGAATACGATAACTCCAATTGATGGTGGGAAGGATGTTCCAGCTTACCTTTGTGCAAACATTATGATTCAAGTACAATTACCACTTGGAAAGCATAAAAAAGCGGTGCAGATGCTATCCAAAGATTTACCAGATGCGGTGAATCGATTTATAGATGAGTTTTCTCAGGAAGGATTAAAACGTGCCTTAGAACTTGAGCAAAAACAAAATGAAATTAGAGCATGGTTAAAGGAAAGTGAGTATTGTGCTTTTGTGGCAAATGGAAGTATTCTGCCAAGGGAAAAAGGAAGTGATTTGCCTATGATAAATGCAATTCCATTTCAGTCAACAAAGGAGGATGAAGTGGAAGTGGCAGGCATCAAAGGGATGGCATTTAAAAAGGGCGTTACAGTGATTACCGGCGGTGGTTATTCCGGAAAAAGTACATTGCTAGATGCCTTAAGTGCAGGAATTTATAATCATATAGAAGGGGATGGTAGAGAATTTGTGATTACAGATGATTCTGCTATGAAGATTTCAGCAGAAGACGGACGGAGCGTACGTCACGCAAATTTATCACCATTTATTAAGTGGATTCCTGGCGGAAATCCAGCAGATTTTTCAACTGAGCATGCATCGGGATCCACCTCACAGGCTGCAAATATTATAGAAGCGATCAATTGGGGCGTCACACTTTTGATGATCGATGAGGATAAGTCTGCTACGAACTTCATGATTCAAGATCCTATTATGAAGGCATTAATTGAAAAAGAGCCTATTACCCCATTTGTGGAACGGGTTCAGGAACTATCAAAGGAAGTAGGCGTATCAACGATTCTTGTTATTGGGGGAAGCAGTGAGTATTTGCAGGTTAGTGATCGAATCTATATGATGAAGGATTATCAGATTCATCAAGTGACGGAGGAAGCAAAACAGTTACAGGCTAGTTGTGCATATCAGTTACAAAGTAAGCATGAAACGATAATAGATAAGGCGAACTTTATGAATTCTGATGAAATTGATGCAAACTATTTGACGACGTATCCAAATGAATCTTCTACGGAGGTATTAAAAGTATCAGACTTAGGATTTCTAATTTTAGGTGAGGAACAAGTAGATATTCGTATGATTCATGATATCGCGTCCATTCCTCAGCTAAATGCAATCGCGTTTTTATTACGAAAGTTAATTAACCGTGTAAATCCAATGGAACGTTTTCAAAAATTCTCATTTGAAAAATTAGAGGACAGCCAAATAGAGCCGAAATGGATTCATGCACGTGGGGAAGTAGAGCAATTGCTTTATGATATTAATGAAGAAGGTTTAGAGTCTGCATATTCTACGTTCTTTACAGAATGTAATCGCTTTATGGATCTTCCGAGAAAATATGAAGTGTTAGCTGTGCTTAGTCGTATGAGAATCAAAATGATTAGAAGCTTTGATGAATAGAATAGCTTCTTTTCTTCATAAGCCAGCGCTTGTAAATTAAGTTTATTCTTAATATAAAAATGAGTTTATTCTTAATATAAAAATAAAGTTTATTCTTAATGTGAAATTAAAGGGTGGAAGGAAGGGAGTAATATGGAGATTAGAAAGGCAATTACCAAGGATTGTGATGATGCGGTAATATTGGCCGTAAAGGAGTATTATGCAGAATCTTTAAGATGTCCAGCTCTATTAGGAGTTATAAATGATGAATCACTAAAAAGTGTTTTATCAGAATTAATATACACTTTATTTCAAAAGGAATATGCGTATGTTTCTTATGAAGATGATAAATTGGTTGGTTATCTTTGTTTTTTAGGTCCGATCTCTGGATTTTTTGGAAATGTAGTAGGTGCATTCTCGCCATTAGGCGGGAGTGCATTTGCAGGTGGTGATCGTGCAAAGGTAAGCTCTATGTTACTAGCCTATGCTATGGAGCAAATGGCAAAAAAAGAAATTTTAAGTATTGCACTATCGCGATATGCAAATGATAATGAAGTAGGTAAGTCCCTAATATTTAACGGATTTGGTATCCGTTGTTCAGATTCTATTAAAGAAATAGTCGATGTTCGGGAGAAGAAGGAAGTACTAGAAGGTATTATATTTTGTGAGCTACAAAAAGAAGAATTTCAACAAGTTTTGGATTTAGAAAAGGGACTAACCAATCATATGAGAAATGCACCAATCCTTATGCCATTAAACTTAAGCAAGGAATTTCCTGATAAAATGGTAAGAGTCGATAGCAGAATGTTTGTAGCAAAAGAAAATATGGGTGGTAAAGATAAAATTATTGGTTATATGAGAGTTGGAGGCGATGGGGAAACTTTTGTTTCGGACCTTCCTTTGATAAAGAACATTTGTGGCGCTTATGTGGATGTGAATTATCGTAACCATAAGATAGCTGAAGGTTTGTTAAATTATATTATAGGAGTATTAAAAGGCGAAGGAGTTACTTATTTAGGGGTTGATTGTGAAACACTAAATCCTACGGCATTACGATTTTGGGGAAAATATTTTAAGAATTACACCTATAGTTATGCAAGGCGAATCGATGAGAGAGTGGTTGGTTACGAGGAATATGAAAGGATGTTTTGGGAGGAAAAGCGTGAAATGAACATGCAAAATTAGAGCATACAATTTTATTTATTTCATTTTACGTATATTTAGCGATATGTTATTATAATATTGGAAAATATAAACAATCAAATGCGTAACTATTATCTGTTATCGTAATAATTTTTGGGAGGTTGTTATGGAAACAATTTTACTGTCTAAAGAAACCATTGAATACAATAAACAAGCCGCAGATTTATTAAAACAGGCGTTTCCACATTCCTATTCTGATTGCTCAGAAGAGGAAATAAGTAAATGTATAGAAGAAGATAGGGTAGCTGTTGCTGCAATTGATGGAGAGAAACTATTAGGCTTTGTTGGTGCTATTCCACAATATGGAGTAACCGCGTGGGAGTTACATCCTTTGGTCGTTGACGAACATTATCGTTCACAAGGAATAGGAACAAAACTTTGCTATGCCCTTGAAGAGATATTAAAGGAGAAGGGGTGCTTAACAATTTACCTTGGAAGTGATGATGAAAATGAAAGTACAACTCTTTCAAATACAAATCTCTTTCAAGATACATTTGAGAAAATAAATAATATCAAAAATATAAAGAATCATCCCCATGAATTTTATGAAAAGGTTGGTTATCAAATTGTAGGTGTAATACCAGATGCTAATGGGATAGGAAAACCAGATATATGGTTGGCAAAAAGTCTTGTTCATTTTACCAAAAAAGAGAATGACATAGAACAGTCAAAGTCAAAGTAAAAGTCAATATAAAAGTCAAAGTCAAAGTAAAAGTAGAAGTGAAAGTGTAAGTGGAAGTGGAAGTACCATGGAGGTTTAATAATAATGCGCGATAAACATAGGATAAGAAAGATTTCAAAAGGAAATCTAATTGCGGTATTACTATCATCCGTTGTAGTAGCTTCGATCATTGGTAGGATTGGGTGGAATAAATTAAAGATAGATGAACCAATTTATTTTCGATATTTGGTAGAACATTATTTACCAACGATTCCAGATTCAGTTGTAGAAACTTCTACCTTGCAGCTAATTTATGTGCAAAACATTACGGATGAAAGAGAAGTTACGGAAGTGTCGTTTATAAATCATCCAGAGTTAATAGTTTCAGTATTAAATAAAGATATCACAAATCATGGGATTTATAAAATATCCAACGCAACGTTATTTTTAGAATGGGATCAAAATGCTATTAATGAACTTCCTGAATCTATAGAAACGAATAATATTCAGGTGAAATATTCCGATGATAGTAGCCAGATAATCGATATCGGGAAAATATGTATCTACAGTGGTATGTCGGAACAAGAATTATTAGAAGCGGTAAATAGTGTTCCATTATGGGAATTAGAGAGGGTTCAGACGTATAAAGCAAATGATACCTTAATGATTGATGGACTATCAGAAATATCGAAAGAATTTTTAAGCAAGGCCGATATCATTAAATCTTATTCATTAATAGGGGATAATAACGATATGACGGATGTTTCAGGAGCAGTTAAACTAGAAAAATATGAAGAGCTTGAATTTAATATGCAGCTTAAAGATTTTGATAGAACGAGGTTAATTGATTTAAATAGCAATTATGATTATTATCAGTTAAGACCTAAGTTGGTTTTTCATAAGGAGTCAGGAGAAAGTTATTTTACAGAAATACATAATCCTCCGATAAGTATTAAATTTAAAAATTATGGTGATGTTCGAAATTATGTAAAGAGGCGTATATCTAATTAATAAGAGAGTAATCTTTATGTAGTAAATATTCAAGTGAAAGTGCATAGAGGAGGACATAAAATGGAGTGCCCGTATTGTAATACAGAAATGAAGTTAGGAGCCATTAAAGCAAATAATTTACTTTCTTGGACACCTGATGATGAACATCAAGAAGGGGCATAGATTTTATTTTAATGTATAGAAAAGATAAGTTATACATTTTAAGGAGCTCATATGTTAGAGTATAATTGGATTAATTTACATAGCGAAAAGGAAAAAATTGAATTATTGACTGACGAAGAGGAAAAAGCGATTCGGAACGATCTTTTAGATACTATAATGGAAAAAGTAGAGGAATATAATCAGCATATTACTGAATATGAATATGCTCAGAAAAGGCTAGAACTTGTTAATAGAGGAGTGGTTTTTTTACATTTAGATAATTCAAGTACTATCAAGAAAAATTGGAGTCGTTTGTTTGCCTCGTCGGTAGGTAAGGATGAAAAGAGAAAAATTGCATATGAAAAATATAAGTGGCATATCTTCAGTTTTGAAAAAGTAAATGCGCTTACTAAGTCAAAAGCAAGGCAGGCTTTTAATAAATGTAAGAAGGAAAAGGTATATATGTTTTATCAGCATAGTGATCAGGCCTTATTGATTGAAAATGCGAATTTATTAAAAGCTGAGGATTTTGATTTAGATTATGATATTTATATTTATGATCCAATGCATAAGTGGACGTATATTCACACCCACGAATCAGAATGTGGACCTTATTTTTATCAAATAAAATAAGTCTATAAAAATGATAGAAACGAACTTGAAAATACTTAACATTATATAATTGTATATAGAAAAAGTCAGGAAATTTAAATATAGATTGAGAGAATTCAAAATATGTATTATACTATAAATGCGTTATGATAAATATTTTATGATTTAAAATTTGTATATTATAGTAATTTAATTATTTTATCTTAGCGTAACCTTTAGCTATATTTAAATTATATGTTTGTAACAAAAAACGCAATATGATAAAATAACTTAAGGTAATACATAATATTACAAAGGAGATATAAATATGAAGGGTACTGTAGTTTCATCGTGGGTAGAATCTAGTCGTATTCTATTCGGAAACAACGTCGTGAATGATGCCCTAAAGGCATTTGGATTATCTAGTACCTATATCTTTTCACCACTAGAAGATGTAGAAGATAAAAAAGCAGTAGGAATTGTAGAGCACATTGGTAATTCTGTTGGAAAGAATAAGGATGAAATATGGTTCATCATGGGAGAAGAGAATGTGAAAACATTTAGCAAGCTTTATCCAGGATTTTTCCGTCATGAATCCGCTTATCAGTTCTTAAAATCAATGAACGATGTACATGTTATTGTAATGAAGCGTTTTAGAGGTGCGAAGCCACCGATTTTAGATGTAACGCCAATATCATCACATGAGATATATTTTACTTACCGATCCAAACGAGGGATGGGAAATTATTTAAAAGGTTTAATTAGTGGTGTATCAAAATACTTTAATGAAAAGATTGAAGTTGATGAAGTATCGAAATCCGAAGGTGAGTTAATTCTGAAACTCAAATTTGAGTCAGAAATCCAAAATGTAAAGAAATACTTTTTAAATAATATTTTTTCTTTTGGAATCATTAAGTCAGTTTCGATAAAAGCAGCAATTTTGAATTTAATTTTAGTGGCACTTGCAGGATTTATATTATTTGATAGTCCACTCAAAGCATTATTAACTGGTGTTGTAGCTTTCGCTTCATCTTTAATTACAGCATTTATTTTTAATAGACCTAAAAAATTAATTTTCAAAGAGCTTGAAAAATTAAGCGAAAGAAATTTCATAGAGTCTACCATAGTTAAATCGAATGATGAATATGAGTCTTATATGTTAGAAATTAATAAGATAAAGCAAAATATTCAAAAGGATTTCATAGGATTTCATTCTATTGTAGATGAAATGTATACATTTAATCACTCTGTTTCAAACATATCTAAGACGATGCAAAATACATCCAATGATATTACAGAAGTTCTTGACCAGGTTGCAACAGCAGCGATAAATCAGGCAAGTGATACAGAGAATGCTGTTACTATTTTAAATGATAGTATTTCAAGTATTAATCATATATCAGATAAGAGTGATGAGAATAAAGAGGACATTGAGAGTGCAGTTTCAGATATTGAAACAAGCTTCAAGAAAGTAGAAAGTACTGCAACTGAAATCAATCATGTTCTTGATAAATTTAATGGTATCAAAAATAGCGGCTTTACTTTACAGGGAAATGCAAAAGATATTACCAATATTGTTACCATTGTATCAAGTATAGCAAATCAAACGAATTTATTAGCACTTAATGCTTCTATTGAAGCTGCAAGAGCAGGAGATGCAGGTAAGGGTTTTGCGGTAGTTGCAGAAGAAGTTAGAAAACTTTCAGAAGAGACAAATACAGCAGTACGTCAAATCAATGAGAGTTTAACTGGTTTATTAGGCAGCATTGATGAGATTGTTACCAATATTGATACTCAATATGGAGTGCTTGAAGGAGAAAATACAAAACTTTCCGAAGCTGTTGTTACAACAAATGAATCCAATAAACATCTTAAGGATGTATCTGAAGAGATGGTACAAACAACAATTCGTTTAAAGAATGAAGCTCAAAACATTTCTTCTTTATTTGAGAATATTGAAAATTTAGCAGCGATTGCAGAAGAAAATTCAGCCTCCACACAGGAAGCAAATAGCAATGTATCTATTTATGTAGACCAAATTACAGATCTAACAAACCTTATTGAGGTATTTGAAAATATGATCGTTAATTTCAAAGAAGATTTGGCTAAATATCAATTATAAAATTAATAATATCCATAGGATAGGAGAAATTCTTCTTATCTTATGGATATTTTTTTCATAATATATTCTAAATATATTTCGAAAAAACGGGTAATAAGAATATCTGTTCTATTATTCGTGATACTTTATTATATCTTTCTAGGAGTTAGAAAAATCAGTCATTTTTTGAAATGACTGCTTAGTAAAATTTAATTCAAAACTGTATTAGTTGCTAAACCACTCATCTGCTGATGGATTAAAATAATGAGAATTAAACTCTAATATTCTATAATCTTGTATCCCATTCATTTTAAAAGGTTCTTTCGATAAGTAATTTTCTAAACTTTCTAGAGATTCGGATTTAATAATAAATATACCACCGCTCATATCTGCTTTCAAACCAGACATTAAGTACATTCCTTCCTCCATAGCCTTCCCCGTATATGCCATATGTTCTTTCATAATTCCATCTGTCATTTTTTCAGCGTCTATTATATTTCCTTCAACAATAAAATATTTCATTTTTTATCCTCCTACTTAAACAATTTAAATATTATTTAAAATAACCAACAGATTTGGTATTTAATTATATAATTTAATCTAGAATCTTGATTCAATTATATTTTACCACAAATTAAAATATAAATATCATTCTTTTTAATGTTACATACAAATAGTGAATGGCTTATAGTGATTTAATTGTAAATTAAATAAGTTATTGCTCAAATATGGGATTTTGGAATTTTGATGTTATACTATAAAAATTTATTAATTAGCTTGAAATGATTATAAAATTGGAAAAATATAGAAATGCAATGTAAAGTATGATAAAATAATATAAGATCTAATTATGATGAATTTCACTACTTTTTTAAATTGATAAGCTAGCAGTAATGCTTTTTATTCAGGAGAGAACATAATTTTGGAGGAGATTATGATAAAAATAGAAAAAAATATACAAGATAAAATACTTGATATTGGAGGTGGTGGAGAAGGCGTTATAAGCAGTATTTATGGTGAAAATGTAATCGCAATTGATTATAGAAAAGACGAATTAGATGAGCTACCTTATGCATGTGAGAAAATGGTAATGGATGCAAGTGAGATGTCATTTGAAGAAGAATACTTTCAGAATGTAACAGCTTTTTACTCATTTATGTATATAGAAAAAAATAAACATAGAAAAGTGATACGTGAGATTTATAGAGTTTTAAAAAACGGTGGTAATCTTTATATTTGGGATACTGATATTTTACAAGAAACTGAAGGAAATAGTCCGTACATCGTTGATTTAAATATTGATGCAAATGGTAGAATGATTCAAACGACTTTTGGAATTATAAAACCTGATGCAATGCAAAGTTGTGATTATTTTAAGGAGCTATGTGCAGAAAATGGTTTTGAATTAGCCGATATTGTAAGAGTAGAAAATCATTTCTTTCAACATTGGGTAAAAATCAATAGTTAATATTCATATCTATAGCAATAGTGAGGTGTTATGAAATGAGAAAATTATTAGTTATGTTTTTCGCTTTTATCTTAATTTTAACCGCTTGTTCAAAAAATACTGAAAGAGTTTCTTTGGATGCTATTCCCGATGATTATAGCCTAGAGGATGCAAAGTCCGATGGTTGCGTTGTGTACGAAGATGGTGACATAACGTATGGCCAGTCATTTTGGGATGATTTTATTAGGGCGACAGAAAAGGGAAAATCAGCAACAATTAGATTAGCATTCTATTATACACTCGGTAATCCTTCAACCTACTCTAAGGAGTATTATGAGCAAATAAAAGATGACTATCCTATGCTTTATATCAAAGATTTGAGCTATGATGGAGAAAAATATAAGATTGAGGGCTTTGAAGATGGTCAGATGATTACGAATGAATATAAATATATGATGAAGTATGAGGGTCAACCAAACAATGCAAGTGCATTATTTTCTGATTACACTTATTATGTTCTAGTTAATGATAATTCAGTTACTTGGGATGATATTGAACATGGAATGTTTAGTTCTCAATTTGGAGATGCGATAGATCATTATGTAGTATACAAAGATTTGATTTTAAAATGATATTATGATTGATGAAAGATATAGATGCATTGGTATGGCGACTAGATTAAAAATAATAATGAAATATGCAGTAGATAAAATAGAACCCATATATTTGGCAAATAGAGATGTATGGGGATAAAGCAATCGTATAACAGTAAAAAATTAATTATAACAAGAAGGAGAATACAACTGACTTTGGAAACGAAGGCACTTGTATATTCTCCTTTTTTGGTCTTAACTTGTAAGGTTCTATCCTATCCCAAGGGAACATGATAAAATAATTATAATTTTTTCAAACTATTTAAAAATAACTTCGTATATATAGATAGAACGTTCTTAAATGAAAACTTCTGATCAGGAGGAGAGCATGTCAAATGATAAAAAACTAGTTAAGAGAATTAAGAAAAAAAGCGATCGGGAAGCCGCTAATCTATTAGTAGAACGTTACTACCGAGAAATATTTGCTTATGTCTATAGGCAAACTGTAGAAGAAGAGCTAACCAAAGATTTGACGCAAGATATTTTTTATAATATGTTGCGAGGAATCCATAGCTACGATTATAAAAAGGCAGAATTTCGAACATGGTTGTATCATATTGCTAGTAATCGAATTACAGATTATTATCGTAGTCGCACCTATAAAAATGCAATTCTTACAATAGAGCTAGACGAAACGACCAAGGCCATATCGGATGATTTTGTTCCTAGCCTTTTAAAGAAAGAAACAGTCAGAGAGGTTATGGATACTTTAGCGAAGCTAGATTCTACATTAATTCAGATATTTCAGATGAAATGGTTTGAAAATCGGACATTTGCAGAGATTTCTGAAATATTACAAATCCACGAATCGACGGTAAAAACCAGATATTATCAGACGATTCGTACTCTTAGAAAGGAGATAAAACTCGATGAATAAAGAGCAGAAGTATACTATTTCAGAAGATGATATTCCTTATCCAAGTGAGTGGGAAAAACAGCAAAGGATTCATATGATCGTAGAGCAATCATTACCAAGGGATAAGGATTCAGTGTTTAGTGTCTTTCATCTTTTAAAACAAATCGGCATTAAAAATATTTTTTATCAATCAGGAGTGGTGTTTTTACTAACAGGATTATTATTTTTCCTAACTAGTATTGCAATTATAACTATGCTTAGTAAACGAGAGGGAGCAGTAGAATATCTCGTAATTGCAATGTTCCCTTTTTTTCATTTACTTATTAGTATAATGACGATTTGGTTAGAAGAGCAGCAAGGAATGGTTTCCCTTAAAATGAGTTGTAAGTATTCACTTTCAATGATTCTTAGCTTTCGAATGTTAGTATTTAGTTTCGTTGCCCTTGGAATGGATATCATAATATTTTTATATGCTAGATCGGTGGTAGAACTTAGTATTTCAACGGCAGGAGTTGGCTTTTCATTTTTATTTTTATTTGCTTATTTATCATTATTAATTACAAAAAGAAGTCAAGGTGTACGAGGTTTGATTGTATTGTTAGTAATTTGGATTACTACTTGTATTGGCCTTTATAACTTTGGAAATAGAATTACAGAACTATTGTTGATTACTGTTCCAACAATTGTTCATTTTATAGCAGGAGTGATTTGGATGTGCTTATTTGTGAAAGCAGTAAATCAAGTTATGAAGGAGGAAGTAAGAGTGTTATGTTAACGTTAAATAATGTTACAAAGAAATATAAGGACTTTACGGCGGTAAAAGATATTAATTTAGAGTTAAAACAAGGTTTGTATGGGTTGCTAGCTCCCAATGGGGCAGGGAAAACAACACTAATTAAGATGATAACGACCCTATTGTTTCCAACCAAAGGAGAAATTTTATATAACGGACGAGAAATAAGGCAAATGGGAGCTGAATATAGAGATCTTATTGGATATCTACCCCAGCAGTTTGGATATTATAAAAATAATACCCCAGAGCAGTATCTTTGGTATTTATCTGCACTAAAAGGGTTATCAGAAAAAGAAGCGAAGGAGAGAACAGATCATCTGTTACATATGGTGGGACTTTCTGAGGTAAAGAAAAAGAAAATGAAAAAGTTTTCAGGAGGGATGTTACAAAGAGTTGGCATCGCGCAAGCCATGTTAAATGATCCGGCTATTTTGGTACTGGATGAACCAACTGCAGGTTTAGACCCAAAGGAGCGAGTAAGATTTCGTAATATTATTTCAAGTTTGTCAAAAGACCGAATTGTTATTTTATCTACGCATATTGTATCAGACATTGAATCCATTGCAAATGAAGTGATTCTCATTAAGGATAAACGATTATATTGCAAAGACACGGTACAAAATATTTGTGAACGTTTTGAAGGAAAAATATATGAAACAGTTGTGGCGAATGAAGAATTTGAACAGTTTGAAGAAGAATATCAAGTTCTATCAACTAGGCAAGAGTATGGACATACTGTAGTAAGGTTCTTTAGTAGGGAAAAAATAAAAAACTGTGAAACTAAAATGCCCAACCTAGAGGATGTTTTTTTATGCGTATATCAAGAGGATGAGAAAAATGAAGTTAATATGGAATGAAATAAAAAAGATAATCAATATTAAGGTGTTGCTTCTACTTGGAATTATAACGGTGATGTACTATCTATTGTTTCTAAATATTGATTTATATCCCAATGGATATCCAGCAACTACAAATTGTGAATTATCAAAAGATTTAATTCAGCGTGTTGGTGTTAGTATAGAGCCAGAGGAACGAGTTGTTTTAGATGAAGTCTATGATGAGTGGGTTCCTATTTGGAATCAAATGATATTAGAAGACAAAGAGTTTTGTGAGACATATGGTATTGATTCCTGGGAAACGTTTATTGAGCGTTGGATCGAATTAAGTAATGTAGTGTCTGAATATAATCGACAGGTGCAAAGCGGAGTTTTAACGAATGATGAATTGGAACAGAAAGTGGAATATCAGACTTACGTAGCGCTTGAGAATCGTCGTAATGAGCTCTTTTTTAATAGTCATAAAGACGAAGCGTTTATGTATCAGTCCATTGAATACATAAAAGATATTTATGATAATTTCGGAGATTTTAACTTATCAGAAGAGGACTGGAAGGAGTATTGGACAAAGGAGCAAGAATATTATTTAGAAGCAGGGATTACACCGACGAAGCAATATGAAGGGCGTTTAAAGGAAATTTATACAAGGGATGGTTTGTCATTATTACCGGAAGAAACCGTGCAGTATTTTACTGAGAAACTTCCATACTTTGCAATATTATTAGCGATAAGCTGCTTGGTAGTGATTGTTCCATTTTTAGTGAAAGACCGATTATCACATATGGAAAGCTTATTGCTAACAACGAAAGTAGGCAGAACATTAATAAAAAAACAGGGAATAGCAGTTTTCTTAAGTAGTACTTTTCTATGTCTACTCCAAGCAATCGTTTTTTATACCGTACTGCATATACATGAGATTGCACCTTTTCATAACTGCTTGATGACCTCTATCATTACAATTACATGGTGGTTTGACCTGACATTCTTACAATATATGTTGGTTACTATTGCAATGGCAATCTGTTTTGGAGTAGCTACAGGGATGATCGCTTTTGTAGTTTCTAAGCTATCTTCAAATTATGTTACTGCTATCGCTTACAGTATTCCTATTGGTATTTTGTTTGTCTTATTTTGCAGGAAGGTATTTGACATGCCATTTTATATGCTGGAAGAGGGAAGTAAATATCGGGAGTTTTATTGGCTCATTGGTTTTATTGTGATTACGGTAGGAGTAGTATTAGCAATGATTAGACATGAAAAACGTAGAGAGTTGTAGGAGATTGAAGCGTATGGTATTTCGATTTGAGTTTAAGAAAATTCTTCGGGTTCCTATTCTATGGTTCTTAGCGGTCGTATTTATTGGTTTTGATTTGTTATTCATAGGAACGAATCTGTATTATAGAGATGATATCGTAGCAATAAACGAGGCTATCAAAGAAACTGGTACGTACATAACTGAAACATCATTGAAAACCTTAAATGAAACAACGAATCCGGTGGTACAAGATTTTTCACTAAGGGCAGCGTATCGAAAATCGGTTTATGATGGATTTGATATGATTTCATTAAAAGAGAGAAAAGAAGAGTTACAAGGGCTTACGTTAAAAGGAAATCTAAAGGAGTTTGTAGATAATTGCTATGAAAAGTTACAAACTAGGGTAGAGCAGATTACATCTACGAACGAAGCAGATGGAGGATTTTTTCCTGGCGACTGGTATCGCATGCATTCATTTTTATTTGGTACGATGTTTAAGATTGTGTTACTACAAATGAGTGTATTGATTGTTCTTAGTGTTATTATAGCAATGGATTATGATCGTATTCACCATACATTAGACATTGTTTACAGTAGTAAAATCGGTAGGAAAAGGTTGATGAAAGAAGTTGTAGCAGGACTTTTGGTAGGAATACTCATTAGTGTATTTTTATTTTTAATCGTATTTGCAATTTACTTTTTAGTATTTCCTTATGATGGAGTGTTAAAAACCCCTATTAGTAGTGGTTTAATGGCTGAGGTAAGGGGAATGTTATATTATCCGTACGTCACTTATGTTACATTAACAGTTGGAGAATATTTTTTATGTTGTACAGCCTTTGCTTTTTGTTTTATTACTTTAATGGGACTTCTTGCAGCAGTTATGATGCTGATTTGGAAAAATAGCTACTTATCCTTCCTTGGGTTAGTGACACTTTGTTTGTTACTGTTGATTACCGCGATGGATGTGAAAACGGGGACATTATTTGATGTTTTAATATTATTTAATCCTTCAATTTTATGGATTCAATGTGGAGAGTGGTTTATGGAGGGGAATCTATATACTTCGTTTCATGGGTATGAATGGATTGCTTGGTTTTGTAATTTATTTATTGTATTGATATTGTTGTATGGATTGAAGCTTAAATATGAACGTGAGGATCTTTTAGACAAAGGATAGGTTATTATTTGTTGTGTTAGGTTAAATCTTGAATAAAAGATCTAAAATGAAATGGAAAGAAGATTATAAATAGTACGTAATGAGGAATTTGCGGGGAACGGAAGAAGAAGATTTTTTAGAAAAGCATATCGGAATCTAGTTTTTAGGTTTAATAATTGTTAGTTTGGAAGTGTATATTTATACTTAAATCTAATAAACAATCGAAGTCAACTTATGAATATTCGATTTCTAATGTTAAAAAATAGTAATTTAATAATACCTAATTAACAAATAATAAGATAATACTAAATTTGAATCATTTAAAAAGGAGTTTTTGTGCAGTTTGATTTGTAAATTGTGCAAAACTCTTTTTATTTTATTGCAAATTGTGAGAGCTAATAGGTAAAACTCTTTGTTTTGAGAAGAAAAATTATTTAAAATGTAAATTATTTAAAAATAATGTCGAAATATATTGTAAATTCATTGATTTTTTCCAAAAGTAGTATTATTATACAAATATATTAAAAATTCTGTAAATTTATTAAAAACAATAAAGTAGTATTGAAAGATAACAAGTATGTTTTTAGAAAACAGCAATTTTTGATATACATTATCAATTTCAGGGGAAATAATTAATAAGGAGGAAAAATGTTTGATAATCAGTGACAACATTGATGTTTTTGAGGTGAAATCAAGTATTAATGTGGAGGAATTTAAAAAAGCAGTAAGGGAAGAACATGCACAGGATTTAGAGAGAATCAAACAATACAAAGAGTACTATAAAATGATAAAGCAGGAAACAGGAATGCGACCATCTAAATTTGAACCTGAGCCTGGTTACTGTTATGAAAAATATAAATACAAAGATGCAGATATTGAGGTTATAAAAAACACTCAAAAGGCTAATAAAGCAGTATATTTCTTTAAGGGATGTGCTTATATTAATCATATGACAGATGAAGCATTAAGAGAAATGCAAAAAATCTCCATTAAGCTTGGTGATACGTGTGCAATTAGTGTTAACCATAGGATAGCACCAGAAAATGATTATAAGGATTTATTAACCGATACGGTGAACGGGTATCTATGGCTTTTAGATCAAGGATATAGTCCAGAAAATATAATTTTTATAGGTGATTCTTCTGGCGGTGGAACGGCGTTAGCAACAGCGATGATGTTACGTGATTTAAATATTGAGGTACCGGAATTAATGGTATTATTCTCTCCTTGGGCTAATGTTGCAATGGATACTTCTTCTTATGATATTTATCAGGAGGCAGATTGCATGCTTGGTGATAATGGATTATTAGAATATGCAAAAGAAGTCTATTTGGATAGAAATGATATACATAATCCCTATGTTTCACCATGCTATGGAAATTTTGAAAATTTACCTAAAATACTTATTCAGGTTGGTACAGAAGAACGAGTATACGATGATTCAATCTGTATAGCAGAAAAAGTTATGCAAAGTGGAGGAGATGCAAGATTAGAAGTTTATAAAGATATGTTTCATGAATTTCAAAGCTATTACGAGCTTGATGCAGCTAAATTTGCATGGGAACGTGTCATAGATTTTATAAATGTACATTATGAGAAGGGAGTATAAGCACGTGGAGATAAATAGTAATCAGAATGCAGAATTGCAAGCAAGCTTAGTGATAGACAAACTAGTGATTAAATTGTGGATGATGTTTGTTATCGTTTTTGGTGCAGCTATGATTCCAGAAGATTTAAATATGATAAGAGATGGAATAGGTGGAAACTTAAGAATGGTGCATTTAGGTATTAGTGCTATCTGTGTTATCATTCCATTTATGTATAGTGCGTATTTTAAACGTAAATGCAATGCAGGATTAGAAATAAATCATAGGTTGAAAAAAATACTGATTGTTATTAATTTCATGGTAATGTTTACGGTCAGCTTTTTTGGATCTTACGAGCATAAGGTGTATGCATATGCCATCATACTGTTAATGATTTTAGCATTGTTTCAGGATATGAAATTGGTATTAGTTACTGGTATTCTACAGTTTATTATTACATTTATTGATTGCATCGTTAGAGACGGACTTAACTTTAGCAGCGAATATATGTTTTCTTTAATCTTACTTATTATGTGTATTATTATAGCAGTAATGACAACACAAGGGATAAAGGCATCCAATGGGGTGAGACTTGCCAGTATAAATAATGCGTACTTAGAATCTACGAAAGCAAATGAAGAACTAAGTAGTACGAAAGAAAAGGTTATAGATAGCGTTGTAATTGTGGCTGATAAAATAAGCAACAACAATGTTCGTATTGAAAATATGAACAAGTCACTTCAGGAGGTGGCCACCGCTACAGAATCTTTGGCGGGCTCTTTACAAAATATTAATCAAAATTGTATTGATATACAAAATGATCTAGAGGAATTAGTACATATCGATAATTCAATGCAAACCTTATCTGAAGAATCAACCGATGCCATTCATGTTGGGATTGAGATGATGAAAAAGGCGAAGGATATTTCAGATAATGTAAGTAACATTTCCATCAGCGTTGGTAATGATATGAAATCTTTGGTGGATAGTATTAAAGGTGTTGAAGTAATGATTGATGCCATAAAAGGGATTGCAAATCAAACGAATCTTTTAGCATTAAATGCCTCTATTGAGGCTGCCAGAGCAGGCGAGGCTGGGAAAGGATTTTCTGTTGTTGCAGAAGAAATACGAAAATTATCCTTAGGAACGAATAGCTCAGTAGAAAATATTGAAGATATAGTAAATAAGATCAATATAAGCACAGATAAAACTTATCAAAGTATCGAGACAATGCAGTCAGAAATCAATGAACAACATGAGAGTATTGTTGATGCTCAAGGCAAGTTATTAAATGTGACTAAAAATGTAGATAAGTTAATTGTTAGTATCAATGATTCCATTACGAGGGTGAAGAATATAGCAATTACTAACGAAAGCATGGTGGATGACACTACAAATATTTCAGCTGTGTCCGAGGAAATCAATGCAAATACAGAAGATATTTCGCAGTTAAGCCAAGAAGTTGCAGCAGAATCCGGTAATATTAATAATATGAATAATGAATTAATCAATTGGGTTAGATAATAACATAATTGGTGGCTAAAAAATTACACCCCCTGAAATTTCTTAGTAATGGTATGATATTCTAATCTTGAAATATTTATTGACGGGAATAATATTTCATATTGCAAACACGCAATTCCTAATAAATAAGGAGTTGCGTGTTTTATTAATTTGACTTAATATCTACATGGTTTCCACAGAATCGATACCAAGGATGGATAAACAATTTAAAATTACTTGTTTCACAGCTAGGATTAAATGCAATCGTGCGATTTTAAGCTCTTCACTAGAAGCATTAATTATAGAATGTTGATGATAAAATCGTGAAAATTTTTGTGTTAATCCGTATAAATAATTTGCTATGATATGAGGGCTCAAGTTTTTAGAAGCCAGCTCAATGACTTCATTCATTCTAGCAATCTCTAATATTAATTCTAGTTCTTCCTTTTGATCTAATAAAGAATAGTCCGGATTTTTTATTTCTGTATCTGTAAAGTTTCTAAGAATTGAAAAAATACGTGCAAGACTATATTGTAAATAAGGACCGGAATCTCCCTCAAAACTTAAAGCACTATCCCAATCAAAAGTAACATTTTTATCATTGGATGTTTTTATAATAGAATACTTCACAGCACCATAAGCGATTGCTTTTGCTGAGGTTTCATCCACAGAGTCTCTCCTTTTTTGAATTTCTGTTTTCGCCTTTTCATAAGCTTCTTTCATGAAATCTTCCAAAAGGATAACGGTGCCATTTCTCGTTGCCATTTTACCTTCTGCTAATAAAACAATGGAATAATGTATAACTTCAGGAGGAGTTAGACCTAATAGGTCTAATACAGCAGCTATTTGCTTAAAATAAAGCTTTTGGTCTTCACCTAAGACGATGATATTTCTATCATGATTTTTCTTTACTTTATCAATGGTATACGCGATATCTCTTAGTGGGTAAAGGGATGTTTTATCTTTCCTAGTTAGTACTAAATAAGGTGCTTTCATAGGTAAATTGTATTTCGATTGATTTAATACATAACGACCTTCTGAATCCTCTTCTAAATCACCTGTATTTTTTAGCTCTTCTAAAATATCATTTAATCGTTCGTTGAATAAATAATCAGATTCATAATCAAAGGCATCATATTCGATTCCTAACTCCTTTAGAATACTTGTTTGTCCATTGATGCATATATTTACAAGATTTCTGAATTGAGTTCGAACTTCTTCATCACCATTTTCTAATTTATATAAAAGGGAAAATATTTCATTTTCTAGTTCTGGATTCTCTTTTAGTTCATTGTTAATATCGATATATAAATCTAGTAAATCTTTAAATGATACACTTTCTTTTTTCATTGCACCAAGTAAAAGCATTGCTATTTGTTTTCCAATATCATTCACAAAGTAGTGAACTTCCACCTTGTATCCTTCAAATTTTAGTAACCGAACAATAGAATCGCCAATCATCGCATTACGTGCTCTACCAACATGAGGAGAGGCATTTGGATTAATGCTAGTATGTTCAATCAACGCTGTTTTGTTATGACCACTTTGATTTGAACCATAGGATTCTTTTAACTTAAGTACTTCTGTAATAATTGTTCTAAAAAGGATTTCTTTTTTTATAAAACAATTTATATAACCGCCGGTTGATTCTACTTTGTCTATAAAATCAAGAGATTGTATTAATTCTGATAAATCGTCTGCAATATCTTTTGGGGAACGTCTTAATATTTTTGAAAAACTAAAGCAAGGAATCGATAGGTGACCAGTTTCTACATTAGGTGAAGCCGAAAAAATTACTTCTAAATCGGTATACTGTTGCTGTATTACTTTTTTAATTTCTTCTTGAAAATAAAGCATAATATTCTCCTTTCGATGAACCTAAAATATAATGAATGAAACAAAAAAAGCTCCATCTCTAAAAAAGAGACGAAGCATCGTGGTACCACTCTAATTGGGGATTATTATTTCAAAAAAATTTATATGAAATCCCCCACTCAATTGTCTTTATCGCAGACATACGACCTCAATGTTTGCAAGTAGCAATTTTTATGAGGTTACTCCTCAGCTCTTTTCCAAATAAATATTAGTATCAAGCTCGCACCATCTCTTGATTCGCTGTTCTAAGGAATTTATTTGTACTTCTCTGATTCAACGTATTTACAATATTTGTTTTATCATTTATATCATAGTCCACAATTTATGTCAATCATTAATATAAGGGATAAAAAGGAAATTCTATAAGCGATAAAAACTTCAATTTACCTTTTGTCATTGCCTAAAATATGTAATTGCTATATATTACTGGAAATGAAAGAAATCTCAATAAGATTATGGATTTTGATGCATAAAACAAGTATAATATAATACCAGTAGAAGTAATAACTTCTAAATCAATATTGAATTACGATGAAGTTTATACAACAGAAAAAACAGAAGGGTTTTGGTGAATAAATGATAGTTTCAAAGCAAGAAATGCAGCGCTTATTAGATATTGAGCAAGAGTACAATGACTCACTAGTTAAAATAGAAGAAATGACAAAAAGTAATGAGGAAGGTAAGAATCTACTTGAAAAGAAACAGCAAGAAATTACCGCACTATCTCAACAAGTTACCTTCTTTAAAACTGAAATAGAAAAATACAATGAAATTACAGAAGAAGTGGAAGAATACGTTCGCGAAAGAGAAGATGAAATCACGAATCTTAAGAACGAAGTAAAAGAGTTTGAATCTAAGTTAGAAAACACCATTTCAGAAAAAGAGAAACTTACAGATTCTATTAATAAGAATAAGCAAGTTGTTAAGGATTTAGAGAAAAAAGTTAAAGATAATGAGAATGAAATTGCTTCTTATAAATTAACTTTAGAAGAAAAAGAACAAAATATTAAGCATATCACAGAACTTCTTGAAGAAACTGAAGTTATATTTTCAAATAAAGAGGAAGAAATCAATTTACTAAAAGAACAAATAGATACGTTAGAGAAAGATAATCAAGATAAGTTAACGGAATTACATAATAAAATCGATTCCATCGAATTATTAGAAGACGAGCTTAAAAAATTGAAGGAATCCTTAAACGAAAAGCAGAATGAACTTGATCAAGCCGTTTCTAATTTAGAAAATGTAAACGGTGAATTAAATAACAGCAAAAATGAATTTAAGAAATTACAAGAACTTCTTAAAGATAAAGAGCAGCAGATCAATCAAGTGAATAAAAAAATATCGGAAAGAGATAATTCTCTTGCCAATTTAAAGGAAGAACTTAAGAAAAAAGAAGAAAGTTATAATAAATTAGCTTCTGATTTTAGTCAAAAAGAAGTGGAAATCGAAACTCTTCAATTAAGCATAAAAGACAATGAAGAAGTCGTTGGAAATCTTCAAAAAGAATTGAAGGATAAAGAGGATTCATTGGAAATTCTTCAGTTGGAAGTGAAAGAGAAAGAAGATTCACTGGAAGCTCTTCAATTGGAAGTGAAAGAGAAAGAAGACTCATTGGAAATTCTTCAATTGGAAGTAAAAGAAAAAGAACATAATATTGAGAGTCTAAGCAAGAAAGTAGATGAAAAAGAGGCTACAATCGAAACTCTTCAAACAGAGAAGCAAGAAAATGATGAGTTTATTGAAAATCTTCAGACTGAGTTGAATGAAAAAGATAAATCAATTGGAGCACTTCAGTCAGAAGCGAAGGAAAAAGAAGAAACCAATGAAATTTTACAACAATATCTTGATGAAAAAGAAGAGAGTATTAAAGAGCTTGAAAACAAAATGGGAGCTCTTCAAAACTCCGTTGAAGAAAAAGAACATAGTATTGAGAGTTTAAGCAAGAAAGTAGATGAAAAAGAGGCTACAATAGAAACTCTTCAAACAGAGATGCAAGAAAATGAAGAAGTTATTGAAAATCTTCAGACTGAGTTGAATGAAAAAGATAAATCAATTGCGACTCTTCATTCGGAAGTTAAAGAAAAAGAAGAAACCAATGAAATCTTGCAGCAATATCTGGATGAAAAAGAAGAGAGTATTAAAGAACTAGAAAATAAGATGGAAACTCTTCAAAATACTATTGAAGAAAAAGAACATAATATTGAGAGTTTAAGCAAGAAAGTAGATGAAAAAGAGGCTACAATAGAAACTCTTCAAACAGAGAAGCAAGAAAATGAAGAAATTATAGAAACTCTTCAAACGGAATTGAATGAAAAAGATAAATCAATTGAAACACTTCATTCAGAGATGAGCGAAAAAGATAAATCAATTGAAACACTTCATTCAGAAGTAAAGGAAAAAGAAGAAACTAATGAAATCTTGCAACAATATCTTGATGAAAAAGAAGAGAATCTTGAGAGATTAACTAGCGACTTGCAAGAAAAAGAAAGCGTTGTTAAGAACCTTGAAAGCAGTGTTGAAGAAAAAGAGCAAGCAATAGAAGAGCTTAACAATAAGTTGAATGAAAAAGATAGTTTAATAGATACTCTTCAATCAGACGTAAAAGAAAAAGAAGAAACCAATGAAATTTTACAACAGTATCTTGATGAAAAAGAAGAGAGTATCGAGAAATTAACAAACGACTTGCAAGACAAGGAACGAGCAATAAAAGATCTTGAAAGTAGCGTAAACGAACAGGGCAATGAAATTTTAGATCTATACAAGGAAATAGAAGAAAAAGATAGTAAAATAACAGAGCTTACTAATAGTATTGAAGAAAAAGACAATAGCCTAGATGATTTTCAAAAGAAGGTAGAAGAGAATGAACAAATGATTGAAACTCTTCAATCGGATATCAAAGAAAAAGAAGAGGTAATCGAAAATCTTCAAGTAGAGTTAAACGATAAAGATGAGGTAATTGAAAATCTTCAAGTAGAGTCAAATGAAAAAGAAGAGGTAATCGAAAATCTTCAAGTAGAGTTAAACGATAAAGATGACAGAATTAAAAATCTTCATAACGAACTAAATGAAAAAGATAACTTAATTGAAACATTAGATTTTAAAATAAAAGAAAAAGAAAGTTTAATCGAAACACTTGATACTGAAATTAAAGAAAAAGAAGAAACCAATGAAATTTTACAACAGTATCTCGATGAGAAAGAAGAGAACCTTCAGAAATTAACAAGTAACTTACAAGAGAAGGAAAGTCTTGTTAAAAACCTTGAAAATAGTATTGAGGAAAAAGATCAAACAATAGAAGGCCTTAATAATGAGTTAAATGAAAAAGATAGCTTAATAGAAACTCTTCATTCTGAAGTAAAAGAAAAAGAAGAAACCAATGAGATTTTACAACAGTATCTCGATGAAAAAGAAGAAGATATTAATAAATTAACAATCAACTTGCAAGAAAAGGATAATGTAATTCAGGAACTTGAAGTTAAAGGTAATAAACAAGAAAATGAGATTATAGATCTTCAAAATGTAATCGAGGAAAAAGACAATAACTTTAAAGAACTTCGCAAAAAATTAGAAGAGAATGAAGAAATAATTGAAGTCCTTCAATCGGATATCAAAGAAAATGAAGAAGTAATTGAGAATATTCAAATTGAGTTAAATGAAAAAGATGGCATAATAAATAATCTTCATAATGAGCTAAATAAAAAAGATGACGTAATAAATAATCTTCATAATGAGCTAAATGAAAAAGATGACGTAATAAATAATCTTCATAATGAGCTAAATGAAAAAGATGATATAATTAATAATCTTAATGATAAGCTGAATGAAAAGGATAACTTAATTGGAAGTCTTGATTTGAAGGTAAAAGAGAACGAAGAAACTAATGAAATCTTGCAGCAGTATCTTGATGAAAAAGAAGAGAGTATTAAGGAATTAACCAATAGCTTACAAGAGAAGGAAAAAGCTATTAAAGACCTTGAAGTTAATGTAAATGAAAAAGAAAATAAAATATCAACACTTCACAATGAATTAGAAGAAAAAGAAGATGAAGTCGTAAATCTTCAATACAGTATCGAAGAGAGAGATAGTAAAATTGAAGAATATCATAAACAAGTGGATGACAAAGATAATTGTATAGAAAAGCTTCAATCAGAAATAAAGGAAAATGAAGAAGTTATTGAAAATCTTGAAACTGAGTTAAATGAGAAGGATAGCACAATAGAATCACTTCATTCAAACATCAGAGAGAAAGAAGAATTAAATGAAAACTTACAACAATATTTAGATGAGAAAGAAGAGGGGATAGATGACCTTACTAATCGTTTAAGAGATAAGGAAAGTATAATCGAAACCCTTCAAAGTAACGTAAATGAACGTGAGCATAAACTTGTGAATCTTCAAACTGCGATAAAAGAAAAAGAAAATGCGATTATAGATTTAAACAATGCTTTAGATGAGAAAGAAAGTGCCATTTTCAATCTTCAAAAAGCAATCGATGAGAAGACAGATGAAAATGAAGAGCTTCAAAAAGAAGTTGAAGAGAAGTCAGGTGCTAATCAAGAACTTCAAAAAGCAATCGAAGAGAAGTCAGAAGAAAATCAAGAACTTCAAAAAGAAATTGAAGAAAAGGCAGCTTCAATTATAAGACTTCAAAATGAAAATGAAGAAAAAGAAGATATTTTAGAGAGATTAAAAGAAGATTTCCATATGAAATCAAGTTCTTTAGAAAATGTAACTTTAAGTTTAGCAAAATCTGAAGAAACAATTAAAAATCTTGAACAGCTTGTTAATGAAGAGAGAATTAAGAAGGCTGAGGTTGATCAAAAGCTAGAAGATATGAATACCTTACTAGAGAGTCAAAAAGAAGAAAATGACGAGAAAGATAATCTATTAGCTAGCAGAAAATCACAAATCCATCATTTAGAACAAAAATTAAGTAAGTTGAATAAAGAACAAGCTAGTTACAGTAGTGAATTAAAAGAACAAGAACTTAGACTAGAAGAACTTACAAATAATAAAGATGAGCTTTTACAACAACTCGATTCATTAAATCAGCAGTTATTAAAGGTGGAAGAGGATAAACAAAACACAGAAACAAAATATTCTCAAATAGAAGCTGAAATGAGTGAAAAAATTGAACTGATTGGATCCTTACAAAACACAATTGCAAAACAGTTTCAAAAGGTTGACGAACAGGGAAAAACAATTGCACAATTACAAGATAAGCTTGTTGCGCTTTCATTCCAAACAAAAGATTCAATACAAAAGTATGATGAATTAGAAACAAATTATAATCGTTTGAATAAAACGTTAAAAGAGAAAGAAGAAAGAATAAAGTCAACACAAGACTCACTTAACATTAAAATGGATGAGATAAACCATTTAGAAAAAAGAATTGAAGAGTTAGAAAATCAATCGAAAAAACCAGCGAATGATCAAGCAAATGAAAAGAGTCATTTAGAGGCAGAATTAGAGAAAAAGAATAAGATGTTAGATGAATACGAAACTAGAATTCTGGAATTAATGATTGAAGTGGAACAATTAAAAAATAAGTAGACAATAGTATGATCTTTTATTTATAAGGGATTATAAAGGATTAGTTTATTATTGGTACAAATAATTAGTAATATATAGATAGGGCTGCCGTAAAATAGCGGTTTATATGTGAATAATCACAGGATGAACCAAATTTATTTTACGACAGCCATTTTTCTAGTTATTTATTTGATTTATGTTATAATTTGGATAAAGTAATATTTTTACATAAGAAACAAGACATACTGTTGTCGTATTTGAAATGATAATATATGGGTGTATTGTTAAGATTTTAGGGGATAGAGTAACTTTTCCTTTATAATACCTTGTTAAGAAGGAAGGCATTTTAAAAAGTAATTATAAGAAAGGAAGTATAGGAAAAGAAGGTACAGGAAAGCAATAAAAATATGAAAGGGTTTATGTCAAGTCAATAAAACTACATGACATGAGGTGATAGTTAAATGAATCAAGAAGTAATAACAAGAGCTGTTGAAATTATTCAAAAAAATACTGGAGAGGATTCATACTGTGTATTAGCCTTGCATGATTTGGATGGTTATCCAACTGCTTCCACAATAACTGCATCAAAGGCGGAGGGGCTTGATTGGATTACCTTTTGTACAGGCTTAGGGGGAACAAAAAGTAATCGGATTAACAGATGTAATCAGGCAAGTGTTTGCTTTAATTCTGATGACTACAACATTACATTAGTTGGAACCATAGAAATAGAAACTGACTTAGATGTGAAAAAGGAAATGTGGTACGAAGGTTTGAAAAACCATTTTAATGGACCGGAAGATCCAAACTATTGCGTATTACGCTTTAGAACAAAACGCTATAATTTATTTGTGGATTGGAAAACAGCACAAGGTTCGCTTTAAATAAAATATATACATATAGGTACCACTATTAAATAGTTCAAAGGAGGAACAATAATGAAAAATAATCGATTTGGATTAATATGCAGACTGGTGTTGGGGGTATCTGTATTAATGGCTATATGTTTTTTAATTATCCACATCACTAGACAAACAGAGAATACTAACGATAAAATTCAACCTTTTGATATATCTGTTGCTGAGGTGAAGGTAATTAGCAACCAACAAGAGGTATCTCTAGAGAACAATCTAAAGCAGATGAATCAACATGAAAAAAGGTTGTCTGAAAAACTCTTAGAAGAGCAAAAGAGTATTACTGTGAAGGTGTATTGGCGTGGTGGGAGGCAAGAAACTACAATTCCTTTGGTAATTGATGAAAATGATGCTAAGTTGTTGAAGTAATGCTATGTAAAGAACGTATAATTTTTAATAGTAGGCTGTGTTAATAAATGGGTATTCATCTATTAATACTGCCTACTATTTATGTATTCACTATTCATTTACGATATAACTTATTTTTAATATACAACAGCTTAGTAGTTGCTTGGTGATTCTACTTTTGTTTTTTATAGATGCTAGCTTTTTATAAGAAACGAATTCGTTTGCTGTAATAGAAACTTGTTCATATAAGTAAATAGCTATAATAAGCAATAGACCAGAAAGTAAAAATATGTTAATATAAATCATTAATATAAAGTAATAATTTGATATGCCAAATGAAAGCTATATAAAGGGGATGATAACATCTTTACAAATGATATTAAAATTCTAAACTCAGGAATCAGGTGCTAGGAATCAAATGCTAGAGATCAGGTAATAGAAATCGTGTAGTTAAAATAAGCACTAGAAATCATGCACTTGAAATAAGCACTTAAAATATATACTAGAATTCAAATATTTGATCATGTACAAGGAATAGTTGGTTAAGACAATTAATATCAGAGTAGGGGTGTTTTAGCAGTGAAACAAATGTATATAAATCCTAAAAAGATTCTAATCGTAGTAATGATAGCCTGTTTTATGATGGCTATATTCATAGGATGTAAAAAGCAAACTAATCCTCCAAAAAGTGTAGGCAATGAAAATAAACAAGAAAATGCACAAGCAAATATAGAAAAAAACACACAAGATAATGAGCAAGATAATACACAAGAAATAACACAACAAAATACACAACAAAGTACGAAGGAGAGTAAAAAATACAACGTTGATGATATTTTAGCTAATATGACGTTAGAGCAAAAAGTAGCTCAGATGCTGCAAGGAGCAATGTACCATGTAACAGAGAGTGAAATGAAAGCGTATGACTTTGGATCTATTTTAAGTAACTATGAAGGAATGGATAACTCCGTAAATGGATGGAAAAACATTGTGTTAGGTTTTCAAAAAGCGGCTTTGGGAGGAATTCATGAGATTCCATATCTATATGGAACGGATGCTGTTCATGGAAATCAAGCGGCAGCAGGGGCAGTTATATTTCCACATAATATTGGAATAGGTGCAGCAAACGATGAAGAATTAACCTATCAAATGGGTAAAATCGTAGCAGAAGAAATGAAATTAACAGGTATGTTATGGAATTTTGCTCCTTGCCTTGCAGCAGCGAAGGATCCGCGTTGGGGAAGAACCTATGAAAGCTATTCCTCAGATTATGAACTGGTTGCCAAATTAGGTTCCGCTTTTGTAAAAGGACAATTAGAAAATGGTGTCATACCATGTGCAAAGCATTTTATAGCCGATGGAAATGCAGAATATAATACTGGTGAAGGTAATTATCTAATTGATAGAGGAGATGCTACATTATCCGATGATGAAATAAAAGAGTTATTAAACGTGTATCAAAAAGTGATTGATGCTGGAGTACCAACCGTCATGGTAAACCACGGAAGTATTAATGGCGTGAAATTACATCAACATAAACAGTTAATTACGGACGAACTAAAGGGTAGAATGGGATTCGAAGGATTTGTAGTCAGTGACTGGGAATCCATACATAATATCGAAGGGAATTCTTTAAAAGAAAAAGTAATCACTGCAGTAAATGCAGGAATTGATATGTTAATGGAACCGCAATATTACTTAGACTGTTATCATTATATCATTGGAGCAGTAAACGAGGGGAGCATCACCACGGAGAGAATTGATGATGCAGTGAAAAGAATTCTTACAGTAAAACTTAATCTTGGAATTTTTGAGGACCCAATGCAAGAGAAGCTAACGATGAACATTAAAGAACTTGGTGAGGATAAAAGCCGTGATATTGCAAGACAGTTAGTGGAGAAGAGCCTTGTACTATTAAAAAATGATAATAATCTACTTCCTTTAAAGCAGGGACAAAAAATATTTGTTACCGGACCTGCAGCAAATGATAGTGGCGTTTTAAGCGGAGGTTGGACAGTTACTTGGCAAGGAAAACAAGATTCTAATAATAAACGATATGTAAAAGGAAGTACGACTATTTTAGACGGATTACAAGATATTGCAAAAGAGTATAATTTAGAAATCATTACGGATGCAACAAAAGCGGCAGATGCAGATGTTACTATACTTTGTGTTGGTGAGATACCATATGCAGAATGGGAAGGCGATACCAGTGATCTTAGTATCACTGGTTCTTGTGGGCTAGTTAGAAATGAGAAAGCAATAGAGCTAGCAAAGTCATTAAAAAAACCAACAATAACACTAATTGTAGCAGGAAGAAATGTTATTATTAGTGAATACCTAGAGCATTGGGACGCTGTGGTAATGTGTTATCTTCCTGGCACTGAGGGAGATGGAGTTACCAATGTTTTAGTGGGGAAAGTTCCGTTTGTTGGAAAGCTTCCCATGCCTTGGTACCAATCAATTAATGATATAGGAACAGATCAATATTTATACCCGATAGGCTATGGCATGGAAGCACTTACTTCAAAATAAAATGATTAGTGAGGATACAATATCAATGAAATTTTATTTAAAGATGTTAAAGTACATACGAACTTTTTTAGGGGAGAATTCAAATAAGATAGTGCTTAAATATTTTATATTATTTGCCATAGGTGGCATAACTTATTTTCTAATGGAAGTAATCTCCCGGGGATTTAGTCATTGGAGCATGGCTTTTGTAGGGGGAATTGCTTTTATTGCATGTGGCTTAATTAATGAAATATTAAAGTGGGAAACACCGTTATGGAAACAATCAATCATTGGTGGGTTGCTTATTACATTGATGGAACTTATTTCAGGAATTATAATAAACATCATTTTTAAGTGGGATATATGGGATTATTCAGATTTTAAATTTAATTTTCTTGGTCAGATAAGTTTAAGATATTCGCTAATATGGTGCTTATTAGCAGTAATCGCCATTGTTGTGGATGATTATTTACGTTATTGGTTGTTCGGAGAAGAAAAACCTCGATATAAATTTTTATAAAATTTTCACATAGGGCTTTTATCTTTTCTTATTACTATCCGGCAGGACAGATAGGAAGGAAGATATAAAAAGAATGAAAGTTTTAAAGAGAAAGGAAGTTAAGAGAGAAATGTAGATAACTTAAAAATACTGGTAAGCAAATGATGGGATAGTTCATTTGCTTACCAGTATTTCATTCTTCGCAAACATAGATAGTAGGTTTTATTTGGTATACTATAAATTAATTTATTTTGTTCTTCTTATTTTTCTTCTTCTATTTTCATTTTTTATTATATTGCCTTGATCGAATTATTTTACAAATCCGTCGTTAACAATATTCTCAATTACATCTGTAGGTACAACCATCTCGATCTTGCCCATATAACCAGGTGCAACTTCGTATTTATCAAATACGATAACAAGTTTTCCATCTTCATTGATATAGAAATTTTGATCCTCTTTGATTGATTTAAAATTATCAGCTTCAATATCAGTATCAACAAAGTAAGACACATTTTCATCGGTTTTCATTTGTTCACGCATCTGTGCTTTTAAATTTTCGCTGATTGCTGTTACATAATCCGAATTTTCTTGGAATAAATCCTTTAATTCAATTTCTTTTCCAGTGGATTTATCAATGTGATAAATTTTAGAAAATGAATCGGAACTGCCAACCGCAATGTCTGTATCAATTCTTAGTGAAAATAACTTGTCGTTATCAGTTATCACTTTATAGCTAGTATTAAGATCTTCTTTGCCATATTCTCCATATGTAGCAACATCTTTCTCAAACATAGCTATGATTTCATTTGTATATTCTTCAACACTTTTGTTTAAATTGTTGGTTGCTTCATTTAGGTTAGTATCTCCATCGATTGTAACTTTTGGAACATCAACTTTTGCTTCCATGTCACCTTCATTTTTCTCATAAGTTCTAAATGTAACTACTTTGGCAATATTACCGATTACTGGTATTTGATTCATCGCATTAGCAATCGTATAATCTGCATTTGCTAATACCGTAATGGCTAGCATTGCAGCTACTGCAGTTCCAGCCGTTCCTTTCATAATTTTAAACACTTTGTTTTTTGACTTATTCATGGCTGTTTCCTCCTTTGCTTGTTTAATTGTTTCTTCAACTCTTCGTCTTAGGTCCTCAGGGATCGCAATATTTTTGTAATCTGTATGAATATCATCTAGTTTATTATTTTTCATGAAAATCCTTCTCCTTCCATTAATTCAACTTTTAATTTTCGTAGACTGCGATACAACATTGACTTGATTGTGTTTAAATTCACATCTAAAATATCTGCGATTTCGTTTAATTTTTTATCTTCAAAAAAACGAAGTATAATAACAGATTTTTCTTTTGGATCAAGTACATTTAAAGCATCAATGGTATCGAAATCCTTATGATAATCCTCGGTTATCGCGTCATAGCATTCTTCAAAAGGAACTACCTTTTTTTGCTTCCGTATATAATCCAAGGAAGAATTAATGACAATTCGCCAAATCCAAGTTTTTATATAGGCTTCATTCTTTACTTTGCTCGCATTTTTAATCGCCTTATAAACACTGTCTTGTACGATATCCATAGCATCATTTTCGTTATGAACATAAGTAAATGCTAAATGATATAATGATTCGTAAGAATTTAATATTTCTTCTTCTACCAGATCACTTATGTTTCCCCTATTCATTAAATGCTCTTCCTCCTTTCCTGTTCTAATAATTAGACGTGTATGATATTAAAAAAGTTGCTTAAAATAAAAAAAAATTAAAAAATTTATAAGTTTTATTTAATTAGTAAAATACCTGTTTTTAAATGAAATATAAAAAGGTTGTCAAAATTAGAGAATAAGATATAATTTATGTTAACATACAGTTCGTTCCGTTAAAAAAGTAACTGAAAGAGCCTAAGATTAAATTATTAAAAAGCAGTGATAAACTATAATATAACATGCTTATCTTAGGTAACTAAATAAAAAATATACATAATCGCGCTGTATTTAGAAATTTCATTTTATTTAAGTAGGTAACGGGATAATAGAAAGTGGGGGAATTTGATGAGAAGAAAAGATAGGGAATGGATCGTAGCTGGTGTTTCAAAAGAAGAATAAATTAAATATTGGAGGGTGTTATGTTTTATTCCATTCGTGATTCAAAATTAGTAGAAGTATCACTAGATAACATTCAACTAAATGACATACAATCAGACAACATAAACATTGGATATCTAACAATGGATGAATTAAAAAAATGCTATAAACAACTTGGCATTTCCGAATATTTAATTACGGAGGGCTTTGCAGATCAGACACATTTCCGTAATAGTATTGATGTATATGATGATTTTACTTTTGGTTATATTAATATTGTAAACATTTTAGATTTGCGTGAAGAAAGTGACCGTATTGCATTTTATATTACGAAGAATTTATTTGTTTTAATTGAAATCGTTGATCGAGATGGAAGTACAAAAGAGATGTTTGAAAAGGCAATCCGTCGATTCACTCAGAAATTAACAATTGAAAAAATTATTTATGGCATCCTAGAAGGCTTGGTGGGAGGCGGTAGTAAAGCATTAGAGCAAACAGAAGCGAATATTTTAAAAATGGAGCATGATTTAGTCGAGGGAAATGTTGATGAAGATTTAAATAAAAGCATTTTCTATCTTAAGAACCGATTATTGATTCAAAAAAATTACTATGAGCAATTAATTGATATTGGAGAAGAATTGCAAGAGAATGAAAATGATATTTTCCAAGAAGAGAATCTTAGATTCTTTAAAATATTTACAGATAAAGTAACACGTTTAAGTAGTAATACCCAGGCTTTATGTGATGGTTTAATTCATCTAAGAGAAGCTTACGATGCTACATTAGAATATAACTTGAATCGTATAATGAAAGTATTTACTGTAGTTACAACGATCTTTTTACCATTGACTCTTATAGTAGGATGGTATGGAATGAATTTTACAACAATGCCCGAGCTAACTTGGAAATATGGGTACATATCAGTAATTTTGTTAAGTATTTTTGTTGTAGTAGCTTGTATTATATTTTTTAAAAAGAAAAAACTATTTTAAAATTGGAGTACACCTTCTAAACCTGGACTGAATCTAGGTATGAAGGTGTTTTTTAATGGTAGGAAATAAAAGCAAGAAAAACATATTCCTGGTGCTGGAAATTGAGACAGGATTTTGCATCATTGACGCAATAAATCTTGTAGAAAATGTAATATATTGTATAATTGGATAAATAGAAAATATTTCAATTACTAAATTCAGGGTTCCAAGGAATTGGGGCAAAAGAGGTGATTGCTTTCTCGTAGTTAATATAAATCGTCTTAGTCAAATTTAAAAAACTATAATTGGGGGATAAAAATATGTTTAAAAAAATGAGACTTATATCTGCAAAACGAGTATTAAAATCCATGAAGGCTGTAATTATTATTGCAATTATACTTTGCTTTGTATTTGCTAAAGAGACAATATCATTATTCCAAAGACCTAAGGATATACTTACAATATCAGAAAATAATATGGATAATAAGTTGGTTAGTGTTGAGATAGATGCTATTTATACATCGTTTATGAGTGATAAATCAGCTGGTATACCTGCAAATGATTTTTTAGCATCGTATAATGGACATAAAACCTATTTTGCTGTACAGGCGGACTATAGATTACATAATTTCATGTCTTCATTACAGCAACAAACATTGGAAATGTTAAAAGGAAATGAGACTAAGGGAACGTCAACACTTAAATTTTCAGGTATTCTTAGAAAAATGAATACTCAAGAAAAAGAAGCGTTTGATAAATATTTAGTAGAACAAGGGATAGAATTAGATGCTTCTACCGAAATATTACCTTATATCTTGCAAACAACATATAAAGCATATAACGATCCATTCATTTTATTACTCTGGGGTGGAAGCGGCATTGTTTTATTCCTGATAATTATAATACGTGTTATTAAAGCATTAACAGGCGGCTATCAAAGGAACTTCAAAAGACAATTAGCGAATTTAAATAAAGAGCAGGTATCTTACATAAAAAAAGAATATGAAGAAGGTAAAGCGTTTCAAGGTGACATTAGAATAGGGAATACCTATACATTTTGTCATAAAGGTGCGAAAACCGTTGTGTTTCCGGTAGAGGATATTCAAGGGATTTATGCACAAAAGGCGAAGATTCAAAGGAAAAAGGATGAATTTAAGAACGATCTTTTTATTCAGGTTAAAAATGGACAAAAATATAAGATTACAGGTATGGATACAGGGAACATTATAAATTATTATAAAGAGAAGCATCCTGAAATGATATCACGTATTGCTTATGTATTGGATTATGAAAGCTAAAAACTTCTTTCATTAAAGATAAAAGAGCCATAACAAGCTGAGCTCCCATAAATTAAATTTCTAGGTTTAACTTATGTGGAAAATCATTTTGGATGGCCCTTTTATCATTTATTCATTCTTATTGGTTATTTTATCGTAATCACAATCTTCATAGGTATACTTCGTTGTTGCATTGGTCATTTGCTTAATCATACCGATTGGTTTTGCAGCATTTTCTTCTGGGGGTGTATCTGGAGCACTATTTAAATTAGGATGATTTTTAGCTAAAATATCGGTTAATGGTTTTATATTTGAAATATCAAATTCATTATCTTTCATTTTATATATCCTTTCATAGTTAGTTTAATAGTAGTATTTCTCAGATTCAATATAATATGAACTTTATTTTCAAAATATTGCTTCCAAGCTTTCCATTGCGTAGCGACAAGTCTAATGTTATAGTAAAGATAGAATAATAAACAACATCAAATGAATGATCTGAAAGAAAAATAATACGTGATATAAATTTTAATGAGGATATTACATGAAAATTAATTAAAAAGTAGGTTTGATTTTTTAGAAATATCCTAGAAAAGAGGTAACTATGAAGATTATAGCATTTCAAGAAATCATAGAATTAAATCATATATTAGAAGAAAAAGGATTATCTTTTCGAATACATTTAAGAGATAGCTGTGGAGGACAATCCATAAATATAGAACCATTAAGTAATTGTGGTACCGAAGGTAAATACGATGAAATGCACGAGGTTATAAAAGAATATTTTTCGAAAAAAAGGATAAATGTTCAATTTGATGAGAGTGGATTATTTTTGAAACTAAACGATTAATTTGAATAAAAGGAGAGTGAGGAAACATGAAGTTAATTTCATGGAATGTGAATGGATTAAGAGCCTGCATGACAAAAGGCTTTATGGACTTTTTTAATGAAATGGATGCAGATATTTTTTGTGTTCAGGAAAGTAAAATGCAAGAGGGACAAGCTGAAGTTTTAACTCCAAACTATCATCAGTATTGGAACTCAGCAGATAAGAAAGGATATTCTGGAACTATTATATTTTCAAAGAAGGAACCAATTGCAGTAATTAACGGAATTGATGGAAAATATAACGATGAAGGTAGAGTCATTACTTTAGAGTTTGAAAATTGCTATGTTGTAACAAGCTATTCTCCAAACTCACAGCATGAACTAGCAAGACTTCCTTATCGTATGGAATTTGAAGATTGTTTTAGAGAATATTTAGTGGAATTGTCAAAGAAGAAACCTGTAATTATGTGTGGAGACTTAAATGTAGCCCACGAAGAAATTGATCTTAAAAATCCAAAACAAAACATTGGAAATGCAGGTTTTTCCTATGAAGAACGTGATAAGTTCACAAACCTTTTAGAAGCTGGTTTCACAGACAGTTTTCGTTACTTATATCCAGATAAGGAAGAACAATATACTTGGTGGTCTTACCGTGCAGCAGCTCGACCAAGGAATATTGGGTGGCGTATTGACTATTTTGTAGTATCCAATGATATACGTGAAAAGATTAAAGATAGTATTATTTATCCAGAAGTTTTAGGAAGTGATCATTGTCCGATCGCTCTAGAAATTGATTTATAAAAAATAGAGGCAGTCGCAATATAGATTTTTCTATGAGTGTTTTATGTTTTTGATGATGGAAAACATAGAGTGCTCATAGAAAATTATTAATTGCGTCTGCCTTTTTCATTATTTGTATGTACCACAATCTTTACAACTTAATGAAGAATTGGAATTATGTGTACCGCATTTTTTGCAGGCCCAATAATTATTACTATCAACATTTTGACGATTATTATTGGTGCTCTGTACGGTAACTTGTTTTGGTTTTAAAAATAGTTTTGATAAAATGCCCATGGTAACCTCCATATGTTTTTATATATTTATTGTTTAATATTGTATTGATGAAAAAATTTAGATTAAACTTATGAAATAAACTCGAATATATTAATACATGTGATTTCATTACTTCATTATATTATTACGAACGAATAATCATGCAAGTTAGATTAAAAATTACGTATTAGGAATGGGTTGTATTTTTTTATTAAATTGTGTATTCTAGAAGTAATGAGTTAAAAATTGATTGAGAAGATTGAAAGAAAATATAAATTTAGAAAGGGCTGCCATAAATAATTCTTTCAACCTTTTATTTATGGCAGAATTACATCGAAATCGAGGTAATATGCAATGGGTAAAAAGATGGATCACAGTGAAAAGTCAATAGGATTTATAGATTCAGGCTTGGGAGGAATAAGCATTTTAAAAGAAACTATCAAGCTTTTACCAAATGAAAATTATGAATATTATGGAGATTCTAAGAATGCTCCTTATGGAATGAAGACAGTAGAAGAAGTGAAAGCTTTGACGATGCATAATGTAGAATTTTTATTAAATCAAGGTGTAAAGGCAATTGTAGTAGCTTGCAATACTGCAACAAGTGCAGCAATCACTGCCGTGCGGGAAAAATACAGTGACATACCAATCATAGGAGTGGAGCCAGCATTAAAACCAGCAGTTACATCCTATCCAGGCGGAAAAATTATTATTATGGCAACGACTATGACCTTACAAGAAGAAAAATTTCATAATTTAATGATGTCACATAAAGATGAAGCAGAAATCATCCCTCTTCCTTGTCCTGGATTAATGGAATTTGTGGAAAGAGGAGAGTTAGATAGTGAAGAGTTGCATCAATATTTAAATGAAAAATTAGGACCATATAAAGATATGGGAATTGATGCGATTGTACTTGGTTGTACACATTATCCATTTGTAAAAGAGGCTATTACTAAAGTAATAGGTCCTAAAACAGAGATTATAGATGGAAGCCTAGGAACTGCAAAAGAGTTACAAAGAAGATTACAAGAAAAAGATTTATTGAATAAACAAGAAGATATCGGAGATGTAACTATTCATAATTCAAGCGGTAATATTGAACTTGTGGAGCGTTCCTTTATGTTATTAGATAACTAATTTTAAGAAGAAAGTCTATAAGATTAAATCATATATATAAAATTTAAAATGCTTTGCTCTTTTAATCCAATGCTCCTAAAAAGGATTTGGATTAAAAGAGCAAAGCGATTAATTTTCATTTTCTGCTTCAGAGACAATTTCTTCAAGAACTCGAATTAGATCATGAATTGTATTTAGCTGTACATTCTTTTCTAAGATAATATTTTTCAAGGCTGGTGATAGAGATTCAAAACGATCTCTAATTTCAGGAGCAACATAAGACATAATAATACCTCCATGATATGTTTTGTTTTGATATAAAGAGTAGAAATGCTTACGGGGGTTATTATTTGTAATAATTAGAATAGTATGTATGTTTTGAGAAAGAAATATAGTATGCATATATTGATTCCAGTCATAGGTTTTTCAAAGTTAGAAGATGAAATAAAAAAATGAAAAATAAATTTAAAAAAGTATTGACAAAACAAGTTTCATAATGTATATTATATCTTGCGTTAAGCGAAACGAATTGAAACAACTTAATATGCACGAGTGGCTCAGTGGTGGAGTATCGCCTTGCCAAGGCGAGGGTCGCGGGTTCGAATCCCGTCTCGTGCTTAATGAAAAATGGCAGGAAAGCTAGTAAATTCAGGCTTTCCTGTTTTTTTGTGTCTAGAAATCATGTGTGCAGGATGTGTGCAACATCCTTTTACGTACTCGAATCGCTATAATGCTTTGTCCATATAGGCACGATTCTTTTCGATTTCGTTGTAATTGTAGATATAACCTTTCGTTGTATCAGTATCTTCATGACCCATATACACACTGATTTCCTCTAAAGGCATGCCCTCTGCATACAACCTGCTAGCAAAGGTTCTTCGGATACAATGACTGCTCTTAAACGTTATTCCAGCATCTCTACAATACTTCTCCAACCAATAGTTAAAGCTTCTGCTCGTCATTCTTTCACCATTTGACTGCGTGAAAAGATATTCACTGTCAGGTGAGAGCTTTTTTACTTCTTCCAGAATCTTTTTTGCCTTTTTTGTTAAAGGAACAGTCCGATAGCCAGAGGAAATATCATGTTTCACATATTCCACAACTTTATAGCCTTTGCGGATATATACTCCGTCTACTCTTTCCTCATCGACAATTTCCATCTTGTGAATATAGACTTCACCATCAAGCATATCTTCCTTTTGCAGAACAACCAGTTCACCTATCCTTGTTCCGATTTGGAAATCCATTAAAATCGTATAGGCTTCAATGGTTCCTTGCTGATAGAGAAAGTCTTCAAGGATTTCCATTTCTTTTTCCAGATAGAGCCTAGAACCATCCTTTTTCTTTTGAATGGAGCGGAACTTTACGTCCGTATGCGAATTGAGAAGTGGATTTACCGATAGAATCTCCTTATCCATTGCTATCTGAAAGACTGCATTTAAGATAGTTTTCATGTTGTTGAATTCCTTACGGGAAAACTTAAATGTGGTAATGGAATCATTCAGAAAATCATTCAGCATTCTGGTGGTTATTTTCCTTAAGGGAATTGTGACAAGCTTGCTTCCGGCGTAATACTTACGCCAGTGCTGTTCATCCCGTTTGACAGTCTTAATATCGATAGTACCTTCTACAGACTGCTTTCCTCGCTTTTCTATCCACATCTCATATAAATCGCTGATAGTATAATCACTTTTGCGGTCATTGTAATAATCGTAAAGCTTACTAATCAGTTCTACATATGATGGTGCGGCTATCTGCTGTCTTTCTTCGTCTTCTTTCCTTACGGTGGTTATGAAGCGTCCATCCTTTCTGGAGCTTATGGAATATGGATGACGCTTTTTTACAAAGTTTTCTTTGGTCATATTTATTTTTATTGCGACTTCTGTTGCATCCAAGATACCACATTCATAAGCTTCCTGCAAGATAGATAATGCATCAAGCATAATCATGTGACCTCCTGTTAATTGTTTTTTAACACTTTGTTTCGTGTTTCATAGAACAATATGATAGGAGAGTTTAAAAACGAAGCTTTTTTACAACAATATGCCCGCAGATCCTGCGGGCATAAGAGTTAGCGGATGTAATGTTCTGCAATGATATTAATTCGGTTATGGCCAAGGCACCTGCTAGCGATTAGCATAGCACGCTTATCATAGCAAATGCCTTTTAGGTCACTTCTGCAATGATAGCGTTCGTTCCGCGGTATCTTTTCTAGCGGTCTTGCTAATGTAGTATAGATTTCGGTACAATAATCGCTACGATAAGAATGAACATCCATATCAGGAACATATGTCCATACTTTACCGTTTCCGGCTTCCTTCATTCGATTTACAATTGCATCAACATTTGAAATGATAGGGGATTCACGGTATCTGCCACCTTTTGCTCCACTGGTAACAGCTATGTAATAAATTCCGTTCTTAAAGACTAATTGTGTTCCCCTTAAACATTTCAATTCTTTTTTACGTAATCCGGTGGCTTTACAGAATTCTATGAATTCCCTGTTCTTAGTTTCAGAGAAATTCTTATCACGTTTTGCAGCTTTCCGACTTCTTGTAATACCAGACCTATGTCGTACTGCTGTTTTAATAAAATCCTCTGTCGTACAGTCAAAAACCTTCGCTAGTGCACATGCTTCCAGCTTCTGAGAATGAGGAGCCAGCACAGCCCTTTCCTTAAGCCATTCATCTACATACTGCCTGCACTCGGAAAGCATCCTGCATCCATAACGTTCCTTGCACCATTTAACAAAGTAACAGGCATGTTTCTGATAATCCTGAAAGGTACTCCAAGTATAAATCTTATGTATGGTAATACGTTCTTGATAACTTAACATTGCCTTAGAATCCTTTTTCCGCTTTTCTTTCAATAGTGTACGTTCTGCCCTCTGGTCATCATATTTCGAATGACCAATTGCCATTTTTGATTTTAATTTCATCTCCACCTGATGAACCAATGATTGGTGTTTCTTTTCTCTGTTACGAGCCATTTTTACCACGTCCTTTGATTGTATTTATAAGTTAAAGCTGAGCACGCCCAATTTATTTAAATCACAGGGCATAGTGATTATTACTCCTAAGGATACAGTCGAAGGGTATCCAGCCTGACCATTATTAACGGAGTGATTTTTAATGGTCTACAATCTCAAAAACAGTGGTTTGTTCAATAAAATTCAACTACAGATACGTCTTGAGTCAAGAGAACTTCGTTCTCTCTTCTTTTTTTTCTTACAGGCAGCTGACTTACCAGCTATAAGGTTTTACCAGTAAACTGATAGCACCTTACGAAAACAAAAATAAAATTTGTTTTCAGTCTGTTGTTTCATTTGTTTGTTAATTTTTAAATTTTAGTTTGTTTTGTTTACTCCTTTCATGATAAATACAAACCTAATATGCCATTATCTGAATAGCGATATCTGAAAAAACAAAAAAGATAACCGTTTACTCGAAGATATAACGAGTAACCGTTATCATGTCATGTGAAGAAGTGTACACTTCGGGAAAGTGTAGTATTACACTTTCAGAGTGTGATTGACTTCCTTTATTTTGAAATGTATAATATTGGTAAGTTGCATATTGATTTAATTCTCTGTATCTTCCAATTTTAAATTAAAGATTTTGCAATACTGCAGTAATAAATTTGAATTTGTGGAGGTGATTGATGTTGAGAACACCAAGGATAGAAACAGAGAGACTCCTTTTAAGGGAGGTTCTAATTGATGATGTAAAATTGATTTTTGATTGTTGGATGCAAGATGAAGATGTTTCAAGATATATGTGCTGGAAAGCAAGTTCGGATATTGAGAAAGCAAAGAAATTTGTAAATTATGAACTTAATCAAATTGACAACAATCAATGGAAACGCTGGATTATTGTATTAAAAGAAACGCTGGAGATTATCGGAACATGTCTTGTCTTTTTTAATGATGATGAAAACAATTGGGACATTTCATATAATCTTGGGAAGAAATATTGGGGGAAAGGTTATATTTCAGAAGCAATGAAAAAAGTTATGAATTATGCGATAAATGAATTGGGGATGACGGAATGTATTGCAGTACATGCCAAAGAAAATCCTGCCTCTGGAAAGGTTATTACAATGTTAGGATTTTCATTTGAAAAGGAAGTACCTTATGAATGTAATGGTGGAGAAATTCATACCGTTGGAAAGTTCTATCGATTTAAGGTAAAGTAGACAAATTCCAATTTACAGAGATGCAGACAAATTAGAAGTTGTGTTTTAAGTTAGGAGAAGATGAATTATGAGTCTTGGAATAGGTATTTACGCAAAAAATAGTAAAGAAGCTGTTGATTTATATTGTAATACATTTGGACTTGAACTAGGGTATCATGTGCTAAATGAAGATGGAAATTACTTTCATTCGGAATTGCTGAAGGATGGTGCCCCTTTTCTCGCTGTTGCGGAAGCAAATGATACTAATCTCCCCAATGGGATGAGCTTGTCGTACGATAATCCTGTTGAGATGGGTTATACCGTTATGTCAGAAGATGAGTTTTATCGCATTTATTCAATTTTGAAAGAGGAAGGTAAAATGATAACAAATATTTGTT